>CBFIGU010000097.1:0-5118 GCA_965662165.1 Psychroflexus sp.
GCGGGTGGTTCCTGCAATATCACTAACAATAGCGCGGTCTTCGTTCAATAAAGCATTAAGCAGAGTAGATTTGCCCACATTGGGTTCGCCGATAATGGCTACGGGAATTCCGTTTTTCAATACATTTCCCACAGCAAAGGAATCGATTAAGCGACTTAAGACCTTCTGAATTTTAGTTACGAGTCGTTGAAATTCATCTTGGTTGGCAAATTCTACATCTTCTTCTGCAAAATCCAGTTCTAATTCAATTAATGAAGCAAAATCTAGCAATTCCTTACGTAAAGCAGCAAGTTCGTTGGTGAAGCCACCCCGCATTTGTTGCATAGCCAATTGATGACTCGCAGCATTATCACTGGCAATTAAATCGGCTACAGCTTCAGCTTGACTCAAATCCATTTTTCCATTTAAGAAGGCTCGAAGTGTAAATTCGCCCGCATTTGCGGCACGACAACCTTTTTGTAATAAAAGCTGAATGATTTCTTTTTGAATAAATGCGCTTCCGTGACAAGATATTTCAACCGTTGGTTCGCCGGTGTAAGATTTACTTCCACGGAAAACACTCACCAAGACTTCATCTAAGATTCGTTCATTATCTTTAATATGACCTAGCTGTAAGGTATGCGATGACTGTTCTGTTAAAGCTAAGTTTTTTTTAGAATGAAATAGGGGAGCGCAAATTGAAATTGCGTCTTTTCCGCTTACACGAATAATCCCAATAGCTCCACTTCCAGAAGGAGTGGCTAAAGCAACAATGGTATCTTGATAATTCATTTCGCAAAATTACAAAATGTAGTCTTCTCATTAGACTACTAAGCATATAAAAACAGAAAGAGCTACGAAAATCGTAGCTCTTTCTAGCATCACATCACATCATCAAAACAACTCAACCAAAACCTAATTTACTGTGATGCTACCAGACATGCTTCCGTGTACTGTACAAACATAATTATCAACTTCATTCGCTAAGTCTGGTGTTAATGTGAAACTAATCATATTGCCATCTACAACAACATTTACATTGGCATCTCCCTGAAAAGTAGCTGAAGCTCCGTTTTGAGTAATCAATAAATCTCCAGCTGCATTACGTAGGGCAAAAGGATGAACTGATGCTCCAGTTACGTTTAATTCGTAACGTGTGCCTATGGTTAAATTCCAAGTACTATTATTTTCATTTAAAGGGGTAACTTGCTCGTTACCTACTATTTCAGATACAAAATATGCAGAAGCTCCAGAATTTTCTACAGTCATTTCAACCGAGTTTTGAGTTTCTAATTCTGGTAACAAAACACCATCATCAATTACGTGTACTACACCATTTTCTATTTCAACATTAGCTGTAGTTACAGCGTAAGTAGCTCCCGTAGTATCGGTTACTTCTACCGTACTTCCAGTTCTGGTTACAATTAAATCTTGCCCAGCTAATGTATTAAATGTGTTTTGACCTTCTGGTAAATCTTCAGCAAAAGCTACTGCAGGAATCACATGAAAACCAAGTACAGTAGCTAAATTTTCTACTCCACCAATTTCTGCAACTAACTCTTCTAAAGTACTTACATTAAAAGCGTCTAGTACGTTTTGAAAAGCATTATTAGTTGGGGCAAATACGGTAATTGCTTCTGCATTTAATAATTGTTGTTCTAACCCATCAACTGCACCAATAGCGGCTAATAAAGTAGTTAAACCAGCTTCGTTTGCTGCATCTACTAAATTAGGTGCATTAGATGACAACTCAGGTAATAGTACACCATCAATTACGTGAACTACACCATTTTCAATTTCTACATTAGGAGTAGTTACATTATAAGTATTACCATCAATATCGGTTACCGTAACATTGTTTCCTGTTTTCGTAACGGTTAATTCTTGTCCAGCTAAGGTGTTGAACGTATTAACACCTTCCATTAAATCATCAGAAAAGGCAGTAGCAGGAACTACATGAAATCCTAATACTGTTTCTAAGTTTTCTAAACCTATCTCAGCTACTAATTCATCTAAAGAACTTACTTCTAAAGCAGTTAGTAAATTTCCAAAAGCCATATTTGTTGGTGCAAATACTGTAATAGCTTCTTGGTCTAATAAAGTTTGGTCTAAACCATCAATGGCGCCTATTGCATCTAACAATGTAGTTAAACCAGCTTCGTTTGCTGCATCTACTAAATTAGGTGCGTTAGAAGCTAATTCAGGTAGCAATACACCGTCAATTACGTGTACTACACCATTTTCAATCGCTACATTTGGAGTGGTAACGTTGTAAGTATTTCCATTGAAGTCAGTTACTGTTACATTATCTCCAGTTCTGGTTACAGTTAAATCTTGCCCCGCTAATGTATTAAATGTACTTGTGCCTTCTGGTAAATCAGCTGCGAATGCCGTTGCTGGGATTACATGAAAGCCTAAAACCGTTTCTAAATTTTCTAAGCCTATTTCTTGTACTAATTCATTTAAATCAGCTACTTCTAAGGCCGTAAGTAAATTCCCAAAAGCTTCATCAGTTGGAGCAAATACAGTAATTTCTTCTGCATCCAATAATTGTTGGTCTAAACCATCAATAGCGCCTACGGCCTGTAATAATACATTAAGTTCTGCTGCTTGAGCTGCTTCAACTAAATTTGGAAGCGGTGCTTCAGGCAATACAGGTAATAATACACGGTCAATTACATGTACTACACCATTTTCTATTAAAATATCTGCATTTACAACGGTAGCAACATTTCCTAAGGCATCTTCTACTGTAACTACGCCATTGCTTCTACGCACAATGATTTCTTGGTCGCCCAAAGTCATTAAAGATTGTTCAGCTTGTAAGTCTGCTGATAACGCTGATGCAGGAACTACGTGAAACCCTAAGACAGTTTCTAAATTCCCTACACCGCCAATTTCTTCAACTAATTCAGCTAATGTTTCAACCTGATAAGCTTCTAAAGCATCTGCAAATGCATCATTTGTAGGAGCAAAAACAGTAATATCTTCTAAACCTAATAAGGTAGAACCTAAACCATCAACTGCATTTACTGCGTCTAATAGTGTAGTTAAACCTCCAGCTTCTGCAGCTTCCACCAAGTTGGGTAAGTCGGCTGGATTATTAATATTCGAATTGTCATCATCATCTGAGCAGGAAAAAATTCCAAAGCTCAAAAAGCATAGCATAAGTAATCCACTTAATTTTTTCATAGTAATATTGTTTTTGTTTTATACCCATTAGACATATGCAAGCCAGTATTTCCTACTCGTTTTTCTAGCTTTAGTATCGATTTAACAAGAATTTCAAGTAGCTCTTAAAAAATTAAGAAGTTGAAAAGGCATATCTAAGTCAATTTTGATTTTTTCAATATCAAAGTTTCAAACAATGTAAATAGGACGGATTAGACTTAAGAAGCTTCTACATATAAATAAAAAAGCGATACCTGTTTAGATATCGCTTTTAAGTAGAATTCAATTAATTTTATTGGATATTGATAGTGAAGTTAGCTTCTATATCTGTTTCTCCGCCAACATTGCTAATGTCTCCACTAGCAGCTCCTTGTGCAAACTTATCTCCATCGTGTATCAAAATTATAGATAAATTTCCTGAACTTGCTTCACCGGTAGTAAGGGTAAAGTCTACACCAATAGGGTTGTTGTTTTCATCTGCATCTTCATAGGTAAAAGTAGTCTGTAAGCTACTAGCATTGATAAAAAACACTTGGTGTTCTGCACCTTCTTCAACTACTTCTAAAGTAATGTTCTCTGCAGGGTCTTCAAGTTCATTTAAAAACTCAATACTTCCTTGGTAGGTAGTATTAGCATCTAAATTGTCTGCTGTAATTACTGGACTTTCAGGTCCATCTCCATCTAAGTCTCTAGATTGAAAGGTTTTGGTTTGGTTAGTAGCATTATCTACTAAAGTAACGGTAAGTGTAGTTATCACTTCTTCTTCATTAATAATTTGTACATCATCATCGTCTGAACATGCTCCGAAGATGAATAATAAACTGAATAAGCTTGCAATTTTTAAAGATTTCATAGGTAAATAATTTAGGGTTAAATAATTGATTTTAAAATGGTTTATAATTAATAATTAAATTGAATTTGTAAATGAATATTTCTTCCCATCTCGTCTGCATAATAGCGTTGCCTATTTAAGTAGTTTCGATAAGAAGTATTGAAAATATTTTGAATTTGTAATCGAACCCGCAGTGTAGTTTGCTCAAATTGAAAAGGCATTTCTGCTGCTAAATGAAATAATTGGTATGCCGCAGGAGATTCGCTGATATTAATTAGTGTCGGTTCTAACTCGCCTGAATCAGTATTTAGAATTAAAGTTGAAAAATCTAAATTGGGAAAGCGATTTTGCTTTGCAACATACTCATGCGTAAAACTGAAGCTTATATTATTCCATTGGGGTTGTGTATGCATCAATTGTAAACGAGAGTTAAATGGCGGCATGTTAATAATAGATTTGTTTAAGCTTTTATCTTCTGCATAGAGATAAGCTATTTGTGCTTTTAAATTTGTACTTTCTGTAAATTGATAACTTGCTTCTGCGTCTATACCAAATAATTGAGCTTGTGTTTGTCTATATTCAAAAACAGGAAAAGCACCTCGAATTGTAGTTTCTATTCCGCTAGGTTCTAATACCATAAAATTTTCGATATGATTAAAATACGGGCTTATTTCGAAGTAAAAGCTCTTAAAACGGTGATCTAAAGAAAGGTTTAATTTATAAGAATGTTCTTGTTCTAAGCGTAAATCACCCAATTCAATATTTGCAATACTGTGGTGTAAGCCATCGCTAAATAATTCAGAAGGGTTGGGATTTCGAGTAGCTAAGCTCAGATTACTCCTAAGTTTAGTTTGCTCATTAAAATTAAACAAGGCTCCAAAACTAGCAGATACATTATGAAAGTGAAAAACTGGATTGGTGAGTAGCTGTGTTCCAAAATCTTCAACTACTAAGTCTGGAAAGTCCACATCGTAACCACGGTCTTCCCAGCGGCTAATTCTATAAAATTTTAAAGCATCTATATAATTATAATCGTAACGAATCCCAGCATCTATATCTATTAATTTATTTAAGTGATAATTAGAAGTAATAAAACTTCCCAACGTAAACATATCATAATCTGGAATAAGGCGGCG
>CBFIGU010000097.1:5128-8078 GCA_965662165.1 Psychroflexus sp.
AAGCTAGTTTCGACTCCCATATTTAAATCTAGATCTTTAAATTGAAGCACTTCTAATTGAGTTAAAAATTGATGAGTAGTTAATTCTAAATCTAAAGCAGCTTGTTTACGACGTTCACCACGTCTTACATCAAATTCCTTTCTTCTATTAGATTGAAAAGCATATTGCAGCTCTAATTTGCCTAGATTTTCAATTTTTTTGAAATAATCTAACTTGACTAAATGGTGATTAACTTGCTGTTTTGGCGCTTCAATACCATAACCAAAATCGTCTATAAAACTTGGCTCTAGACTATTAATTGAGTTTTCTAAATCTCGAGCATTACCTATATGTGAAGCACGTAAGATGCCAATTTCAGTAGAAAATAGACTGTAGTAAGCATTAAAACCAGCATCAATAGTATTTAAGCCAAAACCAAAAGATATATTATTTTCTCGAACTCCCGTGTTCGATAAATTATAGTCTGGAGCTTCTAAGTCTCCACGTCTTTTTACACTAGCCTGGGTTTTAAAATACCAACCATTTTGTTTAGCTTTAAGTAATGAAGTAGTTAAATTACCACCACGACCATTGGTATTTAAATTCACAATACTACTTCCAAAAAGAGTATCTTTAAGTGGTGCTTTTTGCGGTGTACTTACAATAACGCCACCAACTGCATCTCCACCATATTGTAATGCAGTAGCGCCTTTAATAACTTCAATATTTGCAGCCGAATTCAGATCTAAGTTTGGCGCATGGTCAACTCCCCATTGTTGGTCTTGTAGTCGTACATTATTGTTAATGACCAGAACTCGTGAACTATGCATTCCTTGTATAATAGGTTTATTAATAGACGAACCTGTATTAAGAGATGAAACACCATTAATTTGCGAAAGCGCTTCACCAAAACTATATCCACTTAAATTATTGATTTGGTTTTGGTCTAGCTCTTTTGTAGTACTGGACGCATTAGTTTGTTGGTATAGTCTTCCGGTTAGTAAAACTTCATTTAATTCATCTATATGATGCTCTAGTTTAAAATTTACTTGTTTACTAGTATTTAGAAAAAGATTTTCCGTTCGGGTTTCACAGCTTACATGGCTAATTTCGAAGCTATATTCCCCAGGGCATAACTTTTTGAAGATGTAATTTCCATTTGCATCTGCTTCTGCAAACTGATTACTTCCCTTTATTTTAATAATAGCAAAGGCTAAGGGAGAGTTATCGTGAATATCGACAACCTTCCCGTAGAGTTGTATGTTGCAGTCCTGTGCTTGAAGTGAAAATATAGATAACCATAAAAGGCTAACTAAAACAATAAATCTCATAAGTGTTTTACAAATTAACTTGAGTCTAATCTAGATACTAGGTAAGTTAAAATGTGTGGGGTGGGGGTTTGTTAAAATACTTTCCAAGATGTTTTTCTTGTAAAAAGTAATTACAAACACACGTAGGTAATTTTAATTTTTCTACATAAGTAAAATTGAAACATAGCTCTGACTTAAAAATAATTTGAGCTGTAGAAATTTGGTTATGAGTAGTAAATACAAACTCTTCACAAGTATCACATTGCTCTATGGCCTTATGCTCACCCATGTCTAACACGTGGCTCAAAGCATGAACATCTACGGTGTTTAAAAACGCCATAAACGCAAAACAAAATGACAAAACTTTAATGAATTTCAATTTGTAATTTTTTACAAAGCTAATCTAATTTAAAATAAAATAAATTATTTGTAGATTTTTAAGTTCATTTTAAGATTCATCAGAAAATAGAAAACCTAACCCTAAACGACTGAGCATTTTTTTCTCAAAATTCCAGAAGAACTTAAATTGACCAAATAAAAAGCCAATAAGGACTAATAAAATCTGGTAAATAGGAAATATAATTAAAATACGAAGCCCATAATATTGGAAAGCACCAAAAAAATCATCTTGAAAATTCTCCCTTGCTAATTCAAAAAAAGCTAAAATAGGCTTACCTACAAAAAGGGATGCTGAGCCTGTAATACTAAAAACAATAAAAATAATAATGATTTGGAAATTGGAATCAATTCCCCAGCGTTCTTTCAATTTCTTCATGCGGTAAAATTACAATTATCGCATTAAATTTTGGTTGTATTTTTCTTCGAAAAATAAAAAGTAGTGATAAAGCATATAATTTACATCGTATCCATAATCAACTTCAGGATCATATTCAATTGTAAATTGATATAGATTTTCATCGTATCCACGAGAATTTCTTACCCTTGAGTTGTATTCATATACATAGTTTTCATTTTTTTGTTCTAAATACTTAATTCCAAAATCTGTACGCTGTGGCTTAGACTTTAACCAAGATTCAAAGCCATAATCTAAAATAACGAGCTCATAATTTAGGCTATCATTTTTTATTACAATGGTATCTTGTTCTTGTTGTGTTGTTGAAGCCCTATTTTGCTTAGACTTTGTACTTACACAGTTGGAAAGAAAAAGCGCTGACATTATTATACTGAGTAACGCAAGTTTCATTTTCAATTCTTTCTTCATCATCTTATATTTTAAAATTTCACAACAAATGCATCAGGAAATTGATTACTAACTTTAGCTTTTAAAGCTTCTGCCTGAGTTCTAGTTTGCAGTTTACCTAAAATTAAAGTAAATAAGGCTTTTTGATTAAGTAATTTGTAACGTAAACTTACATCTTCCCTAAATAAGGCTTCAATTTCATTTCCTTTTTGAATGGCATTATTGATTTCAGAAAAACTAGCAAGCTGAACGGAATAAAAACTAGGTGAAATGGGTTCTGCTTGAAGATTAAAGTACTGTTCTGTATTGGGTTGATTTTGAATTTGCAACAGAAATTTTTCTTCTAAAGTTGATGCAGAATTGGCTGAAGTAGATGCAACATTAGATTGTGGGTTAGGGGAATTTCCTATTTCGCCAGTATCTGTATTGCTTGGAAGCTCTGAAGTTGATGTATTAGATG
>CBFIGU010000098.1:0-7781 GCA_965662165.1 Psychroflexus sp.
TGAAATAATTCTTTACCAAACTTTTCATCATCAAAATTTTTGAATAAGCCAGGAATTTCTAAAGCTTCATCGGTCTTTTTAATTTTTTGAAGAAACTTGAGAACACTTGTGTTTACAATTGGTAAATCATCTACCCAGGTTAATTTTTGATCTTCATAATAATCATATAATTGATCGGTTGGAGCTACAATTTTTTTGAAGATTTGAATAACAAATTCCTTATCTTCTTTAAAGTCATTTCCTTGTGTAGAAACATATTCTGCATACAACTCAGAATCTTTTATTTTTTTCCAAATTGAAGTAGGGTATTCATCGTCTTGTTTCCAATGTTTCAATTTTCTTTTTTCAACTTGCTGACTAAGGGATGAAGAGTTTTTAAGCTTCTCAATTACTAAATTATCAAGAAATTTCAAATTGGGATTTCGTTCTTCTTCGGTAGCTAAATGTTTCTTTTTAGAGATATCTAAATATTCTTTAGCTTTTTCTTGTATGGCAATAAGTAATTCAAAATTTAAAAGAAACAAGTCGTGCATGTCGTCCATGCTTTTTCTTAAGAATTTTTCTTCTGTACTTAGTTGGTCATTTTTACTTTGTTTAAAAGCATAAATAGACTGCATTACTTTGGCGCGAATATGTCTTCTTGTTAACATGAATAAAGAAAAATTTAAGACGGCAAAATTAGTATTTTAAACAACAAAATAAGTAGTAAGTTCTTTTTTCTTATTCAATTTTTTAAATGAAATGGAATTAAAAATTAATTTCTGCTTTAAAGTTCTAGAGTTGTAGTTTTTATATAGCTGGTAAATTATTGTTATCGTTTACAGCTCTTTTTTAATTTAGTTTACCTTTGCCCGGCCGATAAAACATCTAAATGAAAGATTTAAAGTACTTAAATAAGTTTTTTATAAAATATAAATGGCAACTTATCCTTGGCTTTATAATTACAGTTGCAGCTCGTATATTTACTTTATTTACTCCAAGGTTTATTGGTAAATCTACAGATGTAATTAAAGCTTGGGTAGATGGCGAAATAACCGACCCTTCTGCAGCAAAATCTGAACTTCTTTTTAATATTGGGATAATTGTGGTTACAGCTGCTGTTTCTGCAATTCTTACTTTTTTTATGCGTCAAACTTTTATTGTTGTTTCAAGAAAAATTGAATACGATCTTAAGAATGAGATTTATGAACAATACCAACGTTTGTCTCTCAATTTTTATAAAAAGAACAGAACAGGTGATTTAATGAACAGAATTAGTGAAGACGTTTCTAAGGTGAGAATGTACGTTGGTCCAGCTTTAATGTACGGCGTTATGACCATTACTTTGTTTGTAGTAGTTATATCTTACATGGTTTCAACTGCACCTATATTAACTTTATATACGCTAATCCCGTTACCCATCTTATCCGTAGCTATTTATAAATTAAGTGTAGCTATTAATAAAAGAAGTACAATTGTTCAACAAATCTTGTCTAGCTTAAATACGTTTACACAAGAAAGTTTTAGTGGTGTGAGTGTTATTAAATCTTATGGCATGGAACCACAAGTTTCAAGCGATTTTGAAGTTATGTCTAATGATAGTAGACAAAAGAACATCAACCTTGTAAAAGTACAGGCTTTCTTTTTTCCATTAATGGCCTTATTAATTGGAGTGAGTAATTTATTGGTAATTTATATAGGAGGAACACGTTACATCGATGGAGAGATTGAATCTTTAGGAGTAATAGTAGAGTTTCTTTTATTTGTAAATATGCTAACTTGGCCGGTTGCTTCAGTGGGTTGGATTACTTCAATGGTGCAACAATCGGCAGCTTCGCAAAAACGAATTAACGAATTTTTGAGTCAAGAACCTAGCATAAAAAATAATTCAAATTTAAAAGAAAAGATCAAAGGCAGTATTGCTTTTCAAGATGTTAGTTTTACTTATGAAGATACTAATATTACAGCACTCAAAAATATTTCTTTTGAAGTAAAAGCTGGCGAGACTTTAGCCATTATGGGTAAGACCGGAAGCGGGAAATCTACTATCTTAGAATTAATTGGTAGATTATACGATCCGTCTCAGGGAAAAGTTTTAATAGATGGTAAACCAACAGACGCTATAAACTTAAATAGTTTGAGAAAAAGCATTGGTTATGTGCCACAAGATGCATTTTTGTTTAGTGAATCTATTGCAGATAATATCCGATTTGGAAATGTTGATGCTACTCAAGAAGAAGTAGTAGAAGCTGCAAAAAATGCAGCTGTGCATGATAACATTATGAATTTTTCTCAGCAGTATAACACTGTTTTAGGCGAGCGTGGTATCACCTTATCTGGTGGGCAGAAACAACGAGTTTCTATTGCGCGAGCAGTTATTAAAAACCCAAACATTGTCTTGTTTGATGATTGTTTATCTGCTGTAGATACCGAAACAGAAG
Organism: Psychroflexus sp.; assembly: GCA_965662165.1. Classification (GTDB taxonomy): domain Bacteria; phylum Bacteroidota; class Bacteroidia; order Flavobacteriales; family Flavobacteriaceae; genus Psychroflexus. The sequence goes on from CBFIGU010000098.1 coordinate 2,421, forward strand.
AAGAAATATTTAAAAAATTACAAGAAATATCTTCCAATAAAACAGCAATTGTAGTAAGTCACCGAGTTTCTTCTGCTAAAAATGCAGATCAAATTATCATTTTAGAAGAAGGAAAGATTATTGAACAGGGTAATCATGAAGAGTTAATTAAGCAAAATGGTTACTACAAAAAACTCTACCAAAAACAGTTAGACCAGAAAGAAAGTTAAATTTTCTTTGGTAATTGTTTAGTTTTTGCGTTTTTTTGGAGCTCGTCAAGCAAAATAAACCTAAACAAAACGAGATTATGGATGATAATGGACCGATGAAGAATGATGAAATTTTTGCAAAAGTTATTCGAGCAGGGAGAAGAACCTATTTTTTCGATGTTCGCTCAACCAAGGCAGATGATTATTATTTAACAATTACAGAAAGTAAAAAATTTACTAACGACGATGGCTCTTATTTTTATAGGAAGCATAAAATCTATTTGTACAAGGAAGATTTTGAGAATTTTCAGGAAGCCTTAAAAGAAGCTACAGACTTTATTATTGATGAAAAAGGCGAAGAAGTAATTAGCGAACGTCATCAACCAAATTTTGATCCCTTAAAAGAGAAAGAAGAAACAACTGAAGTAAATGGAACTTCAAATCCTAAATTTACGAATGTAAGCTTCGATGATATTTAAAACTTAAAAGGCTAAATATTCTCTAAAAAACAGAAACCGTTTCTTCTATTAGAAACGGTTTTTTATTTTTAACGAAAAAGTAAATTCATGAGAAACCAAATTCTACTCACTTGCCTTATTTCTTTATTTTCTACAGGCTTATTTGCCCAAACCCATGTAGATTTAGATTATTATTTGCCCAAAGACGTAAAATATAACCCCAACATTCCCAAACCATCTGAAGTAATTTATTTTACCCCAGGAAACCAACATGTAAGTCATGATCGTCTTGTGCAATACATGCAAGTGCTTGCAGATGCTAGTCCAAGAATTAAAATTGAAAACAGAGGTTTTACTTATGAAAATAGACCTTTGGTAATACTCACTATAACTTCAGAAAAAAACCATCAAAATTTAGCTGAAATAAAGCAAAAGAGAAATAATTACATTTACAATGAAGCTTCTGTAGATTTAAACGAAATTCCTGTAGTTATCAATCAAGGCTACTCAGTTCACGGAAATGAGCCAAGCGGTAGCAACGCAGCATTAGTGTATGCTTATTACTTAGCAGCTGCCCAAGGTGATGAAGTAGAAAACTATTTAAATCAATCTATTATTTTATTAGATCCAAGCTTTAATCCAGATGGTTTACAGCGTTTTGCAAGTTGGGTAAATACCAATAAAAGCGAAAATTTAAATCCAGACTCAAATGACCGAGAATTTACTGAAACTTGGCCACGTGGCAGAACTAATCATTATTGGTTCGATTTAAATCGAGATTGGCTGCCGCTTCAACACCCATCTACCCAAGCTAGAATTAAAACATTTCATGATTGGAAACCTAATGTGTTAACCGATCACCATGAAATGTATCCAAATTCTACTTTCTTTTTCCAGCCTGGAATTCCAGAAAGAACACATCCTTTAACTCCACAAAAAAATCAAGAACTTACAGAAAAAATTGCCAATTATCACGCAGCTATTCTAGACGAAGCAGGTTCATTTTACTACACCAAAGAAAGTTTTGATGATTTTTACTACGGTAAAGGTTCTACTTTTCCAGATATTAATGGTAGTATAGGAATTTTATTCGAACAAGCCAGTTCTCGTGGTCATTTACAAGAAACTGATTTTGGAGATCTGAGCTTTCCGTTTACAATAAAAAATCAATTTCTCACTTCACTTTCTACTTTAAAAGCAAGTGTAGAATTAAAAGATAACTTACTTCGTTTTCAACAAGAGTTTTATAAAAATGCAATAGATAAAGCAGAAAATGATGCCTATTTAATTGCGAAGCCAAACGACCCTTTTTTATTAAATGAAGTTGGTAAAATCTTGAAGCAGCATCAAATTGAATTCTATAGACCAGAAGAAGATGTCAATTTCAATGGGAAAAAGGTTCAACAAAATGAAGCTTTTGTCATTCCAAAGAAACAAAAGCAAAGTAGACTTTTAGAAGCTATGTTTGAAGACCGAACTGAATTTATTGACTCCCTTTTTTATGATGTTTCCGCTTTCAGCTTTAAGCATTCTTTTGGACTAGAAATGAAAAAAGATTATAAACCCAAGAAACTGGGGAGTAAAGTTGAAACCATTTCAAATATAAATTCAAATGAGCTACAAAAAAGTGATTATGCCTATATTTTACGATGGTCAGATTTTAATGCCCCCAAAGCGCTATATAAAATTTTAGATGCAGGTTTGAGACCACGAGTGGCAACCAAAGAATTCCAAAATGGAAATCAAAAATTTACTTATGGTTGCATTTTAATCCCTGTTCAAAATCAAGACTTATCTCCTAATGATATACATGAGTTATTAAGTGAATTAGCAAAAGAAAACATGCTGAACATAACACCGCTTCAAACAGGTTTAACACAAGGTGTAAGTTTAGGAAGCCCGAGTTTCCAGACCTTAATAAAGCCTAAAATTGGTTTATTGGTAGGCGACGGCGTTAGTGTGGGCGATGCAGGAGAAATCTGGCATTTATTAGACTATCGTTTTCAAATTCCGGTTACAAAATTAGATACGCGAAATTTTTCAAGAACAAATTTATCTGAATACACGCATCTAATTATTCCTAATGCGTATGGAAGTAATCTATATGCCAACTCAGATAAAATAAAAAATTGGGTAAGTAATGGCGGTCATTTGGTAACATTTAGAAATTCAATTAATTGGTTGAAATCTGCAGACTTAATGGAAGCTGAATTGCGCAACCAAGAAAATAACCATGCTAAAAATGTAAATTACGAGAACAGGAGAAATTTCTATGGTGCTCAACGCATTGGTGGTGCTATTTTTGAAGTAAAACTAGACCTTTCGCATCCCGTAAATTATGGTTTTACTAATTCAAAAATGGCTGTTTTTAGAAATACCACTAAGTTTTTAGAGCCAAGTAAAGACAGCTTCGATAATCCTGTGCAGTACACAGCAAAACCTTTATTAAGTGGTTATATAAGTGAAGAAAATTTAGAATTACTAAAAAATACTTCAGCATTTAAAGTGAATAGTAAAGGTAGCGGTAAAGTAATTTACTTTACTGATAATCCTAATTTTAGAGCCTTTTGGTTAGGCACTAGTAAGCTAATGATGAATGCACTTTTCTTTAGTGAAGAAATGTAAACTTAAAAGTTTTGGAACAAAAAAAAAGCGCTAGTGAGTTCAATTTACTAGCGCCTTTTTAATTTTATTATTAAATTTAATCAGTTACGTTTACAACAAGCGCATCTTTTCTATTGGCTACTTCCCAAGCAATATAAAACACTAATTGTGTTCTTTTTTGTAGCAATTCAAAATCAATTTTATCTACCGTGTCTCCTGGTTGGTGGTAGTCTTCATGTAAACCGCTAAAAAAGAAAATTGAAGGAATGTTGTTTTTTGCAAAATTGTAGTGGTCGCTTCTATAGTATAAACGCATTGGCTCATCTTCTGCGTTATAAGTAAAATCTAAATAAAGCTTGGTGTATGTATTATTTTGATTTACCGCTATGTCGTGAAGTTCCGTACTTAAACGGTCTGCACCAATTAAATACATATACTCTTGTTCTTCTACTGGTTTAGTTTGGTAATTGGTATCGACTCTACCAATCATATCAATATTTAGGTTATTGATGGTGTTTTCTAATGGATAAATAGGATTTTCAGTATAATATTTAGAGCCTAATAAACCTTTTTCTTCAGCTGTAACATGTAAAATTAAAATACTTCTTTTGGGTCCGTTACCTTCATTTTTTGCCTTTTGCATAGCTTCAGCAATTTCCATTAAAGCAACCGTTCCTGAACCATCATCGTCTGCACCGTTATAAATATTTCCTTCTTCATCTACACCCACGTGGTCATAATGTGCGGTTAAAACCACAATTTCTTCTGGTTTTTCTGATCCTTCAATAAAAGCTAAAACATTTTCTGAGTCTGGATATCGATTCTCAAAATAACTACTTGGGATTTCTTGAAAATAAGATTCGTTATTTCCTGGAGCTATTCCATTTTCAGTATAATAAATTTTTAAATAGTCGGCTGCCTTTTTTTGTCCTTCCTTTCCCGTGTCTCTACCTTCATATTCATCAGAAGCAATTTCAGTTAAATAACTTTTTAGCTCGTTAATAGTTATACTTTCTGCATATAAAGTAGGGTTGACTGGAGCTTGGTTTTGTGGTTCTACTTCTTTAGGCTGACTGCTACATGCTGCTAAAAGTAGTGCAAGTAGGCTCATTGAGACCATTTTTTTCATAAATAAAGTTTTATTTTAGAATACGAAAGTAGTGTGTTTTCATCTAAATTTTGAATTATGAGTAGAGAAAACCAAAAGAATAAAAAACTTCAAATTAAACTCTTCAAATAAGTTTTGTAAATTAAAAAAGGGGTGTATATTTGCAACCGCAAAAGCGATAGCTTGCATTGGAGAAATGGCAGAGTGGTCGAATGCGGCAGTCTTGAAAACTGTTGAGGGTCACACCTCCGGGGGTTCGAATCCCTCTTTCTCCGCCAACAAAAACCTTTAAAGTTTATCTTTAAAGGTTTTTTCTTTTAAGATACTTATTAAAATTATTGGCCTAGTTGTAGTTGCAATCTTCAATTACTTTAATGTTTACGCTAAATCATTTTTTTAGTATCTAAGAATAATTAATTTCTAAAATTTCTATAGGTCTGCTATCCTGTCCTAACTTGAAATCAATTTTTTCTCCTTCTTTCATGGAATTCATAGCCTTAGCTAGGGGCGAAATAAATGCAATTTTATTTTCTTTTACGTTAGCTTCATCAACTCCTACAATTTGAAACTCTTGAAGGTTTCCATTCATTTTGAATTTAACCTTAGCACCAAAGCGTACTTCATTTTGATTTTGGTTTTTAGGCAGAATGACTTGAGCTGTTTTTAATCGCTCTACAAGTAAATTCAATTTTCCATCGATCACGGCAAGTGCTCTTCTTCGTTCGGTTTCATCCTTAATATTAAGTTCTGCTCGTTCTTTTTCTAGATTGCTTTTTTCATTTTCTAGCATTTTTTTTCCAAATGGAGTAACATAATTGATTGCATCATCTGGCAATGCTGCTCTTGGTGGCACCACAATAGGTTCTTCTTGGTCGCTTTCTTTAACAAATCCTCTACTCATAATCTTTATTTAATCTTGAATTCAACACATAAATGCAACTTTCAGATTTGAAGTTTTTAATTAATTTTTCAAAACAGAAAGAGGTAAAGAAATACCCCTTTC
>CBFIGU010000098.1:7791-8048 GCA_965662165.1 Psychroflexus sp.
TAATCTTTATTTAATTTTAAAACAAAGCTATTTCTACAATATAAGAAATTTATAATTAATGGCTCTGTGCTTAAGTATTGAGAAATAATTAGATTTACCAACAATGAATTATCTTTCGGTTAAATTAAAAAAACAGCTTTTAATTAATTTAGAACACACTAAAATTCTTTGAAGCTATCTACAAATTGAATAGAGAAGATTATAATCAAATATTAATTATCAATTGAATAAATTTTAAGATGCTAAACAAACTAATG
>CBFIGU010000099.1:0-8006 GCA_965662165.1 Psychroflexus sp.
TTCTTATATACATCATCTTGCTTCTTCGAGAACAAATTCAGCTTGAAAAAGAGCTAGAATTGATAAAGCAAGAGATATATAAAAAATAGTTAGTTAGTTTTTTTGTTAAACCACCTTTTACGCAAGTAGGGGTGGTTTTTTTATTGCTAATTATCAGTATGCTACCAAAGGGCTATTTATGTTAAACCTAATCTTTTTGATGTAAATGGCATTTAATTTTTGCTTGTTGTAATATACTTTTTTCAATTTGTTATTTTTAATAAGCGCTAATAGCATTTGGTATTAGCCAATATCATTAACATGTGTATTTCTATACTTTATACGTTTTAAAATTTGTGAAAGTTTAATTTCGTAAAGTCATATCTGTAAATTTATTAAGATAAGAATAATGATAAATTAGCTTGATTAAAGTTGGAAAGAGCAAATTATATTGGTTTCTATTCTTAATGGGATTGAGTTTAGATAAAGCTAATAAGTCTAATAATTAGATTAAATATTCTATATATTAGACTTTAGTATCTCGTTTGTTTTGTGTAAACATTTAAAAAACAGCAATATATGTGTAGGGCATTGTTGTTGGTTAATAAGTTTAAAAAAGAATTACATGTTTATTAAACGCGATTTAAAACTACTGTTATTAAGTTTAGCATTTTTTACGTCTACTCAATTGTTCTCTCAACAATTAATCCCTACGATGCTAAACCCTGGTGTAAAACATAGTAATACAAGTAAATCACCTTTAGATAATGTTAATCTAACAAGTTCTTCAAGTTTTAGTATACAGTTTCTTTTGTACAGCGAGCTTTCATATCAGCTAAATGCTACATCTAGCGATGCTTTTTTAATTAATTTTTTGCCGAATGGTAATAATGAAATTGATTTGAATGATGCGCCCAAGGCAAATAATTTCGATGAGAATTTAGCTCGCTTGCATACTGGTAACCTACTAACAGTTGAAGAGCGTGGGTTGCCTAGCTCTAGTGTTGAAAACTTGCCAATTTTTATAAATCAATACACCACTACAAATTATGTATTTAAAAGTATTATAGAGAATTTGCCACAAAATACTATTGTATTTTTAGTAGATCACTACACTGGGGTATCACATCAGCTTTATGGTCAAGAAACCATAGTACCCTTTAGTATAGATACAAGTCAAAATGCAAGTATGGCTTACAATAGGTTTAGTTTAGAGATTAGGAATATTAGTTTGAGTGTTCCTAATTATAGTTCAGTTAGCACTAAAATTTATCCCAACCCAAGCAATGGGTTTGTTCACATCACAAGTACTAAGCCAATTGAGAATGTACGCATATATGATGCGTATGGTAAACTGATCTATGAAGAGCAAAATATAAATAACACGAATGTTAATATAAAATTAAAAGGTTTTACAAGAGGTGTTTATTTTGTTGATGTAATTACAAAAAATAAACATCGTGTAAAAAAGAAGTTAATACTTAAACAAACATAATGGCTTCATTTAACAGCTATTATTTAAGAAGCTGCACCCCATTTTTATTGGTTAGTTACAGGGGTGTGGCTTCATTTTAAAAGCTACAAATAATATTCTTCTAGATTTATTTTTTATGACATTAATTAAAACTTTTAGAACTAAGACTTAAGTAAAAATTTATGAGTGATAAAATAGAAACCCTAAAAAGCAAACAGCATAAGATATTAATAGTAAGTAATGATCATTCTTACAGCTTTTTGCAAGCAAAAATTATAGAGAAACTCTATAAATGTAAGGTAGAAATTAAGAACATTGATGAAGAGTACTTATTAAAAATAGCTACTCGTAAAAAGTTGATGCAATCATACGCTTTAATCATTCTTTATTTTGACAATCATGATTTAGTTAATCAATACCGCATACTAGAAAAAGTTGAAGCAAAAGTTAACCGAAAATTAAACTTAAATATAGGTATTGTATTAACCCTTAAGACCAATAGAAAATATAACTTACATCCAAGCTATTTTCATCATTTTAGTTGCAATAAAAAGTTTAAAATACATAATAGACCACTAAATAAAAAGAAACTAGACCCTTTGTTAAAGGATTATTTATTAAGCAATGGAGAAAGGGTCTTAAGTAAAGCAGTACTGTCTAATCATTAAAAACACGCAGAGCAGCAATGGCTTTAATTTAATTATTAATTAGTATTCATTGTATTGTATTCTTTTATGTTTAGTTATGGTGAAGAAAATTATAGTGTGTTGAATAAATAATATTAAAGAAAAAAAGTTGAAATATGAATAGCATAGTTATAAGTCAATATATGTAAAATTTAACTTTCTTCTTTAAATAGAAAAGTATTACACCATATTATTGTGTAGTGTAAAGATATTTTTTGGTATTCTATATGGTCTATATTTTGTGATATTCTATACTTAATTTGGGCTGAATTATACTGTAAAGGTATATAACAATATTGTTATATACCTACTTGCTAATTTTTGAAACTTCTCTAAAATTTGCATTAAATTCTAAAATATAGAAAATATTTTTTATGAAAATGTAGTAATGTAATCTGATTTTTAGTGAGTTGTGTTTGTGGTATGAAGATTGGTCTATTTATTAATTAATCCAAAATACACCTATGAGACTTACATTTATTTTAGCATTAACCTGTTTAATTTCACTCAGTTCTTTTAAATTAACAGCTCAAGTTACAGCAATTGAACCTGCGGGTTCTGGTACAGTTGCGGATCCTTATCAAATTACAAGTTTTGAAAATTTATTTTGGATTTCTGATTTAGCTGTAAGTTTATTTGATAGACAAAATAGAAACACAGCTCATTATATACAATTAAATGATATTGATGCGAGTGAAAGTGCTACCATTGCTCTTGGGTTTAATCCTATTGGTTTATCTCTAGAAGGTGGTTTTACAGGAAGCTATGATGGACAGGGTTTTCGTATTTCAAATCTTGAAACAGGTCGAGATACGAGCTTAACTGGTTTTTTTGCAGAAATTAATGGTGGTGAAGTTGAAAATTTGACTTTAACCAATGCCACTTTTTCTGTAGATGCTAATTCTGTTGGAGTTTTAGCTGGTAAAATAACCAATTCTTCCAGCATTAACAATTGTAGTGTTGAAAATTCTAATGTTACCGTAGATGGTTCAGGTTTTGGTTCTGTTGGTAATATTGGTGGTATGTTTGGTGAAATAGAAAATTCAACTGTCCAAAATTCATCGGTAATCAATACAATAATTAGTACTACCAGTGCTAATCGTGTTGGAGGTTTTGTTGGAAGGACTTATAATAGCGCTAATATTAGCACAAGTTTTGTTAATATGGGTGAAGTTATAGGTAACGACGATGTGGGTGGTTTTGTTGGTTTTAACGGAGAAGTTTTTTCTAATCCTGGTTCAACGATTAGTAATTCTTATTCTAGAACTACTGTTAAAACAGAAAATGGAATCGCTGCAGGTTTTGTAGGGAGCATAGATTCTGGTAGTATTGTAAATTCTTACACTACAAGTAGTCTTGAAATATTGAACTCAGGAACTGGAACTCTTTATGCATTCGGTGATCAAACTGGCATTGATTTAGTTACCAACTCTTTCTACGATAGTGATATTACATTAACAGACAATAGTGATGCAACGGGCGAGACTACTGTAAATTTAAAGCTAGAAGCAACCTATACAGCAGTAGGCTGGGATTTTGTCTGTGAAACGGACAACGGTACAGACGATATTTGGGATATAAGTGCAACAATTAATGATGGATATCCTAATTTTGAAAGTGATCAAATTATTCCGGTTTCAGTAGCACCTACTGGTACAGGAACTTCTTTAGATCCGTATTTAATTACTAGTTTAGAAAATTTACTTTGGATTTCTGAAAACCCTTCTAGTTGGAGTGAAGTTTTCGTACAAACGGCAAATATAGATGCAGCTTCAACAGAGTTTTGGGGTTGTTCAGGTACAGACGGAGGCTGGATAGTAATCGCTAATGATTTAGGCGAAAGCTTTTCTGGATCGTATAATGGTGGTGGCTTTACTATCGAAAATTTATTTATCGATTCTAATCAATCAGATGTAGGTTTGTTTGGTAATTTAAGCGGTGAAGTTTTCGATTTAAACTTAACTAGCTTCTCAATTAGTGCAGATTCTAATACGGGCGCCTTAGCTGGTACTTTACAAACAGGAGCAACGATTACTTCAGTTTTTGTAAACCAAGGAACAATTGCATCTACAGCAACAGGTTTATCTAATGTAGGTGGAGTTTTTGGTGAAGTAGAAGGTGGTTTAGTTACCACATCGTATTCAACTGCAAGTGTAAATGGCGATGAGAATGTAGGTGGATTTGTAGGACTTGTATCTGGCGGCGAGATAAACAATTCATATGTACGAGGCGAAGTGAATGGAATAACCAACGCAGCTGGTTTTGCGGGAAGTATAACAGGAGGCTTAATCGATAAATCTTATGCTGCAAATGTAATAACAGCTACTGGAGTTAGTGAAGATCCCGCTGGATTTGCAAACCAAACTGGAGTTGATTTAGTTACCAACTCTTTTTACGATAGTGACATAACATCTACAGACAATAGTGATGCAACGGGTGAGACTACTGTAAATTTAAATTTAGAATCCACTTTTCTAACCGCTGGTTGGGATTTTGTTTGTGAAACGGACAATGGTACAGATGATATTTGGAGAATTGCATCAACTGAAAACAATGGATATCCAATTTTTAATTTGAATTTTGAATTACCAGATTTAAGTCCAGCAGGAGATGGAACATCGGGCAATCCATATTTAATCGCAAATTTAGGGAACTTGATTTGGTTGGCTAATAATAATACGGAATGGGATAAGTTTTATCTTCAAACAGCGGATATAGATTTAAGTACTACAATTGAGTTTGAATGTGATGGCGATAATGCTTTTCAAATTATAGCACAAGGAGAATTAGAAGCCTTTTCAGGAAATTATAATGCTCAAGATTTTACCTTATCTAACTTAAATTTAGATTTTAGCGATAACCGAATTGGATTTTTTGGAACGCTTGATAACGCTACAATTAGTAATCTTAATTTTGTTAATGCTTCCGTAACGGGAAACAGCAACTTAGGTGTTTTAGCAGGCGTTATCAATAATAATTCTAGCATAGAAAATTGCTCGATAGATGGAACTGTAGCACAAAATAATGAAATTGATCTGGAAAATATTGGTGGTCTTGCAGGTAGTATTAGCAACTCATCAGTCTCTAATATTACTCTTGGTGATACAAGTCTTAGTATAACTTCTTTTGGAAATTATTCTGGTGGCTTAGTTGGTAGGGCGACAAGCACTACAATAACTAGTGTTAGTTTATTTGGGACTATAAACTCTGCTGGTAATCATGTAGGAGGTTTATCTGGAAAAATTAATTCATCTTCGCTTTCATCAATTACATCTTCTATTACCATAACAGGAAATAGTTTTGTAGGAGGTATTATTGGAGAAGCTAATACTAACAGTGAAATTGCCAATGTAACTGCAACAGGAAATTTAACGGTAAACTCAACTTCATCTAAAATAGGTGGTTTAGTGGGATATTTATTAAATTCACAATTAACTACCGCTTCAAACTTTACAGCAAGCATAACAGCTTCAAGTTCAGACGAAGTAGGAGGTGTTGTAGGAAACATGGAAAATTCAACTTTGCTATCTTTAAGTCCAACACCTAATGCAATAACAGGAAATAATCAAGTAGGAGGTGTAGTTGGTTTAGCTTTAAATAGCTCAATTGAGAATATAAATGTAAAATTCAATTCAATCAATGCAGCTAATCAGGTAGGTGGTGTTGTTGGTTTATTTGATCAATCTACAGTTACGAACGCATCAAGTTTATTTAATATACTAGAAAATAATCAAATAACAGCCAACAATCAAGTAGGAGGTGTGTTTGGTAGAGTTCAAGGCGATGTAAGTGGAGATGGGGTGAGTATTTCATCCATAACCAACCAAGTTGCCATAAACGGAAACGAACTTGTAGGTGGTCTAATAGGAGATATAGATGCTAACCTTATAATTGAAGGTATTGTTTTAAGCCAGGTTAGTCTAGAAGCAGAATCTAAAGTTGGAGGTCTAATAGGCCAAACATCAACAGGAGTTACTTTGCAACAAGTTGGTGTAAGTAATGTAGACATATCTGGAGTAGATGGTTCACAAATAGGTGGTTTAATCGGTGTTTCTAATGGAACTGTTATAGAATCTTATGTAAAAAGTTTTTCTATTAATTATGCCACTTCCTTAACTAATGCTGGTGGTTTTGTAGGACAAATTGATGCTGGAAACGTAACAGACAACTATGTTTTATCTACAAGTGCATCACCTAATCCTTTTTCTAATGTTGCAGTTACGAACAGTGCAGGTTTTGTAGGAAACGCTGTGGGAGGAACAATTTCTAGAGCTTACGCTGCGGTTAATTCAAGTTTAAACGGATTTACGGGTACAGGCTTAGGAACAACTATAAATAATAGTTTTTATGATGAAGACTTAGCTGGTGGAAGTACAGATACTTCAGCTTCAGCAACTTCTTCGAGCAATATGAACTTAGAAGCAACTTTTACAGCAGCTGGTTGGGATTTTGAATGTGAAATTGACAATGGAACATTATTTACATGGGGTATTAATACAACCGATAATGAAGCTTACGCCTTCTTACGTTGGGAAGGTTTTGAAAGCGAGTGTGTTTTTGATGCAAATTGGATAGGCGTTACCAGTTCAGACTGGGCGGATGCATCAAATTGGTCTGAAAATATTGTACCTGGAGCAGATGAAGATATTAGTATTCCTGTTTCAGCACCAAATTACCCACTTTTAGACCAGAATCGATCTATACAAAATTTATTTATTGAAGATGGAGCTACATTAAGTATTGGAGAAAATAACACGCTAACCTTAAAGGGAAATATTGTAGGTCTAGGAACAATTATAGGGAGTATGAGTTCTTCTCTATTAGTTAATGGAAATGGTGAAGTTACTTTACAGATGAATCAAAATACACCAGAAGTTTCAAATATGTTATTTAATCTTATATTACAAGGAGGTGTAACTAATGAGCTCCTTTTAATTTTAGAGAATTCAGTATTTGTAAATAATCTATTAAGTCTTGAATCTGCAACTACAAGTTTACAAAGTGACTTAAATCTTACCCTATATTGTGATTTTAATTCTTCTAACTTAAAAGTAGCACAAATAGATCAACAACTAGGAGAGATAATAGGAGGTCTAGTAGCTGAACAATGCTTTCCAGCTCGAAGAGCATTCCGTTTAATTTCACCTTCTTTATCTATGCTTGGTAGTATTCAAAATAATTGGCAGGAGAGCGCATCTACTCACAATGATAGTTCAGTACCTACTGGATATGGTACACACATTACAGGAAATGCTTTTGAAAGTTCTACACCAACTCTTAATGAAGAAAATAATGGCTTTGATTGGAATCCATCAGGGGCTCCTTCTATGTTTAGTTTTTTCAGTATTACTCAAAACTGGGCTCCAGCCAATCGAACTACAACTAGTCTTGCACCAAGAGATGCAAGAAGATTAATGATAAGGGGGGATAGGTCAATTAATATAATGCAAAATGATGCTGTTCCCACTAATACAAAATTAAGAACAAGAGGTACACCAGATGATAGTGATAATTTTGTTGTTAATTTTGATCATAATTATGCAGAAGGTGACTTGATTTTAGTAGGAAATCCATTTTGGGCTCAGGTTGATATAGCACCCATTATAAATAATGAACAATCTTTACTTAATTATTTCTATTATTGGGATCCTAGTTTAGGAGGTACACCTCTACCTGGCGAACCAGGAGGTAGGGGAGCATGGGTAGCTTATTTAACTGGTGCTTTTGATGAAATTAGTGCTGGCACATCTTTAGAATATAATCTTAATGGTGAGACAAGTTCATCTACATCCTCTCAAGTTTCTAACCTAATACAACCTATGCAAGCTATTATGCTTGTAGCATCTGGGGGTAGTGTTAGTATAAGT
>CBFIGU010000100.1:0-306 GCA_965662165.1 Psychroflexus sp.
TGCTAAATCATGACTATTCCCAAATTTAAACTGATTTTAATTTTAATTGTTAATGTATTTGTTTGTGAGCACACGAAAGCTCAAACAAGTCTCCAAAATATTGATGGAGAATGGAGTTTTATAGTAAATACAGAGCCATTTGATGTAAAAGGGGTTACTTTTGGTTATGATGATGATGTTAAAAACTATGATAAATACTTCCAAGAACTCAACTATTTAGGAGTTAACACAATTAGAACATGGGGAACTGGCATCAACACTAAAAAAATGCTGGATGTAGCGCATTCTTACGGCATAAAGGTTATG
>CBFIGU010000100.1:316-7920 GCA_965662165.1 Psychroflexus sp.
CTAGGTATATGGATGAGACATGGTCGAGCAGGTATGGAAGCAGACGACAGTTTTGATTATATCAATGATGAAGTTGGAAAACAAGTCATGTATAAACATGCGATAAGTATTGTAGAAAAGTACAAAGACCACCCTGCAATATTGACTTGGGGAGTTGGTAATGAAGTATACTTAAATACGGCAACTGATGAAGAAAAGATTGCCTATTCAAAATTATTAGAAAAAATCTGTTTTAAAATTAAAGAAATAGATAAAAATCATCCCGTAACATCGGTTGAAGCTTGGACTTTTGGAATTGACTGGTGGCAAGCCTATGTTCCATCTATCGATATTTATGGAATTAACACCTATGGACAGGGAGCAAATATTTTACCTCAAGAATTATCTAAAAAAGGAGTAAGTAAACCCTATGTAATAACCGAGTTTGGCGTTAGAGGGGAATGGGAAATTGAAGAAGATCAGAATGGAGTTAAAACAGAACCAACAGATGAAGAAAAATATGATGTAATTGTTAAGGGTTATAACGAATGGATTCGACCAAAACCCAATTGTTTAGGCGTTTATATTTTTCAATATGCTAGTAATGATAGCCATGTAGCACCTTGGCTATTAACCCATTTTAAAGGCATGACACGTCCACAATATTGGGCTATTCGAGAAGCTTATACTGGAAAAAAAGCTGAAAACAATGTCCCCTCAATCAAAGCATTTCATTTATTAGATAACAAAGTTAAAAGTGGAAAATGGGTTGCTGTAAAACTAAATGCAACAGATAGTGAAGGAGAAAAATTAAAAGCAAATTTTTATTACAACCAAAGAAAAGGCAGCCGAAAAAGGCGTGATCAACTTGTACCACTCCATTTTCGAGGAGACTTTCATAATGGGTTTGAAATAGAACTCCCAAAAGTAAATGGTGGTATAAAAGTATATGCTATGGTCAAGGATACTTTTAATAATGTTGGTATTGCTACAACTTCTATTTCGGTTACAGATCAGGATGCTGCAAAACGTAAATTTTTACTTCCCAAAGTAGAATTGCCATTTTACATTTATAAGGACAATAAAAACTTACCTTACGTTTTATCTGCTTATATGGGACATTATGAAACCATTAATGTAGACTTAAAAAATACAGCGACAGTAAAATCTGGAGACACAGCTATAAAAATAGAATTTAAAGGTAAAAATGAATGGTATGGTCTTGGTTTTGTAGACCCAGCAAACGATTGGGGTGATATCCTTGGTGGTTTTGATATAAGTGGAGCTAAAACATTTAGTTTTTGGGCCAAAGCAAGTTATAATAACCTAAAAGCAGAAATAGGTTTTGGAATGATTAAAGAAGATGATAAACCCTTTTATGATTCTAGTATTAAACTGGTTGAACTTTCTCTTACCGACGAATGGAAAAAATATACGATTAAAACCAAAAGACTTGATTTAACAAGTATTCGTTCTGGATTTGTTATTTTTACTAGTGGTCAGGGTATGAGTCATAATATTTTTATAGATGATATTGTTTTTGAATAAGTTAAATTGATAATTAAAATAGCAAACTTGAAAGATGATTAAATTTATCAGACTTATTTTGATTCTTTTGATTCTACCAGTAAAAGGATTTGGCCAACACCAATTTAAAATTAATGTTGATTCAGTATGCTTTCAATCTACCCAAAGCAAGCAACTAAAAGGTTTGTTTGGCTTATATGGTGATATGAGAATTGAAAACCATCCTTTTTGGGTTAAAGACACCCTTATTAAAAAACTTCAATTTAAAGCAGAACAAATTTTGGATTTAGAAGATATGCCTTACACGCTTCGGTTTATTCCTAAGGATTCAACTCAAATTACACATTCGGTTCCTATTCACGCGCGAAATAAAAATATAAGCTTGAGTTGCTTTTTTTTCGATAAATCCTACTCCTATAATTTTAAAACGATGAAGCATAATGATTATGTACAATTCGTTTCAAAATACGCTGGACCAACAAATATGGATACTAGAATACCAATTTACACCTTAATTATTATAAAAAAACGCAGAAATTACTATGCTTCATTTCAGCAATCGTTTACTAATGAACAAGGACTGAGATTTGGAGACATCCAAACACGACATCAACAAAATAAAAAAATAAAGATCGATAAAAGCTATATAAAATTATCAGATTCGCAACTAAAAACCATAGAAGATTTTTGGAATAAAGTGGATACCTATTGGTTAGATCAAGACTATAATTCTATCCCCTCTCAGACTTATATTTATCATAAGAATGGTTTTTTCAATTTTCAGGCAAAAAAATACATCAGTAAATTACTTTGGGAAAAATTAAATAAAAGTCACCAAAGAAATTAGTTTAAAATCGGTTTTAAAACCAGTAATAACTTGGTTTTCATAAATCCAACAAGTTTCCATTCTGTACCATTTAAAAAAAATTATTAAATTTATAAGCAAATCATTAATTTCTATTTTCAAGTTGATTTTAAATAAAAGCTTATGAAGTACTTTATCTCATTTGTATTAACACTCTTTTTATTTACAATTCCCATTCAAGCTCAGGACTTTCAAAAAAACATCTATTTCGATTTTAATAAAGATGGTATAGAGCTACAAGGAAATGTTACTGTAATGGGGAAATTTATTTTTCTCGGTGGCGCTTATCTACGATTAGAATATAAAGATTTAAAATTCAATAAAATCGCTTATAAAGAATATAGATCTAGCGACGCTTACAGTGAAATTACTGAAGCTGTAAATCAATATCTAAAATTACCCTATATTATCAATTCTGGTGGCTATCATGTACAATTAAAAGCTAGTGTAGACATTCCAAAAGAATTTGTAAACACACTCTCCTACTCTAATACTGCATTTGTTTCTCAGGTTATTAAAGTATACCCAGTTTCTGATGCAACGCTATTTAAAGACGCAGATGCTTACTTTAAAAGTGTAAATTCTCAAAATTTTAGCGACAATGATATTTGGGTACGTTCAAAAATTAATCGTCTTGAAGTTTTAGATATCTCAGGTAATATTACGCGAGATATAAAGCAAAAAATCGACAAAGGTTTAGAAGACTATAAAAAAGCACAAGTTATTGCTGAAAACCAACAAACTAACGGTAATAATAGTAATAATAGTAATACAAATGAAGAAACGAATCAAAGTACGGCATCAACTTCTGCTACTGCATTATCAAATCAAGCTGATACCAATACGAGCGAAGATATTGCTGAAGTAGATGAAGAAAATAACCAAGAAAACGATAAAAATGAAAACGAAGCCAATTCAGATGAAAATACAGATGAGATAAAGATTAGTCGAAGAGCAAGAAATACTAGAATACTAGACGACCCCTACAACACAGGAGTAAAACAGTCTGAAATGAAGTACAGACAACAACAAGCTAACCAAATTTACAACCAATCTATTGCTAATGCAAATGCTTCACAAAAAATTCTCAACAATTGGAATTCAAGATGGGATAATATAGCAAATCAGTATGCTCAAAATTATGAAACTTATCAAAATTTCTCTATAAAAAGGGAACAGCTAACACGTATACAAGCCAACAACATACAGGGAATTCAAAGAGAATACCGTAGAAAACTAGCAGAAATTGATCGGACTTTTGAGAGTCAATTAGCAACAGATTATCGCACTATTAATCAGGCTGCTAACAGCGTAAAAACAGGAGACTATTCAGACGTTGGAGCAGACATTGCTGGCGAGCTTATGAAAATGAAAGCCAAAAAAAATGCTGAAAAACAGAAACGACAAACCCGCGCAAAACTTCAACGAGAAAAAGATGCAAAAATTGAAAACCTAAAACGAAATATAAAAAATAAGGCTAGATACGAAAGAACCAAGTACCTCAATGCAGCTGCGTATGCGTTATCTAAGCAGGAAGAAGATTTCTTTTTAAAACATTATCAATACCACGATTGTGCCTACCAAAACCCCGGGGCTGCACTTTATAACAACTGCGGCAGTCTTCCTCCAAGTAACAAACCCTACGTGAGCTCAGACACTCCAAGCGCTTCAGAGTTTTATGAAATCTACCTTAGAAAAAAGAGAAGTTCTTATACAGAATTAAGAGAAAATGCAGATAGGTACTTAGAGCTTGCCTTGCAAGAAGACCCTAACAACGCAAAATACTTATTCGAAAAAGCAAAAGCAAAAAGTACTTCTGTTGAAGAAAGTGAAGTTTTAGTAAGAAAGTGTTTGTATTTAGAACCTAACAACACAAAATATGAAAATGAACTAAAACGCATCATAAAGCGAAAAAAAGCAACTCTAGGTGAAGAAGGCAAAATAGTAAATGGCAAAAAACAAGGTGTTTGGACCGAGTATTGGTCTGATGGTTCAGAAAAACAAAAGGTAAATTACATTAATGGAAAACGGGATGGAGAATATTTAGTTTTTTATGATAAAGACACTAAAGAAACAAAAAATAAAAATGATGTAGTTTATTTTAGAAGAGAACAATGGGAGAATGGATTAAAACAATTGCAAACTTTTATATATTATAAAAGCGGACAATTGCATATGAAAGGAAAATTAGCATCGGCTGAATCTGATGATTTAGATGGTAAAGCCAGTTATTTTCGAGAAGATGGAAGTTTAGCTAAAATAGTACATTTTAATAACGGAAAACAAGATGGACCTTTAAAGGAGTTTTATCCTTCTGGAGAATTAAAATATGTGATGCAGTGGAAAAACGGTTCCTTTATATCTTTAAAAAGCTATGCCAAAAACGGAAGTGAACTAGATTCTGGCACATGGGCAAATGGAAATGGTAGCGTGATTGAGTACAATGATGATGAAAGCATAAAAAAAGTACGACATTTTAAGGAGTATAAACTTATTCAAATGGATAATTATAAAGATAATTACTCTAAACTTTATTCCCCAGACGGAAACTTCTTAGCCTACGTTTGGTATTATGGAAAAATTAAAAACCCAAAAACTTATGCTTATTACCATAATAAAAAAATGATACAGCAATTTGATATGGCAAAAGATGGTTCAATTCTCAATTTTGCTATTACAAGAGGTCGAGATAATTATATCTCTACTTTTTTGCGTAACAATGGTGCTCGTATTTCAGTACTTTCAAAACATGCGAACGGAATGCCTCATAAAATTAAAATTGAGTACAATGTGAGTAGTAATACCTATTTAAATTTTAACACTAATCTTACTGCAAGAAAAGACGGGTTTCAAATTAAAATGAAAAAAGAATATTGGGTACTCTATTCAAACGAACAAGGAAAAGTTACAGGTGCATCGGTTCACAAAAAGAAAAATGGAAAACTCACATATTCTGGTAATTTCTAAATAAGCAATTACTTATATTTATACCTGATTAAACTCCAAAAAAATTGAAAAGAAGTGATTTTTATGTTAATTACATATGGGATTTCATTGTTAATTATTAAGTACATACCAAAAAAGTATAAATAAAAATCATTTCACTTTTTTTAAATGCAAACCCATCAATTTATTATGAATACACTTTATTATTTAAATATTAAACTATTATCAAGCTTAAGGAATATTGATATTTGTAGTCCTAAACAGAATAAAATTTCAATATTCTATTTTATGAATGACTTTTTAAATAGTTAACCTAAAGTCGCCTTTAATTTGATTAAAGTTCTGAAATAAAGTTTGTAATTTTAGTCACATAAATTTGCCAATAACTTGAAACATGATAAGAACAAATACATTTTCATTCACAAGCTTCAACACTAGACTATATGCTGCCTTAATTGACTTCACCTTACTTTCTATTTTGATATTCCTTATAAAAATAACTTTTCCAAATTTTAGCAACACTTTATTTTTTAATAAAGCTGAACCATTTTTAAATGATGACAATACAAATTGGGTTTTGAGTAAATACAGTCTTTTAGGAGTTTGGATTTTTTATTCAATCATTGCAGATTGTTCTTCAGTAAGAGGAACATTTGGAAAACAAATGATGAATATTCAAGTTACAGACAAAAAAGGCAGACGAATATCACTAAAAAAATCAATAGCTAGGAATCTATTTAAAATTATATCATACACAATTGCAGGATTTGGATTTCTTAATATTCTATTTGATAAGAAAAAACAAGGATGGCATGATAGATTCGCAAACACCTTAGTAAGTAATCAGTCTACTAAAACTCATGTTTTTGCCAATAATGAATAAAAATAAAATCTGTAAACTTTTTTAAATACATAATATAGTATTTTTCATATTTCAAAAATGAAATACTTTTAACAATTCTACATTTAATTAAATGGTATAAAAACATTGAATGGTATGGAAAAGATTGAGTTTAATAAGTTAACCAATGAAGAGCTATTAGTAGAGAAAAAAAAGCTTAAGAAATCGAAAATCTTTCATGCAATAGCTATTGGTTTCCTTGTAGGAATTCTCATCTTCGGAGTTGTTTCCTGGAGCCTTTCTTCAGAAAAACATATAGGATTCTTAATTCCCATGCTTATTCCTATTACTTTCATCTACAAAATACTAAAAGGCCCAAATCAAAATAAAGAATTAGAGAAAGTCTTGAAAGAACGAAATTTAAATTAAGGCTACTCAAATTTCGAAATTCAAAAAGCGCTAAAGGAGATTATTTTTCTATCCGGTTTCAAAAATTACAAACCAATTTTATCTTTTGTTTTTATTTGCTAAATTGTTTGCCTGAATATCCAATCTAGCATTCTAGATCTTAAAGCATTTTACAATGAAGAATATTTTGATAGCGCTGTGCTGGCTTACAGTTTCATTTGCAAGTTTAGCACAAGAACAGTTACCCAGTTTTACTGAAGAAGCTTTAGTAAGTGCCAAGTCAACTAATTTTTCAGAAAAAGGAGAATATAAGTTATTAGTTTACGGAGCAATTGGCTGCTCTTTTAGTCGCAACTTAGTCGAAAATTTAAATGTATTTGATAATTGTGAAAACCTAGAAATCATTCTTTTATTAAATGATCCTAAAGAAGCTATTTTAAAAGAATATGCAAGCCTAATTAATAAATATCAAATCTACTCTAACAGCATTTTGAAACATTCGTTTGCTAAAAAGAATGATATTACCCCACAAACTTTTTTATTCAAATCTGGAAATGAACTGCTTCATATAAAAGGAGTTAAAAAGAAAATGTTTGTCAAAATCAACAAAAAAATAAATTGTAAATAAAACAATAGCAAAGCCTTTGCGTAATTTCATTTTAACCATAAAAATAAATTCATGAAAAATTTTTCAATCCTTGTTTCTCTTTTGTTTCTATCCATTTCGGTATCTGGTCAAAACTTTAAAGAATGGGCTGCATATCAATTTACCGATGCAGCAGATTATACCCAACAAGAAGCAAATGTCCTGAAATGTGCTAATTATATGTTTGAAACTCCATTCAACAAAAACGATTTAAATAGACTGTATGCTACGCAGTTCGTCATCAAATGGATGGAAGGAACACCAACACATACTTTCGAAATTGGAGAAGACGCCATGAAACTGACCAAAGGAAACACAGATATGCTAGGTTTGTATTTTATGGCTTTGGCTAAAACAGCGCTAGACCATCCAAAGCAAAAATTAAGCAAAGA
>CBFIGU010000101.1:0-7906 GCA_965662165.1 Psychroflexus sp.
CGCTGGGCCTAAGAATTTCATAAAATACTTCTTTGATATCTTCCTCAAGTATTTCATTTGTTATTGTTTTTTTACCGAATTCAATTGCTGGCTCTAAATTAAGAACCTTATTAAATTCCTTTGCCACTTTTTCCAAATCTGCTTTTACATATTTTTTAATGTAGTTTAGGTTAATTAAATAGGAGCGGTGCGGCCTATAAAAACCTTCAACTGAGTTTAACTTCTCTGTAAAATATTTTAAGGGTTTACTAATGTGTAATGGTCTGTCTTCTATTTTAGTAAATATTTTAGTGTACATTCCGTCAGCTTCTAAAAGTATAATGTCTTGGAAAGCCACAAATTCAATTCCATCGTTTACGGGTAAGCCTATCTTTTTAAATTTATTTGACTGAAAAACTGCTTTTAGCTCTTCAAGACGTTCATTAATTTTAGATTTCCCAATAAATTTGATTGCTTTCTCTACAACTTCTTTTATTTTACTTGCCCTTACTGGTTTTAGTAAATAATCTAAAGCTGATAGTTCAATAGCTTTAATGGCGTATTCTTGATAAGCAGTAGTAAAAATAATTTCAAAATTATAATCTTCTTTACTTACAAAATCTAAGATTTCTAAACCCGTATGTTCTGGCATTTCAATATCTAAGAAGACCAGTTGAGGTTGCTCTTTCTTTATAATTTCAATTCCTTTTAAAAGAGAGCTAGCTTGATATATTGTATCAATTTTTGGACAATTTTCTTCTACTAGTATTTTCAGTAAATTTCTAGCTTTTTCTTCATCATCAATTATTATGCATTTCATTTTAGCGGATTTTAATTGGAATATTTATGACTACTCTGGTACCAAGAGCTTCTCCATTTTCAGAAATTAAATCGTCTATTTCAATTCCAATTTGGTCATGATTTTGTTTATTAAGTAAAGCAAGCCGTTCTTTAGTTGCTTGAGTAGCAAAAGATTGGTGTAAGTAATCTTTATTTGCATTTAGTTTGGCAGATTTTTCTCTGCCAATACCGTTATCAATAATAATACATTGAAGTGATTTTTCAGAAAGTTGAATAAATTCAATACTAATTTTTCCTTGGGATTTTCTATGAAATATACCGTGTTTTACTGCATTTTCTACATAGGGCTGAATAAGCATGGTAGGTATTTTTATGGCTTCAGGTTCAATAGCATCTTCAATTTTTATTGAAAAAGAAAATTTCTCTGTAAAGCGAAGTTGCTCAAGACTTAAATATTTATTTAATGAGTCAATTTCTTCTTCTAAAGTTAAGTTTCCTTTATTACTAAAAAACAAATAACTTCTAATTAATTCTGCAAAAGTAGCTAAATATTCACTAGCTAAGTCTTTCTTGTTCAATACGATAAACTCTTGAATAGAATTGAGTACATTAAATATAAAATGCGGATTCATTTGCGCTTTTAATGCTTTTAACTCACTGTCTCTATATTGTTTCTCTAAGGCAAGTTGCTGCTGTGATGCTTTTAATTCTTGCTTGATTAAAGCTGCTTTTTTGGCTTCTTTTTGATTTACAGAATAAAATAAGAAAACAGCTACTAGTAAAAGAATAAGTACAATTGAAGCAATAAGAAAAATAAGATTCCGTTCTCCTTCGGCTTCTGCTAATTCTGCTCGTTTTTTGTTTAACTTATTCTCAGCTGAAATTTGCTCAGTTTCAAATTTTGTTTTCATTTCGGCTATTAATGCCTTTCTGTCTTCACTTTCTAACGAATCTTTTAGCGTGTTATATTTTTTATTAGCTTCTTGAGCTTTGGGTAAATTGTTGACAATATTGTAAGCAATAAATAATTTTTGATAAATATCTTTTACAAAATAGAGTTTTCCCAATTCTGAGTAAATTGTTAAGGCCTGTTCGTATAGGGGAATTGAAGCAGCATGTTTACCTTCTAATGAAGCAATGTTTGCTAAATCATAATAAATTAATGCAATATTAGGCTTGCTTTCAGTTGATATATAATAAGGTAAAACCGAATTAAGGCTTGTTTTAGCTTTTTCATATTCATCAGTCACTTTGTAAAGTTGCCCTAGTGTTAAGCCAATCATTTTCTCACCAGGAACAAACTTTGTTGCTTTAGAAATTCGTAAGGCTTCAAGGTAATTTTCTTTTGCTTTTTCAAAACGATCTAATGCGCGATAGGTATTTCCTATATCAAAAAAGTAGCGTGCTTTAGTAGGACTGTCTTTGTCTTTTTCGACCAGCTTCAAGTTTTGTTGGTTTATTCTAAGAGCATCATCATAAAATCCTTTGTCTCGATATAATGTTGCTAAAATACTATTAGTGAGTAGTTTTTCACTTTTTAAATTGGTACTGTCTAAAATTTGTTTTGAAGAAAGAGCTTCTTTTATGGCTTCATCATAAATTCCTTTTTTTCTGTATGCTGAAGCTAATTTTCTACTGGTCTTTGCTTTTAAGAAAACAAGCTTTTGTTGTTCCGTAATTTCTTTGGCATTCAGCAAGTAGTTTATTTCTTCTTCAATATTTTCATTAGAGAAACTTTTACTGATTTTGAATAAATTTTCTACATAAGCACTGTCTTTAATCAATGCACTTTCAACTATATTGATCAAACTATCTCTTTGACCAAATACAATAGTAGAGCAAATTAAAAAAAGGAAGAGTAAGTATTTTCTCATGATTTAAAATAATCACTAAATTAAAAATATTTTACTATTTTGTTTTTTTCTAGCTTCTGAAATTAAATTTAGAGTTGCTAAAGATTATTTTAATTGAAGTTCTTCTCTTTTCTTTTTCGGCAATTTGCTCACCACTAAATCGTAACTGTGATTGATAAGGTGCCTGATGAATTTCTCACTTAAATTATGGCCGTTGACCACCACGGTATTCCAATGTTTTTTGTGCATATGGTAACCCGGTAAAACTTCATCAGGATATTTTTCTCGAAGTTTTATGGCTTCATCTGGATCGCATTTTAAATTGATGCTATGGTCACCTTCTTCCCATTTTTTCAGCGAAGTTAAGGCGTACATTTTTCCAGCTACTTTAAAAACAAGTGTATCTTCATCAAAAGGAAATTCTTCTGTGGTTTGTGGTTTACTAAGACAGTAGTTTCTAAATTCGTCTATTTCCATAGCATGGTTTTACGACTTATTGCTTTATTCAAAATTCATAGCGGTTTCAATTAATGCCAAATGCGAATAAGCTTGTGGGAAATTCCCGAGTAGTCTTTTGGTTTTAAAATCGATGTCTTCACTAAATAAACCTAAGTGGTTGGAATAGGAGAGCAGCCTATCAAATTGTTTTTTGGCTTCGGTTTCTTCCCCAATTTTAAACAAACTGTTGATGTACCAAAAAGTGCAAATGGTAAATGAAGAACTCGGTAAGCCAAAATCATCTTCATTTTTGTAACGATACAATAAGCCATCATTCATTAATTCGTTCCCAATGGCTTTTACTGTGCTTACAAATTTAGGGTCTTTTGGGTCTACAAATCCATAAGTGTGCATCAATAAAACAGAAGCATCTAAATCACTAGAATGGTAAGATTGGGTAAACGCCTGCTTTTCTTCATTCCAAGCATGAGTTAAGATATCGGTTTTAATTTCTTGCTCTAACTTATTCCATCTTTCTAATTTAGATTCTTTATTTAAAATTTTTGAAACTTTTATAGCTCGATCTATAGCTACCCAGCATAATACTTTAGAAAAGGTAAAGTGCCGATCTTCGGTTCTAAATTCCCAAATACCTTTGTCTGGTTCTTGCCAATGTTTGCCTACCACCCACGCAATACCTTTGGTAATGTTCCAGAGTTCTTCTACATTTTCTGTTTTGCTATCTAAATTGACAAACTCCTGGTAAATAACATCCATTAAAATTCCGTAGATATCATTTTGTTTTTGTGCATAGGCTGCATTTCCTATTCGTACAGGACTTGAATTTTTATAGCCACTTAAATGCGTAAGTAATTCTTCTGTAAGTTGCTTCTCTTTATTAATGCCATACATAATTTGTAGCTTCTCATCCTTATCTGGAACTAAATCTACAATAAAGTCTAAGAAATTTTTAGCCATGCGTTTATGGCCTAACTGCGAAATTACTTTTACGACCATTGAAGCATCTCGTATCCAACAAAAACGATAGTCCCAATTTCTAACTTCACCTATGGTTTCTGGTAAAGATGTGGTAGCAGCAGCAAGAATAGCTCCAGACTTCTCATAACTTAAAAGTTTTAAGGTCATAGCGCTTCTCTTAATGGCTTCATTATAATTAGAAAAATTAGGTGTTTTTTGTGTCCAATTATACCAATATACTTTTGTTCGGTCTAACTCTAATTGTAAACTTTCTATGCTTGGAGTTTCAATCTTTTCATTATAACTCAGTAAGAAAAAGGTATTAGATGTAAGTGTTATTTCATTTCCTTTTATAACGTCTTCAAAATCTAAGTTGGTATATAAATATAAGGTGTCAAATCGTTCTTCTTCAGTTAGACTAACAATAAAATTTTTCTTGATAAAGGTTTTGGTTTCCCCTAAAGCATACTCTAATTTTGGGTTATATTTTACTTTTACTTTTGGGTTGCCTTCAATTACTTTTATGATTCTAATAATTTCTGGAGGCGAGTGGTATTTTTGATTTTCTTTTCGATATCTAGGTAAAAAATCAATTAACTCAAAAGAGGCTTCAGAAGAAGTAAAAGTAGTTACTAAAACACATGTGTTTTCATGATATTGCTGAGTGATGTTGTAATCTTCATCTACAAAAAAAGAAAAGTCGCCACCTTTTTCTTCATCTAACAATTTGGCAAATACAGACGCAGAATCGAATTCTGGCAAGCAACACCAATCTAGTGAACCTTTTTCAGAGATTAAAGCTGCCGTCCTGCAATTTCCAATAATACCATAATTAAGATTATTCATGTAATTCAGTTTTTTCGATAATAAAATTATACATTTGGCTAAAGTATAGAAAATAATACACAAAAAATTCATTTTTATTATGAATAAAACAATAATTGTTTCAAATAGATTGCCTTTACAAGTTCAAGTTGATGAAGATGGAGACGTAAGTGCTCAACCCAGTGTTGGTGGCTTAGCAACAGGTATGAAATCGGTTCACCGAGATAGTAATGGAATTTGGGTAGGATGGTCTGGTGTGAAAGATGAAGAACTAACTCCAGAAATTGAAACAAAAGTCAATAAAGCAGTAGAAAAGGAGCAGTGTGTTGCTGTTAATTTAAATGAAGACGATTTAGATAACTACTATTATGGTTTTAGCAACCGAACACTTTGGCCTTTATTTCATTACTTTTTAGAATATACTGAATTTGATAAAGGATATTGGGATAGTTATGTAAACGTCAATAAAAAATTTGCCAAAGTTGTAATAGAACAAGCTAATGAAGGTGATACGGTTTGGATACACGATTATCAATTATTGCTTTTACCAGCTTTAGTGAAGAAAGAAATCCCAAATATTTCTATTGGCTTCTTTTTACATATTCCATTTCCTTCTTACGAAATTTTTAGAACTTTTCCTGCTCGAAAAGAAATACTAGAAGGCATGTTGGGTGCAGATTTACTTGGTTTTCACACTTATGATTATGAGCGACATTTTTTAAGTTCGGTAAAGCGAATTTTGAGTTTAGAAGTTAATTTTAATGAAATTTCTTATGACGAAAGAATTATAAAGGTCGATTCTTTCCCCATGGGAATTGATTACGACAAATTTAAAAATGCCGCTTTAAAGCATCAACAACAAACTGAAATTGAAAAGTCTGAAATTCAAAAAAGATTAGACCAACATTTAAAAACAGAAGAAGGGGTAAAAATGGTACTTTCTATAGACCGTTTAGATTACACAAAAGGAATTCCAAATAGAATTAGGGCTTTTGAGTTTTTCTTGAAAAAGTACCCACAATTTAAAGAGAAAATACGTTTAATTATGTTAGCCGTGCCTTCGCGCTCAGAAGTGCCACAATATCAATTATTAAAGAAAGAAACGGACGAATTAGTAGGTAGGGTAAATGGAGAATTCTCAACGGTAAGTTGGACACCTATTTGGTATTTTTACCGAACCATGCCTTTCGATAATCTTATCGATTTATATACATCTTCAGACGTGGCCTTAATTACTCCAGTTCGAGACGGAATGAATTTGGTGGCCAAAGAATATATAGCTACACGAACTAAAGAAGATGGTGTTTTGGTATTAAGCGAGATGACCGGAGCATCAAAAGAGCTAGACGATGCATTATTAATTAACCCCTATAATTTTGGTGAAATTGCAGATACCATCAAACAAGCAATAGAAATGCCGAAGGAAGAACAGCACCGCAGAATGGTTGGCTTGCAAAAACGAGTTTCTAGGTATAGCGTTGAAAAATGGGCTAAAGAATTTATGAATTCTCTGAGTAATGTGAAGCAAAATTTAGCAGATGTAATTGATGCACAACTTGTTTCAACTGAAAAAATGAACCAATTTCAAAAATTAGCTCAGGGTAAAGAAAGTAAAGTATTCTTTTTGGATTACGATGGGACTTTAGTTGGTTTTCAAAAAAATCCAGAAGAAGCAAAGCCTGATGCAGAATTAAAAGCATTAATTTCAAAACTTACTGAGTTGCCAAATACAGATGTAGTAATAATTAGTGGGAGAGATAAAAAGACCCTAAATAAATGGATGGGAGATTTGCCAGTAAGACTTGTATCAGACCACGGCGTGTCTTATCGTTCTAAAGATGGCGTCTGGAAAAAATTGGAGACCTTAAAAACAGAATGGAAAGAAAATGTAATTCCTGTAATCGAAAAATTTGTAGATAATACACCTGGTACAATACTCGAAGAAAAAAAATATTCGGTTGCATGGCATTATCGTAAAGCAGATCCAGAACTGGCACAAAGAAGATTAGTAGAAATTAAAACGGTGCTAACAAGTTTTATTTCCAATACAGATTTAACACTTTTAGAAGGAAATAAAGTAATTGAATTAAAAAGTAGTAAGGTTAATAAAGGTAGAGCAAGTACTTTAATTTACAATGAAAAAAAGTACAATCAAATATTTGTAATGGGAGATGACTGGACCGATGAATTTATGTTTGAAGATTTACCTGAAACAGCAATTAGTATCAAGATTGGACTTCAGAAAACCAAAGCAAAATATTATATGAATTCACCTAAAGATGTTAGAGTTCTGTTGAAGCATTTAACTGCATAAATATTAATTTGATTAATTTGTACCCTTTTTTGAACATATTGTTCAATGATTACCTTTAATTATTGCCATAAATGTATTTATGAACTAAAAAATTATTATAAATTTACTTAAACTTAAATTTTACAATATGAAGAATTTTTTACTCAAGAAATTACCATTAAAATTCTTAACATTTATTTTGTTAAGTGTTTTTGGAATTTCTTCTCTTTTGTCTCAAAATCTTATATCTAATGGAGATTTTGGAACTGGAGATTTAACAGATTGGTCTGGTTTTAACAATCAGGCATTGACCGATGACATTATTAACGAGACAGTTGGTAATATAAATAATGGTGAAGGTTCACTTTTTCAAGTAGTAACTTTAACACCTGAAACAACCTATTCTTTGAGTCTTGATTACAGATGGGTAAGTGGTAATGGTAATTATAATATGAATGCTACTATTCGAGATGATGATACAGGTGGTGCGCCTGGAATCATAACCCAGGTTGGTTTAAATTCAACTCCCGACACATGGTTTAGTGAGTCTTTAGAATTTACAGTGCCAACAGGCGTAACTAATGTTAGAATTTTGTTTTATAAACCTAATGGAAATAGACCATTTAGATTTAATAATGTAATTTTAGAGGAAGTTGTTACCTCACCAACTTCATCAGCGCCTGTTCCTACAGAAGATGAATCTAATGTAGTAAGTTTTTATTCAGATACTTACACTAAT
>CBFIGU010000102.1:0-7772 GCA_965662165.1 Psychroflexus sp.
AGATGAACGCGCTTTAAAAGACCCTGCTCCGGTTGTGGTTGTATCTGGTTTAGGAGATAATTCTGTAGATTTATCAGTACGTTTTTGGGCAAAAAGCGAAGATTTCTGGGGACTTCATTTCGACTTTATTGAAACCTTAAAAGTTGAATTAGAGGCTAACGGTATTTCTTTCCCATTCCCACAGCGCGATGTGCATTTATACAAAATGGATAACGAGAAATAAATACTTAGTAATTTTTCTATGGCAAAAAAGCTGCTTCAAATTTTGAAGCAGCTTGTTTGTCTGTAGTTAGGTTTTGTTCTCCGTATTTGTATTAAGGGTAAATTAAAATTGCTTCTTAGGTTTGCCTGCAACAAAGTCTTTCACGTAGAAAGGCTCGAAGTATGCCGTATCTTCAAAATCTTTGTCCGTATATTTTTGGTATGCTATCGTTGCTTGTTCTTTTGCTGAGGGAAGTAAATCTGGATAAAATCTAGCATTTGCGTTCTGGCATATCGATTTAAATTTTTCAGCTCCCGATCCTACAAAATGCAGCTCATTTTCTTCTAATTCCTTTGCGAAAGAATCTTCATTTAAAAGTGTAGCATCAACTTTTGTTAAAGCTTCAAGTTGGGCAGAGAAAAGTTGCGTATAGGCTTCCATTCTTCGTGCATCTAACATAGAAACTATTATGCCTTTTTCAATATTTATTTGGTGAGCTAAAGCTTCTAAAGTTCCTACTGAAATTAAAGGAATATGTAAACCAAAAGCCAAACCTTTTGCAGCAGAAACCCCAATTCGCAAACCCGTGTAAGAACCTGGTCCTTTACTAATTGAAATACCATGAAGTTGATTGATGTTTAACCCACTTTCATTTACAACTTCATTGATAAAAGCGTGTAAATTTTCTGCATGACTATATTGTGCGGCATTTAGCTCTTTGGTCGCTAGTAGATTTCCATTTTTTGTAAGCGCAACAGAGCAATTGGTAGTCGCGCTTTCTATATGAAGTAAATATGCCAATTTGATGAATTAAAATTAATATTCAACTGGACGTATTCCGAAGAACAACTCTAATACTTTTATTTGAAAAATAAAGTTGTACTTAGCTTGTATAAGTTGGTTTTCTGCATTAGTTAATCTAAATTTAGATTGGGTAAATTCAAAACCATTAGAGATGCCAACTTCAAAACGTTCTCTAGCATAATCAAATGCAGTTTGCTGAGATTCAACAGCTTTTAGAGCTGCTTCGTATGCTTTAGCAGCGCCTTGCGCATCTAAATATGCTTGGTAAACATTAGACTCTAAGTTAAGTTCAACTTGCTCAAGCTGATACTCAGAACGTTCTACATTAATTTCTCTTCTTGCCACTTGGTTTCTAACTGAAAAACCATTAAAAACAGGAATGTTTAATTGAAGTCCAAATGCATAACCATCATTGTTTCTTAGCTGGTCAAAAAACGGATCTGCATCTACCGTTTCTAGTAGAAAATTAGGTCGTACCACGGGAGCACCAGTACTTTCTACAAAACCAATTTGTTCAGTAGGATTATCAGGATCTACACCGCTAGAAATTACATTATTTCTATCACTCTCTCTGGTGTTGTAGTTAAAAAATGCGTTTAAAGTTGGGTAATATTGGCTTTTCGCTAATTGCAAATCTTTTTTAGCTAACTCAACATCTTGTTCAGCTACCAAAATTTCATAGCGTTCTCTTTTAGCTTGTTCAATTATTTCTTCGGGACTTTTGTCTAAAATTTCGGTAATTGGCACATCGTAATCTTCATCTGCAATATCAAAATTCTCATAGTCTTTAATGAGTAAGTTTTGAGCTAAGCCAATTAAACTCACTTTCACATCGTTTTGAGCAATTGCAATTTGCCTTTGCTCATCTGCATTTTGAGCTCTAATTTCTAAGATTTCTCCTTCTGGTAAAGTGCCTGCATCTACTTGAGCT
This sequence comes from Psychroflexus sp., assembly GCA_965662165.1. Taxonomy (GTDB): domain Bacteria; phylum Bacteroidota; class Bacteroidia; order Flavobacteriales; family Flavobacteriaceae; genus Psychroflexus. The sequence continues at coordinate 1,938 of CBFIGU010000102.1, forward strand.
TGCGTTTGCGCTAACTGTTCTTGTGTAACTTTATTTTGCTCTTCTAAAACAGCAAGACTTTGCTTACTTACTAAAACCTGAAGGTAGGAATTGGCAACCGCTAGTGAAATATCATCTTTAATGAGATTGAGGTTATAGGTGTTTGATAATCTATTGATTTTGGCACGTTCAAATTCTCTTAGATTTGCTAATCCGTTAAATATTGAAATACTTGATGTAGCATTTGCCGAGAAGTTTCGGTTTACCTGCTGCTCTAAAACTCCAGTTGTAATATTTTGTGTAAGACCAGAAACCCATTGGTTGTTAGCTCCCAAATTTAAATTGGGTAAGTAATTTCCAATTGCATCTTTTACATCAATTTCTGCTTCGTTTACATCTAACTGCGTTTGTTTAACCGTAATATTGTTATCTAGTGCATGTTGTATACAAGCTTCTAGAGTCCATTGTTTTGGGGTTTCTTGTGCAAATAGTGTTGAGCTGGCAAATGAAAAAATTGCCACAAGAAATAAATTATATGTAATTTTCATATCTTTTAATTTGTGTAGTTAGGACTTATCGTCTTCTTCTATCTTGTGAAATAGGCTTATCTACTTTATTCCAAACCTTAATTTTAGCATTTTCATCTATTCCAGAAATAACTTGTACGTTAATACCATCACTTAAACCTAACTCAATATCTCTTCGTTCAAACTTTTGTTCACCTACTTCAACTTCTACGAAAGGTTTTTTTGTTTCTTTATCAAATTGCACCAAAGCTTCTTTTATAGCTAGTACATCTTCTTGTTTTTCTAAAATAATCGATGCATTTGCACTTAAACCTGCACGTATAAAAATGCCTTTCGTTTCTTTTAAGCTACCTTCAATTTCAAATTGTACAGCACCATTTTCTTCCACTCCCTGTGGAGCAATGTAGTCTAAAACGGCATCGAACTTAGTGTTTTCTATTGCACCAACAGTTATTTCTAATGGCAAGTTTTCTTTAATTTTTCCAACTTCAGATTCGTCCACTTTTCCTTCAAAAATCATGTCGTCTATTTTAGCAATGGTCGCTATGGTAGTACCTTCATTAAAGTTATTAGCTTCAATTACTTGATTACCAACTTCAATAGGTACGCTGAGTACCATTCCAGAAATTCTTGCTTTAATTTCAGTAGTAGCCGCATTTCCAGCATCTTTTGAAGTTCCTGTTTTTATAATTTCAAAATTTTCTTGGGCAGCAATTACATTTTGCTTTGCATTAGCAAAGGCGTTTTGCGCTAAGTCAAAATCGTTTGCAGAAATCACTCCTTTTTCAAACAATTCCTTCTGTCTATTAAAAATTTTCTCTTCGTTTTCAAGATTTATGTTAGCTTGTCTTAATTGGTTTTTAGCTGAGTTTAAGTTGTTGATGTTAGGCACAACTTTAAGTTGAGCTACAAGTTCGCCAACTTTTACCGTATCTCCCGGTTTTACCATTAATTTATCTACAATACCAGAAATATTTGGCTTTACTTCAACTTCTTCACGAGGTTTTAGCGTTCCTGTTGCTACTGTTTTTTTAATAATGGTCTCGGTGGTTGGCTGTTCTGTTGTAAACACTTCTGGGCTTTCTTGATTTTTTTGGTATAAATAATACAAGGAACCGCCGAAAAGGGCAACTATAATTAACAGGACAATGATAGTAAGTACTTTTTTCATTTTGTAATTTGTTATTAGGTCTTATTGTTGGTTTTTATTCTGTTCTTAATGCGTCTACAGGTTTAACTTTTATGGCGTTTTGTGCTGGGATAAATCCTGCAAATAATCCAGCAATTATTAATATAACTAAAGAGGTTACTACGGTTGGTAAATCTACACTAGGGTTGGTGAATGGAATATCGCTATCTTTTGGTAAAAATTGATTAATTAAACTCAATATTCCTGTGGCGAAACTTATTCCTGCCATACCTGCGATAAGGGTTAAAAAAACAGACTCAAATAAAACTTGTCCACGAATGTTCCATGGAGTTGCACCAAGTGCTCTTCTTACTCCAATTTCGTTAGTGCGTTCTTTTACAACAATCAGCATGATATTGCTTATGCCAATAACCCCAGAAAGTAAAATGAGAATACCAACAAAATAAGCTACGGCATTTAAGGCAATAAATAATCCTTGAATTTTTGAAAATTGTTCGTATAAATCGAAATTGCCAATAGCACGATCATCTTCTGGATGAATACGATGATTGGCCTTTATAATGTCAAAAATACTTTCTTTTAATTTAGTAATCGAAAAATTGTCTTTTGCAGTTATGGCCATCCAGCCTACAATTTCACCATAATTAAAAGCCTGAGAAAAAGCGGTAAAAGGTGTATAAATTTGTTTTTGATCTTCTTCTGCGTTGCCGCCGCCAAATCCACGTTTTTTGTAAACGCCAATAACCATAAAATTGACACCTTGAATTTTCACGTAGGTTCCTAACGGGTCTTCATCAATTTCATAGAGTTCTTTTAAAACACCTTCGCCAATAACAGCTACCTTTCGTTTATCTTCAATATCATTTTGATTAATAAATCGACCTCTTAGAATTTTCATGGGTTCTTGCTCTTGAATGTCTGGATAGTCTCCATACACATTAAAAGCTCCGTTTTTTAAACCTCGAACCACATTATTATCGCCACCAAAACCACCTAATTGATTTCTCGGCGAAACGTATTTTAAGCCGTTTACTTTTTGCTTTATAGAAGTTACATCGTCTAAATCGAAATTGTAGCGTCTTCCTTTTGGCAAACCATCATAAGGTTTAGAAGCTGTTTGAGACCACATAAACATGGAGTTAGAAGAAATGCCAGAGAAAATTTGCTTTACTCCATTTTCTAACCCATTACCAGCGGCTAATAAAATCACCAAGATAAAAATCCCCCAAAACACTCCAAAGGCAGTAAGTATCGTTCTAAATAAATTAGAAGACAGCGATTCAATTACTTCATTCCATTTGTCTCTACTAAACATATTATTCGTCTCTTAATGCATCAATTGGTTTAATTTTGGCTCCTCGCCACGCTGGGAAAAATCCTGCAAAAGCTCCTGCAATTATTAAAATAATTACTGTACTTAATGCTATATTGAAGTTAACGGATGGATTTAGCATAAAATCTAATTCTACCATAGGGCCAAAAAATTCTAGTAAACCTAAAGCTAAAATTAATCCCATAATTCCTGAAAATGCAGTAACAAAAATAGATTCATGCAAAACCATTCCTACAATAGACATGGGTTTTGCTCCCAATGCTTTTCTGATTCCTATCTCTTTGGTTCGTTCCTTTACAATAATTAGCATGATGTTGCTAACACCAATTATTCCGGCAAGTAAAGTGGCAATACCTACAAACCAAAAAAAGATTTTCATAGAAGAAATTAGTAAATAAATTTCCTTTGTATTTTCAATATTATTGCTAATAAAAATACCACTAGTATCGAGTGGATTTACTAATAATTTGGCTTTTAGTTGTTTTTCGAGTTGTGCAGTAAATTTATTAGATTCAGCTAAAGCCTGGTCGTAATTATCTACTTTAGGCAAAGTAAAGCCCATAGAACGGATTCTGTTTCCTGCTCCAAAAACAACTTGTGCAGTTGTTATAGGAATATATACACGAGCTTCTTCTCTGTCTCCCCCCGGGTCTGTATAAACACCTACCACTTTAAAGTTTAGACCACCCATGCTAATGTATTTGCCAATAGGCGATTCGTCTTTAAAAAGATCTTGCTTTACTCGGTTTCCAATGATGATGTTCTTTTCGAAGTTATCTAAATCTAATTGGTTTACAAACCTTCCTTCAATAATTGAAGCATTTTCTAAATATTGAAAATCGGGCATTACGCCTTGAATACGGTAACTTCCAAATTCTTTTTTGTACGAAATTAACCTACTCCAAATTTGATAATCTGCCGATTTATATTCAACTTCTTCCTTACCACTTAAGGCAAGTTCGTAGTCTTCATTTGTAAATTGTACTCTTCTGCCAGGATTTAGACCTTTATATTCTAGTGTGGTCGTACCAGGATAAATATTAATAATATTTGAAGCATCATTTTGGAATTGTTTTTCTATTCCGTTTTGCATGCCTACACTTACCCCTAATAAAATAATAAGTATGAAAATACCTGAAGCTACCGAAACTCCTGTTAAAAAAGTACGGAGTTTATTCTTACTAATGGTTTCAAAAATTTCTTGCCAGCGCTCTAAACTAAACATGTTGTAAGGCTCTTACTTGTTCAACTTTTTCGTCTTTAATAATAACTCCATCTTTTAAATGAACAATTCGTTTGGTCATTTGCGCAATATCTTCTTCGTGAGTTACAACTAAAATTGTTTTTCCTTCGTCATTAATTTTTTGGACTAAATCCATAATTTCATAAGAAGTTTTAGTGTCAAGTGCTCCCGTTAATTCATCTGCTAGTAGAACCTTTGGATGGCTAGCTAGTGCTCTGGCTATGGCAACACGTTGCTTTTGACCACCAGAAAGTTCGTTAGGTTTGTGAGATGCCCATTTAGCTAATCCTACCTTTTCTAAATAACTCATAGCTCTGTCGTTTCTTTCTCCACGAGAAATACCTTGATAATATAAGGGTAAAGCCACATTATCTAATGCAGATTTGTAATTTATCAAATTAAAAGATTGAAAAATGAAACCAAGAAACTTGTTTCTATAGTTAGCAGCAATCCGTTCATTTAGATTTTTAATGGGCACACCGTCTAATGTGTACGACCCAGAGTCAGCTTCATCTAAAATACCTAATATATTAAGAAGTGTAGATTTTCCAGAGCCTGATGAACCCATGATGGAAACCAATTCACCTTCTTTAACGCTAAAATCAATTCCTTTTAAAACGTGAAGGGAGTTTTTTCCAATCTTATAAGATTTATGAAGGTCTTTTATTTCAATCATAGGTTTACTTTTTAAATAAGACTGCTGTTCAATAAAATTGTTACATGATTAGGTAAATTTATTTGTGTTAATCTTTTAATAATGCTTTTTGATTTATGTTAAATGATGGTTGAAATTCTTTTTTTGATATGATTGCCTTAAATTGCAAAAAAAATTAACATGTATAAAAAATTACTTACCCTATTATTTGTTTTTAGTATAGCCTTTTCTTGGGCGCAAGTTACTAACGAAGGAAGACCTGTGAGTTGGTCACTAGAAGTTGATGAACTAGATGCAATTGTTTTACCTGAATTTGATTTAAAAAAATTACAACGCGAAGACGCAATTAATGATGAACGTGATGATATACCTTGGCGTTTTGGTTACGAACATTCTGTAAGTTATGGTTTAGATAATGCAGGGGTTTGGAAAACTCTAGAAAATGGAGATCGTATTTGGTTAGCGAGCTTTAAGTCTAATGGGGCAAAAACGTTGAATTTTATTTTCGATCAATTTTATATCCCTAAAGGAGGAAAACTTTATTTTTATAATGAAGACAAAACCGATTTGCTAGGGGCTTACACGCACACCCAAAATTCTGATGAACGAATTTTTGGTTCTTGGTTAATTGAAGGTGAGCATATTTTTGTTGAATATTTTGAGCCTAGAAAGAAAATAGGTGAAGGAGATTTGAACATTAGCCAGATTGTACATGGTTATCGTTCTTATACTGAAAGTGAATCCTTTGAAAAAGCTTTAAATAGTTCTGGTGCGTGTAATCTCGATGTAGATTGCCCGATTGGGACTGATTTTGAAGATTTAAAAAACCATTTAAAAAAATCAGTAGGAATGACAGTTGTTGGTGGTAATGGTTTTTGTACGGGTACATTAATCAATAATACAGCAAATAACGGTACACAATATTTCCTTACTGCTAATCATTGTTTA
>CBFIGU010000103.1:0-7698 GCA_965662165.1 Psychroflexus sp.
AAGCAACTTATAAATAGGAACAGAAAGATAATTCGCCATAAGTTCAGCATAATTTACTTTATTAATTCCCTAGTGACGCTTAGGAGGTTATTAAGGATAATATAAACAATACAATAAATCCAAAATCCTAAATTATCAAATTCCCACATTCCCACATTCCCACATTTACACATTTACACATTAGTACATTTCTTATTTTACCACATTAATCAATGTCCATGGCCTAAAAAATAAGCTACAGCAATACCAATTAAAATCACGATAAATTTAGAAGCGTTAAATCGATGATTTTTAGATGATTCAAATAAAATAGTGGTAGAGATATGTAAGAAGATTCCAATCACAATTGCATCAATATAGGTAGCATAATTCTTTAAAATCTCAGTGAACTCTCCAATATAGCTTCCCAAAGGCGTCATTAATCCAAAAAATATCAAGAAACCTGCTATCTTAAGATTAGATAGTTTAGTGTTAAATAAAAAACTAGTAATGATTACTGCAACGGGGATTTTATGTATAACCACAGCCAAAAGCAATGATGAAGTATGACTAATCGGAAAACCTTCAAATAAGGCATGAACACACAGGCTAACAAATAAAACCCATGGAAAATGATTTTCCATTTTCTCTTGATGCAAATGCCCATGTTCTGCGCCACCCGAAAGGAATTCGAGCACTAATTGCAAGATAATTCCTGCCATAATAAATATTCCCACTGAGACTTCTGTATTTCTATATACATGGGGAATAAATTCCAAAACCGTAATCGATAATAAGAAAGAACCACTAAAGGCCAACAATAAGTTGATGGTTGTTGTTCTGTGCTTAATAAAATAAGCAATTCCAAAACCAATAATTACAGCTAGAATAGGTAGAATGATATTCATGTAATGATGCTGATTTTAAAGGTTTGATGATTTATATTTAATTTGATAGCTATACATCAGTTTTCAATAAAAGTGCAAAATTAGTGTATTTTTGAAGTCTAAAATAGGTTTATAGATGGGAAATAATTTTAAAATGTTAGCGCGTACACAATATGGCTTAGAAGAAGTACTTGAAAAAGAACTTCAACAGCTTGGTGCTATGGATATTAAGAAGGGAAATAGATCGGTTCAATTTGTAGGCGACTTAGGTTTCTTATACAAAGCGAACTTATCTTTAAGTACTGCCATTAATATTTTGAAGCCAGTAAAACAGTTTAAAATTGAAACCGTAGACGATTTATATCATCAAGTTTATGATTTTGCCTGGGAGAAAATAATAGGAGAAGACCAAAGTATAGTAATTCATTCTTCCGTTTTTTCAGACCTTTTTAATAATACACAATTTGCGGTTTTTAGAACAAAAGATGCCATTGTGGACCGCATGCGGAACAAAACTGGAAATCGACCAGATGTGGACACTAAAACTGCAGATATTCACGTACATATTCACATTGATCGTAATTTCTGTTCATTATCATTAGATTCTTCTGGGGATCCACTTTTTAAACGCGGTTATAAAACCGATACGAATATTGCACCCATCAATGAAGTTTTAGCAGCAGGTTTATTGAAACTTTCGGGCTGGGATGGAAAATCTAATTTTATAGATCCAATGTGCGGAAGTGGTACGCTTCTCATCGAAGCCGCTATGATGGCTTGCAACATTCCACCAAATATTAATCGTAAACATTTTGCATTTATGAATTGGAAAGATTGGGATGCCGATTTATTTGCAACTATTATGGATTCTGTAGTTAAAAAAATTCGTGATTTTCATTACAAAATTGTAGGTTACGATAAAGCACCATCTGCGGTGATGAAAGCAATTGAAAATGTAGCTAATGCCAACTTAGATGAATTTATAGATATTGAAATTAAAAATTTCTTTAATACTGAAAAAGAAGTAAAAGGACCACTACATATGGTATTTAATCCGCCATATGGCGAAAGATTATCTATAGATATACCCAAATTTTATGGTCAGGTAGGAGATACCCTGAAGCAAAACTATCCGAATACGCAAGCTTGGATGATTGTGGGTAATCTTGAAGCTATTAAAAATGTAGGTTTAAAACCATCCCGAAAAATTAAACTCTTTAATGGACCTATTGAAGCAAGATTGGTAAAATATGATATTTATGAAGGAAGCAGACGATAAGTTTTGTTCTTATTCTAATCTAAATGACATACTATGTTTTGACTTTAACACTATGTCAAATTGCTTTACGGTTACATTGCTACATTCACACATTAAAACATTAAAACATTAACACATTAACACATTCACAATTCACACATTCACACATTCACACAACTCATCCACTAAAATTGACATTTCAGTTTATTCTATTATTAAATTTGTCTAAAGCGATTCATATTTGTTGAAAATTTAAAAACATGCAAAAACGAATTTTCAGATACTTATTGATAACTATTGGAATTGCCCTGATGATTCATTTCATCAATTTTGCTGCTATGGGGTATAATACAGATTTTCTCTTAAGTTGGAAGCCTATCGTAGTCAACTATAGTTATGCGGCCATTATTGGAGTAGCAAATATTATTTTTTTCAAAATTATTAATAAAGAAGGAGCCTGGGATCATCATCCTAAACAAATGATTTTTAAGGGTGTGGTTGGCTCAGTAATTATTTCAACTATTGCTTTTTTCTTAGCCAGGTTATTTCATTTTGTGGTGATTGAAGGTTTTACGTTTTCCTATTTTTTAGAAGTAGAACACATTAATAACTACATTTTTTCAATGCTTATTGCATTTATTTTAACGCTAATCTTTCATTTATTTTATTTCTATAAAGCTTTAAAAGATTCAAAAATTAATGAACAAGCAAGTTTGGCCGCGGTTCAAAAAGCACAGTTGCAAGCAGTAAAAGACCAATTAGATCCGCATTTTCTCTTCAACAGTTTAAATGTACTTACTTCTTTAATCGAAGAAAACCCTGAAAACGCACAAGATTTTACTACAGGATTATCTCGTATTTATCGTTATGTTTTAGAGCAAAAAGAAAAAGATGTAGTAGCTTTAGAAGATGAGCTCATGTTTGCTAAACGCTATGTAGAGTTATTAAAAATGCGTTTTGAAGATAGCGTAAACTTAAGTATTGATGTAAAAGATACAAAAGGAATTTATTTACTTCCGCTATCGCTTCAATTGGTGTTAGAAAATGCAGTAAAACATAATATTATTAGCAAGCAAAAACCACTTTCTATTTATATTTCGAAAACAAATACCCATCTTTTAATTGAAAATACGCTTCAATTAAAAACTCAATTATCCAATAGAAAAGGAGTAGGTCTAGAAAATATTAAATACCGCTACAAGTTAATTTCAAATGAAAAAATTAAGATTGAGCAAACTTCCAATCGCTTTAAAATTGCTTTACCCTTAGTTAAAAAGTAAATACAATGAAAAATTATACCTGTGTAATTGTTGAAGATGAACAAGCTGCCGCTCGAAGATTAGAACGTATGCTTCAGCAAGAAGAACTAGATTGTTTGGCTAAATTAAGCTCTGTTGAAGAAGCAAAAGCATGGTTTAAAAATAACGAAGCGCCTGAACTTATTTTTTTAGATATTCAATTAGGAGATGGATTGTCTTTTGAAATATTTAATGAAATAACACTTTCTTCGCCAATTATTTTTACCACAGCATATGATGAATATGCACTGAAAGCTTTTAAGTTGAATAGCATTGATTATTTATTGAAACCTATTGATAAATATGAATTGCAATCTGCTATAGCGCAATTTCGTTCGCAACAAAAAAGTCAATCAATCGATTTACATCAGCTTCAGGAGTTTTTAAAAACCCAAACAAAAACTCAAAATTATAAGGAACGCTTCTCTGTTATGGTGGGGAAAAACTTAAAGAGTTTTACCACAGATGACATTGAAGTGTTTTATAGTGAAGATAAAGCTTCTCATTTATTAACCAAAGATGGTCGTTCTTATTTGGTAGATGCGTCACTAGACCAATTGGAAGAAGAATTAGACCCTAATACGTTTTTTAGAATTAGCAGAAAATATATTGTGAAACACGCTGCTATTCAATCGATAATTAGCTATTCTAACTCAAGATTAAAAGTAGAGTTAAAAGCAAAATTCGATGGTCTTCTTATTGTGAGTAGAGAGCGCGTTAAAGGATTTAAAGCTTGGTTGGGATAGGTTTTTATTTTTACTAAGATTTATAAATTTGTAAACAACACAGCCACTAAAATCAAAATATTAGTGGCTGTATTTATATATGTGATTATGATAAGTGATGTGAAATTCTTAACTCTTTTCTCTTTTAACGTAGCGGTCTTTTTTCTTTTCTAGCAATAAATAAATACAAAAAATAAGTTTAGAATTTATCTAAAAGAGCAAATTTCAACTCTACTTCAAACTCACCAATTCTACATCAAATAATAAAATGGAGTTTGCAGGAATTACTCCGCCTACAGCCTGACTTCCATAACCTAATTCAGCTGGAATGACTAATCTGGCTTTTGTGCCTACATTTAAAAGTTGAATAGCTTCATCCCAACCCGGTATTACTTGTCCGACCCCTAATGGAAATTCAATAGGTTGTTTTCTGGAATAAGAAGAATCAAAAACTTGTCCGTTGGCTAAACTTCCTTTATAGTGAACTTTTACAATATTGCCTTTTTTAGCACGAATGCCGTCACCTTCTTGAATTATCTGGTAACGTAGACCTGATTCGGTTTTTTGAAAACCTGCACTTAATTTTTCTAATTCTGCTTCTTTTTCAGCTTTCGCTTTCGCTTCACGTTCTTTTTTAGCATTCAGGAATTGTTCAAACTCTTTTACGGCGTCAAAAGCATTAGCCGCTTCTCCAATTCTTTCAATTTCTAGCTTTTCAATTATATCTCCTTGTGCAATTTGGTTCACTACATTCATTCCGTCTACTACAAAACCAAACACACTGTGTTTGTTATCTAACCAAGGCGTTTCTTTATGGGTTATAAAAAATTGACTTCCATTCGTTCCAGGCCCAGCATTTGCCATAGATAAAATACCTGGTTTGTTGTGTTTTAAATCAGGATGAAACTCATCATCAAATTGATAACCAGGATTACCAGTTCCATTGCCTTTAGGGTCACCACCTTGAATCATAAAATCTTCAATAACTCGGTGAAACTTTAATCCATCGTAATAAGGGTCACCTAATTTTTTAGCTTTATTTTCAATTTTTCCTTCGGCTAAGCCCACTAAGTTGGCAACTGTTCCTGGAGTTTTATCATAAGTTAGCTGAACGCTTATTTTTCCTTTAGAAGTATGAAAATGTGCGTAAATTCCGTCTTGCATGTTTTTTTTAATTTTTAACGCAAAAATACGTCTTAATTTGAATTGAACAAGTCTCTCAACTTAGAATGAAAATTGCAAAATAAATTTCAAAAAATCGTATAAAAATTTATCATCAAAATAATAAGATGATAAGAGTTTAAAATTCATTTTTTGTAAATTTGGTCAAACTTAAAATCATTCGTTTTTTATTGAATAATCATTGATTTGAGAATTTTGAATCTTTAATTTTAAGCATCTAGAAAATAGAAACGGTTAAATTAATTTATAGAATAGGCTTTTAATTTCAATTAATAACAATGCTTGGCATAGTAATAATTAAAAAAGTTAGTGGAAGACAATTTTAGACATCAAGGCAAACGCCGTAATTTAATAGATAAGCTTCGAGAAAAAGGAATTACAGATGAGCAGGTTTTAAAGGCAATTTTTGAAGTACCGAGACACCTTTTTTTAGACTCTAGTTTTGAAGATCATGCTTACCAAGACAAGGCTTTTCCTATAGCAGCAGGTCAAACCATTTCTCACCCGTTTACTGTAGCTTTCCAATCGCAGCTATTAGCAATTCAAAAAAACGATAAAGTTTTAGAAGTGGGAACAGGTAGCGGTTATCAAACAGCAGTTTTATGTGCTTTAGGTGCTAAAGTTTATACCATAGAACGGCAACATGAATTATATAAAAAAACAAGTATTTTCTTACAAAAACTTGGATATAGACCAAAATATACCAGCTTTGGAGATGGTTATAAAGGTATTAAGGAATACGCTCCTTACGATAAAATATTAGTAACCGCAGGAGCGCCATACATACCTAAATCTTTAATGGCTCAGTTAAAAGTAGGAGGGAAGTTGGTTATTCCTGTGGGAGAAGACCCACAAATTATGACTGTATTGGTTAGAACTTCAGCCAAAAGTTTTGATAAAGAAACTTATGGCGAATTTAGATTTGTTCCTTTACTTGAAAATAAAAATTAATGATGAAAATAATCTTACTGTATATTTTTCTTAGCTTATCTTATATTGGTTTTTCACAAGATTATGAATCCTACTTTTTAGGAAATTCAAACAACATTAGTCCAGTGCCTAATTTCGGAATTTGTTTAATGGGCGGCGCTCAAGAAAACGACCAAGCCATGCAATGGTTTTTAGAAAAAGCTAATGGTGGCGATGTAGTTGTTTTAAGAACTTCGGGTAGCGATGGCTATAATAATTATTTCCTAAATGAATTAAATGTAGATATCAATTCAGTTGAAACTTTAGTGATTAATAACCAAGCTGGAGCCGCCAATTCTTATGTATTAGATAAAGTAGCAAATGCGGAAGCTATTTGGTTTGCAGGCGGAGATCAGGCAACGTATGTAAATTTTTTTAAAGACAATGCATTAAACGATTTGTTGAATGCACATGTAAACATTAAACAAGCACCTATTGGCGGAACAAGTGCAGGAATGGCTATTATGGGTGAATTTTATTTTGATGCCCTAAACGGCTCAGTAACTTCAACCGAAGCACTCAATAATCCTTTTGGTAGTTCAGTTTCCATTGGTCAAGGTAATTTTTTGAATCTTCCATTTTTAGGAAATCTGATTACGGATACCCATTATGATAATCCTGACCGTAAAGGAAGGCATCTTGCTTTTTTGTCTAGAATAGTAGATGAAACAGGAGAACGTGCTTTTGGAATTGCCGCTGAAGAATTTGTTGGGATTTGTATTGGTGCTGATGGTGTTGCTCAGATTTATGGTGAATTCCCCGAATTTGAAGATTACGCCTATTTTCTGCAGGTAAACTGCATTGCTAATTTTGAACCCGAAACTCTAGAAAACCAAACTCCACTAACTTGGAATTTGAACAACGAAGCTATAAAAGTTTACAAAGTAGCAGGAACGGAAACAGGGAGTAACAGCTTTAATTTAAATGATTGGGAATCTGGAAATGGCGGAGAGTGGCAAAATTGGTGGGTAGAAGATGGAAGTTTATTTTCAAATTCAGCTGAAGCATTAGAATGTGAAAATTTAAATGCTACTTCATTTAAAGAAATTAGCTTTAAGATTTATCCCAATCCAGTAAGCACTAAATTATATATAGAAACTTCCAATTTGTTAGATATCAATTCCATACAAGTTTTTGATGTTAATGGAAAATCTTTACTAAATGAATATGACAGCAATACAAATTTTTTAGATGTATCGCCTTTAAAATCAGGAGTATATTTTGTAAAAATTGAAACAAATTCAGGGAATTATTTTCAAAAAATAATAAAGCGATAAGTTTCGATTTTAACTTATTTTGTGTGTCAATAATAGTTTTAAAAAATTAGATAGAGAATTTGCTTAATTTTGAAATTAAATTATATTTGCACTCCCAAAACGGCCTCGTGGCGCAACTGAATA
>CBFIGU010000104.1:0-7469 GCA_965662165.1 Psychroflexus sp.
TATTGGTAGAAGCAGACATAGCGATTACCACATCTCTAATTTTGATATCTTTTTGCATAGAACCAGCGCTTCCGACACGAATAAGGTTTTTTACTCCAAACTCAGTAATTAATTCATGTGCATAAATATTTATGGAAGGAATTCCCATTCCGCTACCCATTACAGAAATTCGTTTACCATTGTAGGTGCCCGTAAAACCTAACATTCCACGGACTTCGTTAAAACAAATTGGGTTTTCTAAAAAAGTTTCTGCTATCCATTTTGCACGAAGTGGATCGCCAGGTAGTAAAACTGTTTCGGCTATATCGCCTTTTTTCGCATTGATATGAATACTCATAAATAGAATTTAATAAGATGAATCTGATTTTTTTCCTTCCATAATAGCCACACCAGATGATGCTCCAATTCTGCTAACACCTAAATTAATGTATTCTTCTACACTAGCTAAGTCACGTATTCCACCGGAAGCTTTAATTTTTACTTTAGAAGAAATATTTGCTTTCATAATCTTTACTGCTTCAGGGCTAGCTCCAGCTGAAGCAAAACCTGTAGATGTTTTTACATAATCTGCTCCCGCTTTTTCAGCTATTTTACAAGCTTTGGCAATTTCTTCGTCAGTGAGATTACAGGTTTCAAGAATTACTTTCAAAATATATTTTCCAGTGGCTACCTTTACTTGACTAATATCACTTTGTACATCTTCCCAACGATTAGACTTTATAGCAGCTTGATTAATAACCATGTCTATTTCTTCTGCACCATCTTGAAATGCGACTTCTGTTTCTCGTACCTTGGCAGCTGTAGATGCATTCCCCAGCGGAAACCCAACAACTGTACATACTTTAACATTAGATTCTCTTACCAAAGCATAAGCATCTTTAACAAAGTAAGATGGAATGCAAACACTTGCAAATTGATATTGTATCGCTTCATCGCAAAGGGTTTTAATTTGTGCTAAAGTAGCATCTGCTTTCAGTAAAGTATGATCTATATAGGTATTGATGTTCATTTGTAATTAATTTTCTTCAAAAGTAATAGGTTTAAAAATCATAAACAATGATACTTATCAAACTTTAATTTTTAAAGAACTTATCATAAAATTAGGGAAATCTGAAATTAAAATTCTGTATTTTTGAGTAAACCCAAAAAAATTTAAATCATGAAAAATATAATGATTTTACTGTTCTCAATAACGCTTTTTATGAGTTGTGGCTCAACTCAATTAGTTAAGGAAACAGAAAAATCTTTTAACGGAGAATGGATTTTGAAAGAAGTAACCTATCCAGATTCTTCTGGTTTTTTTGATGTTACTTTGTTTCAAGTAGCAGATGCTAGTTGTTTTGAATCTTCGCTTTGGAAATTTGTGGCCAACAACAATCGTGGAACTGTTAATTTATACAATACAGATTGTGTAGTAGAAGACTATAATTTAGTTTGGTCTGTTGAAGAATCTACTTTACCTAGCTATCAATATAATGTAAATTTAAAAGTTGCAGACGAAGGTAAAGCCCGTAAAATGGAAGAAGGTTCCCGATTACAAATCAAACAAATATCAGAATCAGTTATGATTTGGGATTTAAATATTCAATTTCAATCTCAACCTATGATTGTTCGTCTTAACTTTGAAAAAAATAATCTTTAGAAATAATTAAAATGAAAATAGCAAGATTTAATAAAATTCTACTTTTAGTAAGCTTAAGCTTTTCTTTACTGGCTTGTGAAGCTGTTAAAAACACCAATAACACTCAGCGTGGTTCAGCTATTGGAGTAGCTGGTGGTGCCATAATTGGTGGTATTTTAGGAAATAACATTGGTGATGGTGGCAACTCTGCCTTAGGAGCAATTGTAGGCGCAGTTGTTGGTGGAGCTTCAGGAGCTTACATTGGCAATCGTATGGACGAGCAAGCTACAAAAATTCAGAATGAAATACCTGGAGCAGAAGTAGTACGTGTTGGCGAAGGAATTGCAGTAACTTTTGATGAAAATTCTGGTGTTTATTTTGCAACTAACCAATCCAATATCAATAACGAATCTGAAAAATCTTTAAATAAATTGGTTGAAATTTTTAAAGAATATCCTAAAACAAATATTGTTGTTGAAGGTCATACGGATAGTACAGGAAGCGAAACCTACAATATGGAATTATCTAAAAAAAGATCCATGTCGGTTACAGACTTCTTAATTAAAAATGGAATTGATAGTAATCGATTAATTACGAAATGGTTTGGCGAAGAACAACCTAAGCATACCAACGAAACTCCAGAAGGAAGAGCAAAAAACAGACGCGTAGAAATAGCAATTGTAGCCAACGAAGAATTAAAACAAGAAGCGAAGGAACGCGTGAATTAATCTTTGTTAAATTATTACACTTAAAATCTCGATATGCTTTATCGGGATTTTTTTTATCTTATTTTTCAGCTGTGAAAATATACGATGTAATTATAATAGGTGGTGGTTTAGCAGGTTTAACCACTGCAATTCATTTGTCTAAATTTAAGCAATCCGTATTAGTCATAGAAAGACATAAATATCCACGACATAAAGTTTGTGGTGAATATGTTTCTAACGAAGTTTTACCTTATTTAGCTTACTTAGGAGTTGACTTTGACGCATTTAAGCTTCCGCAGATTAATAACCTATTAATTACCACACCCAAGGCTAATGAGATTAAGCAGAAATTACCTTTAGGTGGTTTTGGTATTTCTAGGTTTACTTTTGATGATTTATTGTACAAAAAAGCCATGTCTCTTGGAGCTTCTTTTGTTTTTGAAAAAGCAGAACATGTTGAATTCAAAAATGAAACTTATCAAGTTAAAACCAGAAAACATCACTATCAAGCTAAATTAGTGGTGGGTAGTTTTGGAAAACGCTCTAATCTGGATCAACATTTCAACAGAGCATTTACAAAAAAACCTGCGCATTGGGTAGGGATAAAAGCACATTACAAACATCCTAGTTTTCCTGCTCATAAAGTTGAGCTTCATAATTTTGATGGAGGCTATTGCGGCTTGTCTTTAACCGAGAAAAATGAAGTAAACCTTTGCTATTTAGCAAGGTACGACAGCTTTAAAAAATATAAAGATATTCAAGAATTTAATGAATGTGTGTTGAGTAAAAACAAACATCTTGCTACTTTTTTTGAAAAAGCGAGTCTGGTTTTTGAAAAGCACTTGGCCATTGCTCAAATATCTTTTGCAGAAAAGCAAAATGTAGAACATAATATATTAATGTTGGGTGATTCAGCTGGATTAATTCATCCTTTATGTGGTAACGGTATGGCCATGGCTATACATTCTGCTAAATTAGCATCAGAAGAAATTTTAGCCTACCAAAATCATCAATCTAGGGAATTGTTATTTAAAAACTATTCAGATAAATGGAAAAACACCTTTGAAAGCAGAATGAAATTCGGCAGAATATTTCAACATGTTTTAATGAAACCGAACTTAACTAATTTGGGAATTGCAATAGGAAGTAAAATGCCTAAATTGGTACAAAAAATGATTCAACAAACCCATGGAAAACCAATTGAATGCAATTAATTTCAACTAAATATAGAAGTCAACTCCCTGAAATTATGGACGAATTTGATTTTAATGGAAAAGAATTAGAAAAAGTCCTGCATAATATTGATCAGATTAATGTAGCCTTGGGTGGTCATCGCGTAACTGTTGATGGAATTAAAAAACTGATTGAGCAATATCCGCAAAATCAATACAAAACAACAAAAAGAGTTTGAATTTATTGGCATTGATGCCAATCCTGAATGCATAAATATTGCCCAGAGAGCTTCAAAAGGAATTGAAAACTTAAGTTTTAAATGTTTGAATGTTTTTTCGGAAGAATTCCAAGCAATGAAAGTAGACATCTTTGTTTCTACCTTAACCTTGCATCATTTTAAAGACCAAGACTTAATTCAATTAATGCAAACTTTACAAAAACAGGCTCAACTAGGCATTGTAATTAACGATTTGCAACGTAGTAAACTAGCTTATATTTTATTTAAGTTATATGGTTGGGTATTTATAAGAAGTAAAATTGCTAAACACGACGGTTTAATTTCAATTTTACGTGGATTTAAAAAAGAAGATTTTAATAATTATGCTGAAAAAATACATGTTCAAAATCATCAAGTAAATTGGTTTTGGGCTTTTCGGTATCAATGGATAATACAAAAATAAATGAGCGTTAAAATAACAACAGCCGTAAGTCAATTACCTGAATATTCTAAAACTACAGCAGAAGTAATTCCGTTTGTAGAAGCTTGGTTAGCAAATGAAGATCAACGATTTAGAAGAAAAGTAGTAAAATTATTTGAAGGAGCAGGAGTAGACCAACGCTATTCGATTATGAATCCTGAAGAAGTTTTTACAGCAACATCTTTTGAAGATAAAAATAAAATATACGAGCGTGAAGCTAAGTTTTTAGGAAAAAAAGTACTTCAGAAAGCTTTAAAAGATGCTAATTGGAAAGCTGAAGATTTAGATTACATCATCACGGTAAGCTGCACAGGAATTATGATTCCTTCACTTGACGCTTTTTTAATTAACGAACTAGGATTACGACAAGATGTGGTCCGTTTACCGGTAACCGAAATGGGTTGTGCCGCTGGAATTTCAGGAATTATTTATGCCAAACAATTTTTAGCTGCAAATCCTGGAAAAAGAGCAGCTGTTGTAGCTTTTGAAGCCCCAACTGCCACTTTTCAATTCAATGATATGAGCATGGCTAATATGGTAAGTGCTGCCATTTTTGGAGATGGTGCTGCTTGTGTTTTATTATCTTCTGATGAAGCAGATAAAGGCCCAAAGATAATAGGAGAAGGTATGTATCACTTTTTTGATGCTACCCACATGATGGGTTTTGATTTGACCAATTCAGGACTCAAAATGATTTTAGACATTGAAGTTCCACAAAAAATAGCCGATCATTTTCCTGAAATCATTCATCCGTTTCTAGAAAAATACCAAACTAACATAGAAGAGATTAATCATTTAATTTTCCATCCTGGCGGTAAAAAAATCATTCAAACGGTTGAAGCTTTATTTTCAGATTTAGGAAAAAATATTAATGATACTAAAGCCGTTTTACAATTATTTGGCAACATGAGTAGTGCAACCGTTCTATTTGTGCTGGAACGCATTTTAAGACAAAATCCTAAGAAAGATGAAAAAGGAATTATGTTGAGTTTTGGTCCAGGTTTTTCAGCTCAGCGGGTTTTATTGGAGTGGTAGATTGTAACACCCATTTTATAAATCCAAAATAGCAAGTCAAAATATCGGAAAATAAACTTAAAAGATACCAAGATATTCTCTTATTTATTAGGTTTGCATTACTTAAATTTAATCTAAATAAGATAGATGAGTATTGCTGATTTAAAAAGTGGGCAAAAGGCGGTAATTACAGATATTTCTGCTCTTAGCATACCACTTAAACTCCTAGAAATGGGATGTTTACCAGGAAGTGAAGTTGAAGTCATAAAAATTAACAAAATTAAGGACCCTCTATACCTAAACATCAATGATACTTATTTAGCCATTCGTTTAGAAACTGCAAAAGATATTTTAGTAACCACAATAGATGCAAAGCATGAGACAAATTAATGTTGCATTAGTGGGAAATCCAAATACAGGAAAAACTTCTGTATTTAACAGCTTAACGGGTCTAAATCAAAAAGTAGGAAACTACCCGGGAATTACAGTAGAAAAGAAAGAAGGAGTTTGTAAGCTTTCCAGAATGTTGAAAGCACATATTTTAGATTTACCGGGCACCTACAGTTTGAATGCTTCTTCTTTAGATGAAGATGTTGCTGTAAAATTACTACTCAACAAGAATGATAAAGACTATCCTGATGTTGTAGTTGTGGTTAGCGATATTGAAAATCTGAAACGTAATCTTTTACTCTTTACACAAATTAAAGATTTAGGTTTACCAACTATTCTAGCAATTAATATGTCTGACCGAATGCAGAAGAAAGGCATTAAGATTGATGTTGAAGCACTCGAAAAGAAGCTAGAAACTAAAATTGCTTTAGTAAGTGCAAGAAAAAACTTAGGTTTTGAGAAGCTTAAAGAATTAATAAGTAATTATAAACAACTATCTACTGCATCCTGTTGTGAAATTACAAGCATTGATCCTGACTATTTTAATGACTTGAAATCAGCTTACCCGAATCAAAATACCTACAAACTTTGGTTGATTATTAATAATGATGTCAATTTTGGCGATTTACAGCGAAATCCTATTGAAAATAAAGTTCAGGATTTTACTCCAAAAACAAAATCGCAGTTGAAGCATCTGCAACAAAAGGAAGTAATTAAGCGGTATTTATTTATCAATCAAATTTTAAAAACAACCTTAACAAAAGACCTAAATGCAGCTAAAGGTTTACGAGCAAATTTAGATCGCATTTTAATCCATAAATTTTGGGGTTATTTAATTTTTGCTTTCATTTTACTTTTAATTTTTCAAGCTATCTACAATTGGTCTGCTTACCCCATGGATTTAATTGATTTAGCTTTTGCCAATTTAAGCGAACTTACCAAAGAAAGTCTACCCGACGGACAATTTACCCGATTGATAGCCGAAGGAATAATTCCTGGAATAGGAGGCATTGTAATTTTTGTTCCACAAATTGCTCTACTTTTTTTATTTATTAGTTTACTTGAAGAAAGTGGCTACATGAGTCGTGTTGTGTTTTTAACAGACCGAATCATGAAAAAATTCGGACTGAGTGGAAAAAGTATTGTACCCTTAGTTTCTGGAACCGCTTGTGCTATTCCTGCCGTAATGGCTTCAAGAAATATCGAAAACTGGAAAGAACGACTCATAACTATTTTGGTAATTCCGTTTACCACCTGTTCAGCACGATTACCCGTTTATTTAATAATCATTTCATTGGTAATTCCTGATAAAAATTTACTTGGCTTTCTAAATTATCAAGGTCTGGTTTTGTTCTTTTTATATTTTCTTGGTTTTGGGATGGCATTATTTTCAGCTTGGTTATTACACTTATTTATGAAAAAATCTACAAAAACTTATTTTGTGATTGAAATGCCTGATTATAAGTTGCCTATTTTCAAAAATGTTGTTATTACGGTGGTAGACAAAACAAAGTCTTTTGTATTTGGAGCTGGAAAAATAATATTAGCCATTTCCATTATTCTTTGGGTTTTAGCAAGTTATGGACCTAACGAAAAATTTTCTAATGCAGAGCAAATTGTAAATCAAGAGATTCAAACAGAACAATTAGACTTATCTGAAGAAGAAATCAATACAAAAATCTCATCTCACAAACTTCGTTATTCTTACATTGGTTACATGGGAAAGGCAATTGAACCGGTTGTACAACCTTTAGGATATGATTGGAAAATTGGTATTGCAGTGATTACATCTTTTGCTGCAAGAGAAGTTTTTGTGGGAACACTTGCAACAATTTATAGCGTTGGAAGTGAAAATGAAGAAACCAT
>CBFIGU010000105.1:0-7457 GCA_965662165.1 Psychroflexus sp.
CATGGGATCAAATCCAGCCAGCCAATTATACCTAATGGGAAGGTTACCATAATCTAGAACGTGTTATTGAAAATAGTACTAAACGTATGCAAAAAAACAAGCATTTAAAATTGATAGATGAAAATGCTCAGTGGGTAAAAAAACAGCGAGATATAACTGAATATTCTTTGAATTTTGAAGAATTTAAAGCTCAAAATGAAGAATTTGAAGCCAAAGCGGAAAAATTTAATGAGCTAGACGATTACACTTCAGATTTAAGCTTTAACTCCTTACCTTATGAAGAACAACTAATTGAAAAAGATACGGTTTTAGGCGAAAAAAGGGAACGCTGGCATAAAAATCTTAAAAAAGATGTATACATAGAAGAAGCAGTTAATGTTCTTCAAGATTTACGCGAGCAAACCAAGGCTTATAAATTAGCCAATGCAAAATAATGCAGATTGATTATTGATTTTGGTCGACGCTCAAATTAATTTTAATTAGTAGCTTAACTTTAAAATTATTAGATTGCCCCTAAAACAAGATCATTAGTTAATGACGAATAAGTCAACTTCTTTAGGCCAACTAGCGCTCCAACGATTCAAAAGAAATCGATGGGGCGTTTTAAGTTTTGGTTTTATCGTAATTATGGCCTTTTTAGCCATATTTGCATACGTTTTGGCGCCTGATGCTTCACAAAATGTAAACCAAATGGCGCTACCTATTCATTCTAAAGCGCCGGGTTTTAGCGTAAGCATCATTGAAACTCCTTTACTTAATAATGCAGTAAACAAACAAAGCTTTTGGTCTAAAATTTTTGAAGGCAAAAAGCAATCAAATGCAATCATTCCCATACAAGAATACCAATTTCAACAAGACACTTTATTTTATCAGGTTTTTGGTAAAACTTCCATTTCTTCAACTCAACAAGAATATTTAATTTTAAGTGAAGCCTTTAAAGGGAAGTCTAAAGAACAGATTGAAAAAAAATACATAAAACAAAAAACATTTTGGCTAGGAACAGATAAATATGGGCGAGACCTATTAAGTAGAATGTTGGTAGGTATTCGCATTTCACTTTCTATTGGATTTGTAGCTGTTTTTATCTCGCTTTTTATTGGCATTGCTTTAGGTGCCACAGCAGGTTATTTCGGCGGGAAGATAGATGCTGCAAT
Source organism: Psychroflexus sp. (assembly GCA_965662165.1). Classification (GTDB taxonomy): domain Bacteria; phylum Bacteroidota; class Bacteroidia; order Flavobacteriales; family Flavobacteriaceae; genus Psychroflexus. Next base: position 1,155 of record CBFIGU010000105.1, read on the forward strand.
TATGTGGCTCATTAATGTTACATGGTCTATCCCAACGCTATTGCTAGTTATTGCAATTAGTTTAGCCTTAGGCAAAGGCTTTTGGCAAGTCTTTATTGCGGTAGGTTTAACCATGTGGGTAGAAGTAGCTAGAGTTGTTCGCGGGCAAGTTAAAAGCGTAAAAGAAATGCAGTATGTAACCGCTGCAAAAGCCTTAGGTTATTCTAACTTTAGAATAATTTATAAACACGTTTTACCTAATGTGTTAGCTCCCGTAATAGTAATTTCTGCAGCTAATTTTGCCGCTGCAATTTTAATAGAAAGCGGACTTAGTTTTTTAGGAATTGGAGCGCAACCACCCACACCAAGCTGGGGAGCCATGATTAAAGACCATTACGCATATATTGTTATGGGCAAAGCCTATTTAGCCATTATTCCTGGTCTAGCTATTATGAGTTTAGTCATGGCTTTTATGCTTATTGGCAATGCACTTCGAGATGCCTTAGATGTAAATGAGTGATATGTAATAGCTTTACAGGCTAAGATTTTTCTTCTCGTCTTGGCGTCTTTAAATGATAATTATTAAACATCAAGTTATTTGTCGACTTAACGCTTCAACCTTGGCAGATTAGCGAGATAATTGTAGCGTAATTTTTTTTGCGTCTTAGCGTCTTTGCGTGATAATTTTTTCAACAACTTGCGCTGCGTTTTCCTGCCTAAGCAGGTCGAACCGCCCAAGTACTTATGCTGAGTTTATCGAAGTAAGCATTTTTTTATATTTTCTCGTAAATCCTAAATAATTATCCAAACACAACTCAAAAATTCATTCCAAATCTCCTATTTTTATAGTCTCAATAAAGACAGTATTACATGGTAAAAGAAAACCGATTATTTTTATTAGACGCATACGCATTAATATTTCGTGGTTATTACGCATTAATTAAAAACCCAAGAGTAAATTCTAAAGGGCAAGACACTTCAGCCATTATGGGATTTATGAATTCTCTTTTTGATGTGATCAAGAGAGAAAAACCAAATTTACTTGCCGTCTGCTTCGATAAAGGCGGAAGTAAAGCAAGAACGGAAATGTATGAAGATTACAAGGCTAATCGGGATGAAACTCCACAAGTAATTCGTGAATCGGTGCCAATTATTCAGGATATTTTACATGCCATGGAAATTCCAGTTGTAGAAGTTGAAGGACTTGAAGCAGACGATATTATCGGCACCTTAGCCAAACAAGCCGAAAAAGAAGATTTTGAAGTTTATATGGTCACTCCCGATAAGGATTTTGCTCAATTGGTTTCAGAAAACATCTTTATGTACAAACCTTCCCGAATGGGTAACGGAATTGAAAAATGGGGAATTCCAGAAGTTCAAAAAAAATATGGAGTTGAGCGGCCTGAGCAAGTTATAGATTATTTAGGAATGATGGGAGATTCTTCCGACAACATTCCTGGTCTTCCTGGTGTTGGTGAAAAAACAGCTAAAAAGTTTTTAAAAGAATTCGGAAGCATGGAAGCTTTGTTGGACAATACAGACCAACTTAAGGGAAAAATGAAAGAAAAAGTTGAAGAAAATGCCGAATTAGGAAGGCTTTCTAAAAAACTAGCTACCATTTTTACAGATTGTGATGTAGAATTTCATGCTGAAAATTACAAACTTACCCAACCTAATGTTGAAAAAGTAGTTGAAATTTTTAAAGATTTAGAATTTAGAAGACTTACTGAACAATTCATGAAAATGTTCAACTCTCCTGAAGATGCTGTAAAAGATGGCGAGACTACTTCAGATAAAAAAGATAAAAAAGAAGCTGGCAGTGGTCAGTTTTCGCTGTTTGGTAACGATGCTTCTGGTGAAGATGTAGATGCAGAAGATTTTCAAGGCTATAAAACTTTAGAAAATACAGACCATAGTTATCAATATGTAAATTCTAATATGGGAATTAAGCTATTTCTGGATAAGCTTAATCAACAAAAATCGGTTTGTTTTGATACCGAAACTACTTCATTAAAAACCTTAGATGCAGAATTGGTAGGAATAGCCTTTTCTTGGGAAAAAGGAAAAGGCTATTACATTCCGTTCCCAGAAAAACAAGATGAAGCTCAAGACTTAGCTAATCAACTAAAGCCTTTTTTTGAAAATGAAGAAATTGAAAAAATTGGTCAAAACTTAAAATATGATATTAAGGTTTTAGCTAATTACCATATTGCTGTAAAAGGACCATTATTCGACACCATGTTAGCGCATTACATTATTAATCCTGATATGCGACACAATATGGATGTGTTAGCAGAAACCTATTTAAATTATTCTCCCCAACCCATTGCAGATTTAATTGGTAAGAAGGGAAAGAACCAAAAATCGATGCGCGATGTTGATTTAGAAAAATTAACCGAATACGCTGTAGAAGATGCTGATATTACTTTTCAATTAAAAAAATACTTCGAAGAAGAGCTTAAAGAAGCTTCTAATCAGCATTTATTTGGCGATTTAGAAATTCCACTTTTACGTGTTCTTGCCGACATGGAAATGGAAGGCATCAATGTAGATAAAAATATGTTGAACGATTTATCTGAAGGCTTAAATAAAGACATAACGCAACTTGAAAAAGAAATTTATGAAATTGCAGATGAAGAGTTTAATATTGGTTCGCCAAAGCAACTTGGCGAAATATTATTTGGAAAATTAGAAATAGCCAAAAAACCGAAGAAAACCAAATCTGGACAATATTCAACGGCAGAAGATGTGTTGTCTTACTACGCTAAAGATTATCCAATTGTAGATAAAGTATTAGAATGGCGCGGTTTGAGTAAATTAAAAAGCACCTACGTAGATGCGTTACCAAAACAGATTAACGGTAAAACAGGTAGAGTTCATACTGAATTTATGCAAACCGTAGCAGCAACAGGAAGATTAAGTTCTAATAACCCTAACTTACAAAATATTCCGATTAGAACCGAGCGCGGTAGAGAAGTAAGAAAAGCTTTTGTTCCAAGAGATGAAAATCATGTGCTTTTAGCAGCAGATTATTCTCAAATTGAATTACGTATTATTGCTGCTTTAAGCGAAGAAGAAACCATGATTGAAGCCTTCAAAAATGGAGAAGATATTCACGCTTCCACAGCAGCTAAAGTTTTTAATGTGCCATTAGATGAAGTAACAAGAGAACAACGAAGCAACGCAAAAACAGTAAACTTCGGTATAATCTATGGAGTTTCAGCATTTGGGCTAAGTAATCAAACCAATCTTTCGAGAAGTGAATCTAAAGAATTAATTGAAACCTACTATAAAACCTACCCAAAGCTTAGAGATTATATGGATGATCAGGTAGATTTTGCTCGAGAAAATGGCTATGTAAAAACGGTTTTAGGAAGAAGACGCTATCTTAAAGATATAAATGCTAGAAATAATGTAGTTAAAAGTGCTGCAGAACGAAATGCAGTTAATGCACCAATACAAGGAAGTGCTGCAGATATAATTAAAGTAGCCATGATCAATATTCATCAAAAACTAAAAGAGAAAGATTCTAAAACTAAAATGCTTCTTCAAGTGCACGATGAATTAATTTTTGATGTACCCAAAGAAGAATTAGAAGATTTACAAAGTCTAATTAAAGAAGAAATGGAAAATGCTTACGAGTTAAGCGTTCCGTTAAAAGTAGATATAGGTACAGGTCAAAATTGGTTAGAAGCACATTAAACATTGTAAACAAATTTTCATTTCGGAGAGTTTTTATGCTAAAACACAGGCTATTGTAGCTTCTAAGGGAATAGCAAAAAACTTTTTATCCTAAATTGATTAATACTACTTTTGCAGCGATTTTAATGCAAACATTACACAGATAAATTATGCAATACAACTTCAATCAAATTGAAGCCAAATGGCAAGAAAAATGGGCTAAATCACAAACTTTTAGAGCATTACAACCTAGTGAACTCAAAGAAAAAAAGCCGCCTTTTTACGTTTTAGATATGTTTCCTTATCCATCGGGTGCAGGATTACATGTTGGGCATCCGCTTGGTTATATTGCAAGTGATATTTATGCGCGTTACAAGCGCCATAAAGGTTTTAATGTATTGCATCCACAAGGTTATGATTCTTTTGGTTTACCGGCTGAGCAATATGCTATTCAAACCGGACAGCATCCGGCAAAAACCACAGAAGTTAATATAAAACGTTACCGTGAGCAGTTAGACAAAATTGGTTTTTCTTTCGATTGGAGTCGAGAAGTTCGCACAAGTGATCCAAATTATTACCAATGGACACAGTGGATTTTTATTCAATTATTTGAAAGTTGGTTTAACCAAAACACTGGCAAAGCGGAATCTATAAAAACCTTAATTCAAGCTTTTGAAGAAAGTGGAAATCAAAAGGTGAATGCAGCCTGTGATGAAGATGTTGAAATTTTTTCTACTGAAGAATGGAATAACTTTTCTGACCACAAAAAAGAAAAAATATTACTTCAATATCGATTAACTTACTTAGCTGAAACTGAAGTAAATTGGTGTCCTGCATTAGGCACCGTTTTAGCGAACGATGAAATTGTGAATGGACTTTCTGAACGTGGTGGCCATCCTGTGATTCGTAAAAAAATGAAACAATGGAGTATGCGAATTTCTGCTTATGCAGAACGTTTGCTACAAGGTTTAGAAAAATTAGATTGGACAGATAGCTTAAAAGAGAGTCAACGAAACTGGATTGGAAAATCGGTTGGAGCTCAGGTTGAATTCCCCATCCTTTCTTTCCCCGAAAGGGAAGGGATTTTAGTTTTTACTACTCGCCCTGACACCATTTTTGGTGTTTCATTTATGACCTTAGCTCCTGAACATGAGTTGGTTTCAAAAATCACAACTGCAGAACAAAAAGGAGAAGTTGAAGCTTACATAAAAGCAGCTTCTCTAAAAAGTGAACGCGACAGAATGGCTGATGTTAAAAGCATAACAGGCGTTTTTACGGGCGCTTATGCAGAACATCCGTTTACCAAAGAGCCTATCCCAATTTGGATTGGTGATTATGTTTTGGCAGGTTACGGAACAGGAGCGGTTATGGCTGTACCTTGTGGAGATCAAAGAGATTATGATTTTGCTAAACACTTTAATTTACCCATTCCAAATATCTTTAAAGACGTTGATATATCAAAAGAAGCTTTTGCAGATAAAGCCAATACGATCATCGCTAATTCTGAATTTTTAAATGGTTTAAACGCTAAAGATGCCATTGCAAAAGCAATAGAGAAGTTAGAAGAAGTCAACGCGGGCAGCAGAAAAACCAATTATCGTTTGCGAGATGCGGTTTTTTCTCGTCAGCGGTATTGGGGCGAACCTTTCCCTGTGTATTACGTTGATGGCTTACCTAAAATGATAGATGCACAGCATTTACCATTGCATTTACCCGAAGTAAATGAATATTTACCAACCGAAGACGGAGCACCACCTTTAGGGAGAGCAAATTCTTGGGCTTGGGATTCTTCACAAAACAAAGTAGTTGAAAATAGTTTAATAGATCACAAAACCATATTTCCATTAGAATTAAATACCATGCCGGGTTGGGCTGGCAGCTCTTGGTATTTATTTCGATATATGGAAACCCAAGAAAATAGAAATCAGCATATCGCTTCAACTGAAGCTTTAAATTATTGGAAAAACGTAGACCTTTATATTGGCGGGAGCGAACATGCTACAGGACATTTATTGTATTCTCGTTTTTGGACTAAATTTTTAAATGACGTTGGTTTCTTACCTGTAGAAGAACCCTTCAAAAAACTAATTAACCAAGGTATGATTTTAGGCGAAAGTGCTTTTGTACATCGCTTAAGAGATTCAAATACTTTTGTTTCAGCCGATTTAATTGAAGGAAAAGAAACTCAGCCTATTCACGCAGACGTTTCCCTAGTGAATTTTTCTAATGAATTAGACACCAAAGCTTTTAAAGATTGGCGTAAAGATTTTGCTGATGCTGAATTTATAACCAATAAAGATGGGCAATTTTTAGTAAGCCGAGAAGTCGAAAAAATGTCAAAATCCAAATACAATGTGGTTAATCCAGATGACATTTGTGAAGATTTTGGAGCCGACACTCTACGTATGTATGAAATGTTTTTAGGCCCGCTGGAACAGGCTAAACCTTGGAACACAGCTGGAATTACAGGTGTTCATAACTTCCTAAAAAAGCTATGGAAACTCTATCATACTGGAGAAAAATTTGAAGTTTCAGACAAGCCTGCTTCAAAAGAAGCTTTAAAAACATTACACAAAACCATTAAAAAAGTAACTGAAGACATCGAAAATTTCAGTTTCAACACTTCGGTTTCTACATTCATGA
>CBFIGU010000106.1:0-7437 GCA_965662165.1 Psychroflexus sp.
ACAGGAGCAAGCAGTGGAATTGGAAAAGAACTTTCTAAAATTCATGCAGAACGAGGGGGAGATTTAATAATTATAGCACGAAGTGAAGACAAATTAAAACTTCTCAAAAAAGAGCTAGAACAACAACATGGTATTAGTGTTTTAGTAATCGCTAAAGACTTAACAAAACCCAATGCAGCTCAAGAAATATATAAGCAGGTTCAAAATTCAGGATTAAAAGTAGACTACTTAATAAACAATGCAGGCTTTGGTGGCCTTGGAAAATTTGAAGAAAGAAAGTTAGAAGAAGATTTACAAATGATAAATTTAAATATTTGTGTTTTAACTGCACTATCTCATTATTTCTTACAAGATTTTAGAACTAGAAATGAAGGGAAAATTTTGAACGTTTCTTCAACTGCCAGTCTAATGCCTGGACCTTTACAGGCTGTATACTATGCAACAAAAGCCTATGTTACATCTTTCAGCAATGCTATTTCAGAAGAATTACACAATACAAATATTAGTGTTACAAACTTAATGCCTGGTGCTACAGACACCCAATTTGGAGAAGTTTCTGGAATGGATAAAACAGAATTATTTAAAAAGCCAGTAAGCGCGAGAAGTGTAGCAAAAGATGGTTATGAAGCAATGCTCAATGGAAAATTAGATGTGATTTCTGGTCTAACTTTTTCTCAAAAAATAATGACTACAATGATTCCGTTAACACCCAAAAAAATGATATTAAAGCAGGTGAGACAATTACAAGAAGTGAAATAAGAAAATTTCTTTGTTTTAATCAGCGATTAGACTTGAGTGATTTGATAATAGATAATATTCTAAATTAGATTAAACATACTATTTATCAGTCACTTACATTTTTTTAAGTGCCCAGAGCGGGAGTCGAACCCGCACGCTCTAATGAACACATGGCCCTCAACCATGCCTGTCTACCAATTCCAGCACCTGGGCTTAAAATGCAATAATAGATGTTAAACTAAAAACCCCCAAATTTGGGGGTTTGTGATCTGGCTGGGGCTTACTTTGTCTCAACTTATAAGTTTCGCTCAGCATAAACTTTTCGCCCCCTTAAAAATGGAACTTTAATTGTGATCTGGCTGGGGCTCACTTCGACTCAACTTATCAGTTTCGCTCAGCATAAACTTCTCGCCCAACTTAATCAGAACTTCAATTTGTGATCTGGCTGGGGCTCGAACCCAGGACCCTCTCCTTAAAAGGGAGATGCTCTACCAACTGAGCTACCAGATCTTAAAAAGTATCAACTTTTTGCGGGTGCAAATATAGTATGTATTTTCGTTTTATCAAGTAAAAAATGCTTTAAATTTGAAGCTTTTTATAACTTGTTTTAATTTAAAATTTATCAAGCTTGAAAATTGTTCTTTTAGGTTACATGTCGTCTGGAAAATCTAGCGTTGGTAAGCAATTAGCTAGTCAACTTAAATCGAAGTTCGTAGACTTAGATCAATATATCGCTAAACAAAGTGAAATGAGTATTCCTGAAATTTTCAAAAATAAAGGAGAACTTTACTTCAGAAAGCAAGAACATAATTGCTTAAATGAAGTTTTAAATCATTCAAAAAATGAAAATCTGATTGTAGCTTTAGGTGGAGGTACACCTTGTTATTATAATAATATGGAACTCATAAATCAAGAAGACGATGTAACTTCCATATATTTGAAATTAAATATTGAAACCTTATTGAATCGTCTTTGGAAGGAAAAGGTAAATAGACCGTTAATTGCTCACTATACAGACAAAGATGGACTAGAAGAATTTATTAGAAAGCATCTTTTTGAAAGACAGTTTTTTTACTTACAGGCTCAACACACTATGGATGTTTCTAAGTTAAGCCTTGAAGAAGTAACTCTATCTATAAAACAACAATTAAAATTATAAATACAATCAAATGAAAAAAATAAGTTTACTAGTTTTTGTGTTTTTTGCTGTTTCTTGTGCAGAACTTCAGCAAATTGCAGATCAAGCCGTACAAAATCAAACCATTACTAATGCAGATATCTCATCAGGTTTAAAAGAAGCCTTATTACAAGGTATAGATGATCAGGTAAGCAGCCTTGCAAGTGAAAATGGTTTTTTAAATAATGAATTAGTTCGAATTCCTTTACCTAATGAATTAGAAAAACTAGAAAGCACTTTACGAAGTGTTGGATTAGGAAACCTAGCAGATGAAGGCGTTAAGGCACTAAATAGAGCAGCTGAAGATGCTGTAAGCGAAGCAACACCAGTATTTATAAACGCCATAAAAAATTTAAGTATAAATGATGCTAGAGATATTTTGATGGGTAATGATGATGCTGCCACACAATACCTGAAAATGCAAACACAAGAAGAGTTGTATTTAAGATTCCAGCCAATTATTGAAAATAGTTTTGCTAAAGTAGGAGCAGACCAAATATGGACAAATGTGATTACAAAATATAACCAAGTGCCTTTAACTAAAAATGTAAATCCTAATTTAACTGATTATGTTACGCAAGAAGCCTTAAAAGGAGTTTTTGTGATGCTAGAAGTAGAAGAAAAACAAATAAGGGACCGAGTTGGTATGAGAAAAACAGAACTCTTAAGAAAGGTGTTTGCTCTGCAAGACGCAAATTAACCAATAGATTTAATAAATTGAATACTCATCGAGTTGAAGTCATTTGGACGCTCAACATTCACCACATGACCGCAATTTTCTATGATTCTTAAGGTAGCTTGTTTGTGGTCGTTCACAATTTTTTTAATGGAAGGTAAAAACAAATGATCTTGCTCACCCATAACATAAAGTGAAGGAATATTAATATCTTTTTGTCTAAATAGTTTTAGTAAGGGTTTAATTTCTGAAGTGAGTTTAAACCATTTAATAAATTCTTTTTGGTAAAGTTTCTTCGCTTCATTAACAAACAAAGACCTTGATTTTTTATGGTTTTTTCTGGGCATGATGATAAAAGCAAAAAGCTTATAAAGCATCATATACGGAATTACAGATTTAAAAATATTCCCAACTCGCATTAAAAAGCGAGAACGAATGTTCATTTTCATAATGGCACCGCCCATGACCATACTTTCAATACGTTCTGGGTGTTTTTCAGCTAAATTTCTAATTAATATGGTGCCTAAAGAAATTCCCACAAAGTGAGACTTTTCAATTTTCTCTACATCTAAAACTTCAAGAATGTCGTTGGTGATAATATCAAAGGTGTAATCTTCTTTAAAACTATCGGTTAGTTTAGGTTTAGAATTCCCGTGACCTCGTAAATCGAGTAACAAAACATTGAATTCTTTTTTGTAAGCTCGGATTTGCTTGAACCAAATGCTAGAACTTCCTCCAGCTCCGTGGACAAAAGTAACCCAGGTGGCAGATGTAGGATGTATGTAAGTTTGGTAACTAAGCAAGTCTAAATTTTTTACAATAATGAAACATTTTTTCTGATTTCATTCATTTTTAACCAATAATTTATATTTCAATCAGATTTAAATAACTGAAAGTTAATGGATTAATTTAAGTATAAAATTATTGTACTGAACTGATTTTCATCATGGTTTCAACATTTCTATACCTTTAAATTTGCTAAAACTAAAAAAAACAAGATTATGAAATTAAATTGGGGAACTTCTATTGTAATTGCTATGTGTTGCTTCATAGGTTTTATTATGTTTTTTGTTGTTCAAATGCTTTCATCCACCAATGACCAGGATTTAGTAACAGAAAATTATTACCATAAAGAATTAACCATTCAAGATGATATTGATAAAGTTACGAATGGAGCTGAGTTGGTTGGCGATTTCAGTTTAGAGAATACTAAAGACGGACTTATAATCAATTTTCCAGCTTCAATAGATTTCAATAAAGTTGAAGGAGAAGTATTTATGTATAGACCATCAGATAAGCAAAAAGATTTTAGTTTTCCAATACAATTAAAAAAACATAAGCTGCTTATTCCTGCTCAATTTTTAGAAAAGGGAAGATGGAATGTAATGCTAGATTTTACGGTAGATGGTAAAGCTTTCGCTTATAGAAAAGAGATGACTTGGTAATGTTGTGGTCTGCATTTATATTAGGTTTGTTAGGGAGTTTACACTGCGTAGGCATGTGTGGTCCCATTGCTTTTATGCTTCCTGTTGGAAAAAGTAATGGAATTCAAAAATTTACTCAAGTTAGCTTGTATCATTTAGGCAGACTCATAGCATATGCGTCAATAGGATTAGTGTTTGGAATCATAGGTCATAGTTTTGCTACTTTTGGTGTGCAACAACAGCTTTCTATTGCTATTGGAGTTATAATGATTGTACTTGTGATTTTTCCACAAAAACATCTTCAAAAATTTAAAGTAACACAACCTATTTATATATTAGTGAATAAGGTAAAACTGGAACTAGGATTAGCGTTTAAAAAAGATTCGTATTTCAACTTTTTTCAATTGGGTTTTTTAAATGGTTTATTACCTTGTGGATTGGTTTATATGGCAGTTTTTGCATCTGTTGCAACTGCAGATTTATCCCAAAGTATGTTTTACATGTTACTTTTCGGTTTAGGAACCGTGCCAATGATGACGGGGGTAATCTACTTTAAAGGTTTTATACAAAACGTAACCAAATTGAATTTTAGAAAAATAATTCCTTATGCGGTGGTTATCATTGGTGTTCTATTTATTTTACGAGGTATGGGCTTAGGCATTCCTTATGTTTCCCCTAAACCTGCAGTAGAAGAAGTTTCTTCTTCTATGGAGTGTCATTAAACTTTTCAGAAATTCTTCTTCATTTTTATTTCACATCCTAGTTTAAGGCTTATTTTTGCTGAAACATCTACTTCATGTACAAAAGTATTTTACGCCCACTATTATTTAAATTTGACCCCGAGAAAGTACATCATTTTAGCTTTTCGAGCCTTCAAAAAGCTTCCAAATTACCAGGTTATAAATCTTTTGCTAAAGCCAATTTTCAGATTGAAAATGCTAAGCTAGAACGCGAAGTTTTTGGATTAAAATTTAAAAATCCAGTAGGTTTAGCTGCAGGCTTCGATAAAGATGCTAAATTATACAAAGAGCTTTCTGAATTAGGATTTGGGTTTATAGAAATTGGTACGCTTACGCCTAAACCGCAAGATGGAAATCCCAAAAAGAGACTATTTAGACTTAAGGAAGACCAAGCTATTATTAACAGAATGGGTTTTAATAACGAAGGCGTAGACCAGGCTGTTGAACGACTTAAATCGAATCCAGGTGTTTTAATTGGGGGCAATATTGGTAAAAATAAAGTTACTCCCAACGATGAAGCTTTTAATGATTATAAAATTGGTTTCGAAAAGCTTTTTCCTGTCGTAGATTATTTTGTGGTAAATGTAAGTTCGCCAAACACCCCAAATTTAAGAGACTTACAAGAAAAAGAACCTTTAACTAATTTGCTTTTAGGCTTACAGCAACTCAATCAAACTAAAGCCAAGACTAAACCTATTTTGCTAAAAATAGCTCCAGACCTTACCAATTCTCAGTTAGACGATATTATCGATATTGTAAACGACACCAAAATTGCTGGTGTAATTGCAACCAACACAACAATAGATAGAAGCAATTTACAATCTCCACAAAAAACTGAAATGGGCGGTTTAAGCGGTAAGCCACTTAAAAATAGAGCTACAGAAGTTATTGCTTATTTACATAAAAAAGGAAATGGCAATTTTCCTATTGTAGGCGTTGGAGGTATTTTTTCTGCTGAAGATGCATTAGAAAAGTTGAAAGCTGGAGCTAGTTTAGTTCAGTTATATACAGGTTTCGTGTATGAAGGTCCGAGTCTAATTAAAAAGATAAATCAAGCAATTCTTAAAGAAATGAGTTGATGCCTAATGAAATTTTATCCTTTTTAATTGCTTCTATCGCATTAACTATTTCTCCAGGTCCAGACATTATTTATGTTCTTGTACAAAGCATGTCTACTTCAAAAAAAGATGGTATTGCTGTTACATCTGGCTTAGTAAGTGGTATTATTATTCACACCACCTTGGTTGCTTTTGGAGTTTCTGCTATTATCAAAGCTTCAGATGAGTTGTTTTTATTCATTAAAATTGTGGGGGCAGCCTACTTACTTTTTTTAGCTTACAAAGTTTGGCAATCTGATGCACAAATTGATTTAACCAATACATCAACTTCAACTGGATTCAAAAAAATGTTTTCACGTGGTTTTTTAATGAATGTACTTAATCCCAAAGTCACCATATTTTTTCTAGCTTTTTTTCCTAGTTTTATATGGAACCCAGGTGAAAATTTAATTTTTCAGTTTTATACTTTAGGCTTCATATTTATGTTACAAGCCTTTATTATTTTTTCGATGGTTGCTTTCCTTGCAGAAAAAATAACAATTTTCTTGAAGAAGAATCGGCAAACGCAATTGTTTTTTAAGTATTTACAGGTCTTTGTTTTTATAGCAATTGCACTACTCATTTTTATATAATTATAAAATTATTCGCTTTCTTTTACGAATATGATAAAATTGTATATTTGAAGCATGGAGAAAGTAAAAATAATTGAATGTCCAAGAGATGCCATGCAAGGAATCAAGACCTTTATTCCTTCAACAAATAAAGTAAAATATTTGCAGGCATTGCTCAACTGTGGTTTTGAAACCTTAGATTTTGGAAGCTTTGTTTCTCCTAAAGCCATACCACAAATGCAAGATACAGCCCAGGTATTAGGTGAGTTAGATTTATCTAAAACACAAACTAAGTTACTGGCAATTGTAGCCAATTTACGTGGAGCAAAAGATGCATGCCAATTTAATGAGATTGATTATTTAGGCTACCCGTTTTCTATTTCAGAAAACTTTCAGATGCGAAATACGCATAAAACCATAGCAGAATCTATAGAAGTCTTGTCTTCCATTTTAGAGACGGCGAACCAACATCAAAAAAAAGTTGTTGCCTATTTATCTATGGGTTTTGGCAATCCTTATGGCGACCCCTGGAATGTTGAAATTGTTTCAGAATGGACCGAAAAGCTAGCCAATATGGGTGTAGAGATTTTATCCCTATCTGATACTGTTGGAACTTCACAACCCGAAACCATTTCATATTTATTTGAAAATTTAATTCCAGCTTACCCAAACATAGAATTTGGAGCGCATTTACATACTACACCAGATAAATGGTACGAGAAAGTGAATGCTGCTTACCAAGGAGGTTGCAGAAGATTTGATGGTGCCATACAAGGTTTTGGAGGTTGCCCAATGGCAAAAGATAAGCTTACAGGTAATATGCCAACTGAAAAGTTAGTTTCTTATTTTAATCAACATAAAGCAGAAACCCAAGTTAAAATGGGAAGCTTTGAAGCCGCCTATAATCATGCTACAAGTCTATTTTCTAAATATGCTTAGCAAAATTCAATTTTTGGAAAAGATGAAATTGCACATTCAACTTTAGCTTAATTTAAACAAAAAATCACCAATCT
>CBFIGU010000107.1:0-7270 GCA_965662165.1 Psychroflexus sp.
TTTGTAAACGTCCTACTTCATTTTCCATTCCTAAAATAAGTGCAGGAACTTCAGTTAATGCTCTTAAAGCTATTTTGGGATTCAATCCTTTTTCAATAGCATATTGCAATTTGTTATGAAGTTCTTTAGGAGACTTTAATTCGTTTGTTGTAATAGCAAATTCAATCCCAGCATCATTTAAATATTGTAAGTTACGTGGAGCATGCTGCCAATGCTTCATTTCTTCTAAACTCACGTAATTTGCCATAAATGGGTCTTCGACATCGTAAGCATCTGGGAAATTAACAGGAAGAATAAACTTGGCATTTGTCGCTTTTATTTCACCAATACGTTTGTATTCGTCTCCACCGCCAACAATGGTATATTGAATATTAAATTGGTCTCCTACATCGTCTGCTCTAAGAACATTTAGATAGTCTCCTGCATGAATTATTTGTGGCAGATTTTGTTGTTCGTTTAAAGCTTCTAAGGCCAAATCTTTCACTTCCATATTTCCTTTTGCATACCAATCTGCATCGGTATAGGTTTGGCGAAGTAAAGCCGTCATACCCATAATAGAACTCGGGTAAGATTGCCTGGTTTGCCTACTTCTTGAAAAACCCAAATATTGAGCTGTTTTTGAATTAACAACGGTTCGGTTTAAATTATTTTGGTCTTCAGAAAGGGCCACTAAGGCAGAAGTTCCACGGATTACGCCATCTTGTAAATGCGTGTTTACTAATCCAAAACCAGCTTCTCGCATAGCTTTTGCTTTTTTCTCGTCGAAGCTGAAATGTTTTACCGCTTGTTGCTCCGGTCTAATATGGTCATTCCAATAATAGCCTTTTCGGTTGGCTTCGTATTGAGGTCCTGAAGAAGCTCTTTTTACTTCTTTCATTCCAAAATCTGAATATAAATCAATAAAAGATGGATAGATATGCTTTCCATTTAAATTGAATTCAACGGCATTTTTGGGAATGGAAATAGCAGTTCCTACTTCTACAATTCTACCGTCTTTAATCAGTAAAGTGGCATTTTCAAGAACTTGATCTGCACTTACGTGTATGGTTGCTTCTGTAAAAACAACGGGCCCTTTAGCAGTTGCTTTTACTCCAGAGTTGGTCGGGAAATAATCCTGAGACCAAAGCATGGCAGTAAAAAGTAACTGCATTACTAAAATAATTTTACGCATAAAAGTTGTTGATTTGTTTAATGTTTTGACTAAAATACATGAAAATGGTTTAAACTATTGAAGGATTAGGTAATTAATCTATTTATTTGTTAAAATTAAAATTGATATTTTTTGGGAGAAATCCTAAGGTTCTCGATTTGTTCAAAAAAGTGAGCCAATTGAAACAATAGCTTTTCTCGATTAGGTTTTGCAATAAAAGTTAAGCCTTTTGGTTCTCCTTCGTTACTATAACCCATCGGAATGGTTAAAGCAGGATATTTTGCTAGGGCAGCTTGCCCAGCATTATAATTATTAATAGACAAAATAGCATCGAGTTGATGTTCTTCAAATAAAGGTTCAAAATATTTTTTCCCTTCATTAATCAATCGTTGCCTTACACTGTCTAATTCTTGGTCTGTAAGTTCTTGTGCTACAATTCCATCTAACCTAGTTTGTCCGTAAGGTATATTTACCAGTGAATCTGTTTTATTGAATTTTACTACAGCTTCTACCGTATTCTCTAACTTATTTGTTTTTGCGTATTTAGCCAAATAACTCGCTAAATCTCTCTTCATATCTCCATTTAAAAGCGACAGAAAACCATCAAAATTCATTTGTTTTGGGGTAATGTATTCAATTACAAATCCTTGCTTTTCCAAAGCTTTAACCGATGTTTGGTATAATGAATCTTGCATAAAAGCTTCAATAGCGCCTAACTTTATTTCTTTTGGTTTAATGTTATCCAACATAGATAGCTCAAGTTCATTCTTTTTAGCTTGCATTGCATTATATAAAATGGCATTGTCACTTACATTTTTTGTAATTGGTCCAGGAGTGTCTAAGGTTGAAGAAATAGGAACAATGCCTTCTTGACTCAAATTTAAAAGTGTTGGTTTTAAGCCTACTAAGGATTGTTGACTCGAAGGCGATAAAATTGATCCTGAAGTTTCTGTACCTACAGCTGCAACCGCATAATTTGCCGCAACACTAACTGCACTTCCAGAACTTGAACCACCCGTATCAAATTTTCTTGGATGATAAGGATTTAAAGTTTGACCACCAACTGCAGAATAGCCATTTGGGCAACCGGCACATAAATAATTAGCCCATTCACTTAGGTTTGCTTTCCCTAAAATAATTGCTCCATTCGACTTTAAATTAGATACGATTTCAGCATCTTCATCGGTTTGATGATTTTTTAAAAACACAGCTCCTGCGGTAGTTTTCATTTCTGCCGTATTAATATTGTCTTTTAGTAATATTGGCATTCCATAAACAGGATGTTTTTTTGCATTTAAATTCTCATCTAGTTTTTCAGCTTGCGCTACTGCATTGGGGTTTATAGCAATTATAGCATTTAAGCCTAATTCTGGATTAGTTTCGGTAATGGCAATTCGGTACAGATACCACTGGGTAATTAATTTGTAGGTAAGTTTTCCTTCTTCAACTTGTTGCTGTAAATACAACATGTCTTTTTCAAAAATTAGCGGAGCTTTTTCAAGGTAAATTGCTTGAGTAAACCCGTCTAATTGTAAACGAATATTTTTGAGTAATTCGTTTTTATCTAGGAATTTAGATTGTAATAATTTGTATCGTAAACTTTCGTTTTCATTGAGTTGACTTTCTTCGACAAGTTTGCTTTCATCATAGGCTTGCCAAGTTACAAATTCTGGATAAACCACTTCATTTTCTTTACAAGAACTAATTGAAAGTGTGATGAAACCAAGAAGTAAATACTTAAAATGTAATTTCATAATGCTAGATTTAAGAATACTACTAATTAAGACTCTATTATTTTATATAGTTAAATTTAAATTGCTTAAGTAATTGAAGTTGAATTGATTTCTTTAAAATGAAAAATCATAATTTACCAACAAGGCAACCACATAATCGTAACTTTTCATTCCATCAGGTTGATTGTTGATATTAAGGTATGAGCCATACATTATTTTTAATAGGGGTTCTATCGGGTTTTGGTAGTCTTTCCAAAATTCTTGTAATTCTCTATAATTTTCAATAACACCATAATTTACACATTGTTTTAATTCTTCAAATAAAGCAGGATCTCTGTAAAACAATTCATTTAAACACTTTTTTAAAGCAAAGCCATAAGTTGCGTATCTAAAGCTTTCATCTTCATGTTGAAGACCTACCAAACAGGCAATAAAATTGGCTTCATTTTCTTTGGCAAAACCCATCTGATGAGCAACTTCGTGTGTTAAAGTAGTCGGCCATTTAAAATAAGGAATCTCATTATTATATTGTGCTTCAAGGCTAAACGGATTTAAATAGCCGCCAAAACCACCATAGGTAAGTGGTACCGAAAACAAAGACTTTTTCAAGTTTCGTCTTCCATAGTTCAAATTGATTTTAGGCTCGTTCACTGCATCAATTCCATCAAAAACTAATTTGGAAATATTTTCATGATTGTAATTGAAATCTACTGGTAGCGAATCATTTTCTTTTAATTGAAGATGGAGCGTATTGGTTTGTTCTATTAGTTTTTCTGTAAAATTGATCAACTCAAAAGTGGTGTATTCATTTTCTATTTGTAATTGTTCATGTAATGGAACACGATAATAATTTAAACCCCAAAGAAGATGAAAAAACACATAGATTTTAGATAAAAAAGCAATTGCATAAACTAAACTATGTTTCCAATTTTTGAATTTTTTTCGAATTAATCGAAAGATAAATTGAATGGCTAATACAATTAGTATGATGTAAAATAAATCTCCTACTGAAAAAGGAATCCAGCTTAGTGAAAAATGAAAAATACTTCGAAATACAGTATACAAATTTCTACTATATACAGTCTCTACAAAATTTGGAAATTGATTTAAAATTTGAATACAAATATAAAATAGGGGTAATGCATACACCCAGAATTTAGTTGAATTAGGAATTCGATTATGTTTTTTATTTGCATTCAATACCAGATCGTTTTTATAATGTATATAACCGATTTTTTTACATCATATTTTAACCAAGTGTAAATTACTTAAAAATTCTTTTATCAAAAGGAAAGGGTGTAACACTTGCAATTTTAATTTTTTTAAATTCAGGATGGTGCGGATTGATCAAATAATTGAAATCGCCTTGCACAACGGCCGATGGTACTTTTAAAATACAAGCTTCAGAAGCATCAATAAATATATCGCCTAATTTTTGAGTTTGCATAAATTGTGGAAATAAATTCCAGTTTTTACTTAGTTTTTTTACATCTAAGTTTTCGATTTTTATTTGGCTTGGAATTTCAATTTTGAGCATCATGTAATCGCTGGGTAAACTAGCTAAACTTAGGTGTACAATTACTTCAGCCATGGCTAAAGCTCTACTTTCTGCAGTGTAAATAATTTCAGTTCCTTTGGAATTCCATCGATTACCAAATTTTGCAGCACCATGACCATTTAATTGGTTAGCATATTTTTTTCTCGATAATCTAAATACATGCATTAGGCAAAAATTCCGTGCTCTATTCTATTTAACTCGGCCACAACTAATTCCTTACCGTAAGAGTCGTTAAGGAGTTCGGCGGGTTTTAAGTTGCCAAGCGCATAACTTGGTGTATTGAGCCACAAATAAAATTGCTCTTGTGTATCGAAAATTGTATTACCAAAATGAGTGACTTCTGCCAGTTCAATAATTTTTTCAGTATGGATAGATTTAAAAATATAATCTTCTTCGTTACTGTGACGTTGAAGTGTTTTTTTGGAAACATTTAAATACTTGGCCCAATCATCTTCAGTAAATGGGGTTATTTGTTTAATCTCGCTGAATAACGAATAAGGAATACCTTGCTTTATAGCTTGAATGATAAGCATTTTGTCTTCAAAAAAATTTGAGTAATTTAATTTTGTACCGAAGTTATCTTGAGAAAATGAATCAATTTCTTGAACATAACTAACCAAAGCTTCATGAACAGCTTTTAGCTTTGTTGAATTAGTTTTATATTTTTTTGAATCCATGTTTAAGACATTTGTCCACAAAAATAAGACTTTTTTCTTGGTTTTGAAAGAGTTTTCTATCAATTTAAAGATTCCGATAATAAATTCTTATTTATTTTGATGTAATTGCAAGTTTAAGTTTAATTAATTTTTGGCTACTTGAACTGTTGTCAATTTTATATTTAAACTTAAATGGAAAATGAAAGTCTTAGCAATGCATTAAAATGTAATTTATGGATTTAAATCACTTTCTTAAAGAGCAGCAGGCCCAACTTCTTATTATTGAAAATGCTGAAGATATTCAAGATTATGCTCCTGTAGATTTATCTGAAACCAACCTAAAAGCAAAACATATTAATCCATTAAATCATGAAGACCTTCAGGCTTACTTAGATCACTTAAATACTGAAAATAATTCTAAAGTTTTGTACGGTGGATACTTAGAAAAAAGAAATTTATATGCAAATTCAACTTTATTCAATTCAGAATTAATTCGAAATATTCATCTAGGTTTAGACTTGTGGGCAGCAGCAGGTACAAAAATCAAAGCTCCGTTAGATGCAGTGCTTTATGCTGCACACTATAATGAAGGAGTAGGAAATTACGGTGGCACCATAATTTTAAAACATCAATTTAACGAAATAACTTTTTTTAGTTTATATGGTCATTTAAGTAAAGACTCATTGAATTTAAAGGTAGGGCAATCTATCAAGAAAAATGAGTTTTTTTGCAGTCTAGGTGAAGTTCACGAAAATGGAAATTATGTGCCGCATCTTCATTTTCAATGGATTGTGAATTTAGAAGTAAACGCTAAAGACTATCCTGGAGTTTGCGCTGAAAATCAAATTAAATTTTTTGCAAAGAACTCTCCTAAACCTGAACTCATATTTAAATAAAGCTAGATTTAATTACTTATTTTTGCAAAATAGTAAAATCACATCATGCAACTAAAGGTAACAAACGAAACAGCAAGGCTAAAAGCAGTAATCTTGGGAATTGCAAATTCTAATGGCCCTACACCAAGTCTAGATGAAGCCTACGACCCTAAATCCAAAGAATTTATTCAAAAAGGAACGTATCCAAAAGAAGAAGATATGATTTCTGAAATGGAATCGGTGGCCGCAGTTTTTAGAAAATACAATGTTGATGTTTTTAGACCAAAAATCATAGAAAACTACAACCAAATTTTTTCGAGAGACATTGGTTTTGTCATTGAAGATAAATTTATTCGTGCCAACATCTTACCCGATAGAGAAAAAGAAATTGAAGCCATACAGTACGTTATAAATCAAATGGAACCCAATAATGTGATTGTGCTTCCAGAAGAATGCCATATAGAAGGTGGAGATATCATGCCTCATGGAGATTATATTTTTATTGGCACCTACCGAGGAGAAGATTATTCAGACTACATTACCGCAAGAACCAATCAAGCTGCAGTAGATGCTATTCAGCAAATATTTCCCAACAAAAAAGTAAAATCATTCAACCTTAGAAAAAGCAACACCAATGCAAAAGCAAATGCACTCCATTTAGATTGTTGTTTTCAACCTGTAGGAAAAGGAAAAGCAATTATTCATAAAAATGGATTTTTAGAAGAAAATGAATATCAATGGCTAGTAGACTTTTTTGGAAAAGAAAACGTTTTTGAAATTGATGCACAAGAAATGTACGATATGACGAGCAATATATTTTCTATAGCAGAAGACGTTGTTATTTCAGATCAGCATTTTAAACGATTAAATAATTGGCTAAAAAGCCACAAAATTAAAGTTGAAGAAGTTTCCTATCGTGAAATAGCCAAACAAGAAGGCTTACTTCGTTGTTCAACATTACCCCTAATTAGATTATAATATGAAAACCCAAATTACCGATAGCGTTTTAATGATTCGTCCAGCTTCATTTAGAATGAATGAAGAAACAGCAGTGAATAATTATTTTCAGCGTAAAACAGAAGAAGTACACTTAGCGACCAATCATAAAGCGCAGCAAGAATTTGATGCTTTTGTAAACTTGCTTAAAGCTAAAAACATTAACGTGATTGTAGTTGAAGACGATCCAGCTTTAGATACTCCAGATGCTTTGTTTCCTAACAATTGGATATCTTTTCATCAGGATGGAAAAACAGCAATGTATCCTATGTTTGCTGAAAATAGACGTAGAGAACGCAGAG
>CBFIGU010000108.1:0-7050 GCA_965662165.1 Psychroflexus sp.
TGTAGTAGAGCGTTGTGGCGTTCCGTAAACCGCCGAGCTTACCAGAGCCTGAATTTCGACCATAAGCGGTCGCATACCTTCTAAAGTAGCAGCTATGGCGGTGCCGCTTAAATCTTCGTTTCCACGCGAAATAAGCAGTTCAGACGGATTGCTAACTTGTCTTAATCCTTGGTGATGCATTTCGTAAATACCGAGTTCGTGCGTGGAGCCAAAACGGTTTTTGTGTGCGCGTAAAATTCGGTAAACGTGGTTGCGGTCGCCTTCAAATTGTAACACACAATCTACCATGTGTTCTAAAACTTTGGGTCCCGCAATGCTACCTTCTTTGGTAATGTGGCCAATGAGTAAAACGGGTGTGTTGGTTTCTTTTGCAAATTTAATGAGCTCCGAAGTGCATTCTCTAATTTGTGAAACGCTACCAGGTGAACTTTCTACATAATCCGTATGCAGCGTTTGAATAGAATCGATGATTAAAATATCGGGTTCAATGGCTTCAACTTGCTTAAAGATGTGTTGGGTTTTGGTTTCCGAAAGAATAAAACAATTTTCGCTTTGCGAAGTGATGCGTTCGCCTCGCATTTTAATTTGTTGTTGGCTTTCTTCGCCCGAAACATACAAGGTTTTATAGGGTAATTGCAAACTTACCTGAAGCAACAAAGTACTTTTACCTATGCCGGGTTCGCCACCGAGTAAAATTAAGGAACCAGGTACTAGGCCACCACCTAAGACGCGATTGAGTTCGGCATCTTGAGTAACTAAACGCTCTTCTTTAGCTACCTGAATATCGTTTATTTTTTGGGGCTGAGTTTGTCTTTTAGGAACGCTGGTGGTTTTCCAAGAAGATTTTTCTTCTTTGGTAATTACTTCTTCAACTAGGGTATTCCATTCTTTACAGGCGTTGCATTGGCCTTGCCATTTGGCATATTGGGCGCCGCAACTTTGGCAAAAGTAAGCTACTTTGTTTTTCGGCATAATTTAGTATCCAAATACTTCTTTAATTTCTTCGGCACGAATTAGCATCAAGTCTTGAGTGAGTTGTCCTACGGGTTCGTAACCATAAGCATCTTGATAATGTTTCAAGGCTTTTTTAGGATTTCCGATTTCTTGATGATAGCGTGCTAGAAAATATTCACTTAAAAGTTTTTTAGGTTGATGTTTTTTGGCCAGTTTAGCTAATTCTTGGTATTCTTCCCAATTTTTTTTAGCTTCAATGGCTTGCGATGCAAACATAAGGTCATTGATTCGAATAGCAATTTCAAGATTAAAAAACTCGGCAATATTGTAATATTTTTCTTCTAGATAAGCCACTGGCGATTCTGCGTGATACAAACTCTTGTCGTATTCTTGTGGGGTGATGGGTTTGTAAACCGAAAAAATATTTTCTAAAGCACTGCCAATGCCTTGACTAATGGAAGTAAAGTGAGTAGAGTTTTCGAATTCTTTTTTGTAGAAAGTTAAGTTGGGGTTTTCAATGAGTTCGGCTTCAATCCCAAAGTCTTTCATTTCTCTAATTTTAGAAATAGGTTCATTACTACTGTAGCCGTAATAATACCAGGTTTTAGAACTTGTTCTAGAAAGTGCGCTTGCTACACGGTCTTTCATTTTTGGCGTAAAAAACGGACTAAAATTGATGTAAGCTCTAAATAAAGGTTCTTGTCTAAACAAAAAGAAGTTGCTAAAATTAGCGCTTTCGCCATGGCCTACAATAATCCGAAGTGGAGTAGTGCGGTAATTGTTTTCGATATAGCTAATCAATTCTAGCTCAATAAAATCGAAAAAGGATTCGCCAGAGCCCACCGGCAGGAAATCGGGTTCGTCTACAAAAAAGTCATCATTGCGTTTATTGCCTTGCATGATTCCCACCACAATGGCTTCGGGAATTTCTTCCCAATAACTTAAATAATCAACCATGCCACCAACGGGTTCAAACAAATAATCGGCATCTAAAACTAAAATAATAGGATATTCTTTATCCGGATTGGATTCGTATGAGCGTGGAAGTTGAAGTTTAAATTTTCGGTTATCTTGAAGAATATCAGAATCGATATCTAAGTATTGATGTTGTGCATAATTAGGAATGCCAAATAAAATTAGGCAGCACCATAAGAAGTAAATTTTTTTCATGGATGTTAGTTATGAGTAATTTAGGCAACTAATTTACTCAAAAATTTGGTTCTTGTTAATGATGGGTAACAAGATTGCAGAAATAACTCCAAGAACAATGGTAAGCGCGGTTTGACTAGACCATAAAATCCATCCAAAAGCTTCGCCAGAAACTTTAGAAATACCATATAAATATAAAACGGCACCTACGGCAATAGGAAAAATGCCAACGCCACCACTAGTAAGCGACATAGAAAAAGTTCCGACAATAAAAGCAACTAACATTGGGCCGAAACTTAAATCTTGCATTTCGGGAACGCTATATTTAATAACCATAAAAATGGCGATGTACAATCCCCAGATTACAAAAGTGTAGCCTAAAAAAGCAACTTTGTTTTTCATATAAAATAAGCTTTGCATGCCTTGCCAAAGTCCTTCAAAAAAACTTCTAATTTTTTGAATAAAAGGATGCTGCGAAGAGCGTAAAATTTTCAAAAAGACAAAAAATAACAAGACCAGACCTAGTAAAATGCCTAAACTGAGCAAAGGTTTGATTTGATAGGTTTCAAAAAGCGACAAAAGCTCAACAGATTGGTTGATTAAAGCAATGCCGATAATTAAAATAAGTACGATTAAATCTACAATGCGTTCACTAACAATGGTGCCAAAAGATTTTTCGAAACTTATATCTTCGTAAGAAGCTAAGCTTGCGCCACGAAGAATTTCGCCCGAGCGAGGAATACCTAAGTTGCTTAAATAACCAAACATGATGGCAAAAAAGCTATTTAAGATTTTGGGTTGGCAGCCTAAGGGTTGTAAGGCATACTTCCAGCGCAAAGCTCGCGCCCAATGCGATAAAACACCTAATACAATAGAAATACCTACCCACAAAGGATCTGCATTAATAATGGTTTCCCAAATTTGATTTCGTTCTTGCGGTGTTGCCGAATAGACAGAATAGCCTACAAAAAAAACGCCCAAAATAATGGGTAAACCTACTTTTGCAATTTTTTTTAGGCTCTTTTTGGGCATGTTAGTTTAGTAAATTGGTCTCTTCGTTAGGAAAGACCAATGCAGGTTTAAATTGTTTCGCTTCTTCTAAGTCTAGCATGGCGTAAGTCATTAAAATGAGTACATCGCCTGGGGCTACTTTTCTAGCTGCTGCGCCATTTAAAGTAATTTCCCCACTTTTTCTAGGACCAGGAATAGCGTAAGTTTCTAAGCGTTCTCCGTTTGTGTTATTTACCACTTGTACTTTTTCGCCTTCTA
This sequence comes from Psychroflexus sp., assembly GCA_965662165.1. Lineage (GTDB taxonomy): Bacteria > Bacteroidota > Bacteroidia > Flavobacteriales > Flavobacteriaceae > Psychroflexus. The sequence continues at coordinate 3,373 of CBFIGU010000108.1, forward strand.
TAATGTTAGCGGCATCCATTAAATCTTCATCTATGGTAATGCTACCGATATAGTTTAAATCTGCACCGGTAACTTTAACGCGATGAATTTTCGATTTTACTACGTGTACGTACATAATTTAATAGTTTAAAGCCATATTATCAATCAAACGAACTTGGTTTACAATCGCTGCGATAAAGGCTCGGTATTGGGTATTTGTTTTTTTGTGCTCTGTGGGTACTAAATGTTCAACGTCTGCTATTTCAAAATATTCTAATTCAAATGCAGGATGTTTCAAAAATAGCTGATTAATCTTATCTTTAATTTCAGCAATGCTATTGGTTTCAAAATTTGTTTTGGCCAGCATTAAGGCTTCATGTATTAATTTGGCTTCTTCTTTTTGAGCTGAATTTAAGCGCTCGTTTCTAGAGCTTTTAGCTAAGCCGTTGTTTTCTCGCTGGGTTTTGCAACCTACAATTTTTACGGGTTGCTTGGTAATTTCAACTAATTTTTGAATAACGCGTAGCTGCTGAAAGTCTTTTTCGCCAAAAAAAGCATAATCGGGTTGTACGAGATGAAACAAGCGTTTTACAATGGTACCAACCCCATTGAAGTGTCCCGTTCTAAATTCACCTTCCATAAATTTTGTAATGCTGCCAAAGTCGAATTCTTCAGCTTCCACTTCATCTCCATAAACATCTGCAACTTCTGGTGCATAAATGAGTGTTCCGGGATAGGCTTTTAAAATTTGGTCTACATCTTGCTCTAAATGCCTTGGATATTTTTCTAGGTCGGTTGAGTTATTAAATTGCGTAGGATTTACAAAAATACTCACCACAGCAACTTCGCATAATCGTAGTGCTTCACCAATTAAAGCTAAATGTCCAGAATGCAAAGCTCCCATGGTAGGAACTAGGCCAATTTTTTGTTGCTTCGCTTTTGCTTTTTCAAGCTCCTTTTGTAGCCTACGGCTTTGATTAATTAACACCTACGTTTTTTAGAAATTGGTTGCAAAACTAATATTTTAGCTTTAATCCACATAAAATTTCGTAAATTTGCACGTTTTTATTACTAATGTTAATCTAATCATATTTCTTATGAATGATAAGCGCATACTGTATGTATCTTCCGAAGTAATTCCTTATTTGCCTGAAAATGAAATGTCTACCATGTCTTTTGAAGCGCCTAAAATGGTGAATTCACTAGGTGGGCAAACTCGTATTTTCATGCCACGCTTTGGAAATATCAATGAAAGAAGACACCAATTGCACGAAGTTATTCGCCTATCGGGAATGAATTTAGTAATAAACGATTTAGATATGCCGCTGATTATTAAAGTAGCTTCTATTCCAAAAGAGCGAATGCAAGTTTACTTTATCGATAATGAAGATTATTTTAAAAGAAAAGCTACTTACAGCGATGAAGATGGTGTTTTGTTTGAAGACAACGATGAGCGAGCCATATTTTTTGCGAAAGGCGTAATCGAAACGGTTAAAAAATTAAATTGGGGTCCAGACATTATTCATGTAAATGGTTGGTTGTCTTCTTTGGTGCCGTTGTATTTAAAAAATTACTTTGGTAATGAACCGCTTTTTAAAGATGCAAAAATTGTTACGTCTATATACAATCAAGGCTTCGATGGAGCGTTAGATAACGACATGATCAAAAAAGTCTTATTTGATGGTATTGAAGATGAAGCCGTAGAAGAGTTAAAAAATCCAACTTTTGAAGCATTGATGAAAGTCTCTATCCAGAATTCTGACGCTGTGATTCTTGGTGAAGAAGATTTGCCAGAAGAACTGGTGAAATATGCTGAAAGTCTAGAGATTCCTATAATGCCTTATGTTTCTAAAGAAGAATTTTCTAATGCCTATCAAAACTTTTATCTAACTAAAGTTTTAAATGAAGAAGAAGAAAATTAATATGCAAAAAATACCCTTTTTTAAATTTATATTCATCCTTTTTGTAAGCCTAAGTTTTTATTCTTGTGATGATGATTTCATAGATACTGGAGCCGGTTTAATTAATACTATTGAATTGCCGCCATTATATGAAACAGATAATTTAGTTGCTTATTCTAAGCGAATTAATAGAGTGCAAACCAATGGATTGACCATGCAAAGTTTAGCAGATTTTGATGATCCGGTGTATGGTAATTTCAAATCTAGTGTGTTAACTCAAGTAATTCCAAATCAATTTAATAACGATTTTGGAACAGACCCAGTGCTAGATAGTGTTATTCTTAACTTGCCCTTTTATAGCACACAGGTTGCTGAAGAAGTTTACGAATTAGATTCCGTTTACGGTGCTGGTGAAGTGATTTTAAAAGTATATAAATCTAATCAATTTTTAAGAGATTTAAGTCCTGGAGAAGACGGTGAATTTACTGATAGTCAAGTATATTATTCAGACCAAAAGGAAGAATTTTTGGCTAATATTGAAAGTGAACCTATTGCAGTTAGTGAGCCTATTAACCTTGAAGATTACACAGGCCCAACTAGGTATGTAGAACGAAGCGGTACCGAAACCATCGACTCGCTTACGGTTTCACCAAGAATTCGGTTAAACTTACCGGTAGAATTATTTAATGAGGTAATTTTTGATAATATTGGAAGCTCAGAATTAGCTACTGAAGCAAATTTCATCAATTTTTTTAGAGGACTTTATTTTGAAGTTGAGCGTGTTGGTGGACAAGGTGGTTTGAGTTTAAATTTCAACTTTGAAGATGATGATGCGGGAGTGGTTTTGCATTATCAGACACAAAGACCAACTACCGTTATTGCTGATGATGGAGAAGAAGAAGAGCCAGAGTTTTTGACCAACTGGAACAAATTTAGATTAAATTTTGAAGGGATAAAAGTGAATCTTTTTGAGGAAAACTTTACTATTGATGTAAGTTCTCCAAATTTAGAAGAAGGAGATGAAAATCTTTACTTGAAAGGTGGGGTTGGATATTATAGTGTCATCGAGTTTTTTACAGGTCCAGATAGCGATGGAGACGGTGTTTCTGATGAATTACAAGATTTACGAGACCGTAATGTCTTGGTTAATGATGCTAATTTTGATTTATATGTAAATGAAGAACTCACCGATTCGATTAACCGTGTTAACCGAATTATGGTTTTTAATTTAGATCAAGATAAGCTTATAGTAGATTATTTAAGAGATCAATCTGCAGGTGGTTTACCATCATCTTCGGTAATTAGTCATTTAGGTCCTTTGTTAAATATTGATGGTGAAGGAAGAAGGTATAGAATTCGTATCACTGATTATATGAATCAAGTGATTACGCAAGATTCGTTAAATGCTAAACTAGGCATCTTTGTTACCGATAATGTAAATGTAATTAGTCAAGTTGAAGCTGAAACAAATGACGACGAATTAGAATCTGTTTTTAGACACTCTGTACAATTTACTAAAGGAACCGTCCTACACGGAAGCAATACACAAAACCCCGAAAAACAAATAAAGTTAAAATTACAACTAACCGAAATTAACTAAATCTATAAAATTATGTGTGGAATTGTTGGATATATAGGAAGTAGAGATGCTTATCCTATTATTATAAATGGTTTGCAACGCTTAGAATACCGTGGTTACGACAGTGCAGGTATCGCGTTGTTTAATGATGATGAAGTAAAACTTTGTAAGACTAAGGGTAAAGTAGCTGAATTAGATAGTAAATGCAAAGCTGAAATC
>CBFIGU010000109.1:0-6995 GCA_965662165.1 Psychroflexus sp.
GCAGATTATGAGTTTACAACGCTTAAGCCAAATCTTGGAATTGTAAAACATAGAGATTTGCAAACTTTTGTAGTAGCTGATATTCCAGGAATAATTGAAGGCGCTGCAGAAGGTCGAGGTCTCGGACATCGATTTTTAAGACATATAGAGCGTAATTCTACTTTGTTGTTTTTGATTCCAGCAGATGCTAAAAACCTTCGAAAAGAATACGATGTTTTACTTGACGAATTAAGAAGATACAACCCTGAATTGCTAGATAAAGACCGCTTGATTGCTATTTCTAAATCAGATTTGTTAGATGAAGAATTGAAAGCAGAACTACAAACGGAACTAACTAAAGATTTTGAAGGTTTAAAATTTGTATTTATTTCATCTGTAGCTCAACAAGGTTTAGAGCAGTTAAAAGACTTACTCTGGGAAAACTTAAACAGATAACCCAAAATTTTTTTAAAGCGATTTGATGTAAGCCTTAAAGTTGTATTTTTATAACCTATATTGGTTTATATGCAGCGTAATTTCAACAAATTATTAATTTTTAGTTTAGTTATACTTTGTTTTTCTTGTTATACACCATCTGTATATATAGATTATGATGAAAAAGTAGACTTTAATTCTTACCCAAGCTACAACTTTTATGCTCCTGTAACTGAGTTAAGTGAAGAAGAAGAAATCCTAATTATGGATTTAATCGAAAATAACTTAAAAGCAAAAGGGCTTAAATCTCAGGTAATTCCAAAATTTAGTATCGATTTTTTAGTTGAATTTGTACAAGCGGAGAGTAATTTTTCTTTTGGTACGCAGTACGCAGGAAACTTTGCAGGCGCTTATTCTGGTTTTGACACTTCTTCAACTTATTTAGTGATGACTATTAGTTTTGCAGACGCGCTTACTAGCGAATTAATCTGGCAAGCAGTGGTTGAAAAAAAGATATCACCTTACATTAGTGACCAAGAGCTGGAAATAGAATACAAAAAGTTTGTCGATTTGGCTTTAGAAAATTATCCGCCAAAACCGGAAACTGAAGGAGTAGAGGAAACCAACAATTCAAAAGAAAATAATTCTAGTTCAGACGCGTCTACTCTTGAAGAAAAACAATAATTCTATAAATTAAGCCTAACCTTATGAAGCTCTTTATTACTGTAATCTTTACATTGTTTTTTTCGTGTGCTTTTGCTCAAGATAACTGTAGTAAAGGAGAAGAAGCTTTTACTAATGAGAATTATAAATTGGCGCAGGAATTTCTTCAAACTTGTTTTGATAACAACCCTAAAAAAAAACAAGAAGTAAATTTCAAATTAGCACAGGCTTATGCTAAAACCGAAAATTGGAAGGCAGCTGCAGATGCGTACAAGATTTTATTAGATTCTGAACCCAATAATGCAGATTACAATTTTTATTATGGTGGCAGTTTAGGATTGTATGCAAAATACTTAAGTTCAGTAAAATCGGTTACTTACATTAGTGATATTAAGTATTATCTAAAAAAAGCAATAGAATTAGATCCTAATCATATTGAAGCACGTTGGGCATTGGTGCAAATTTACATGGAATTGCCTTTTATAGTTGGCGGAAGTAAATCTACGGCAGAAGATTATGCTCAAGAATTGCTTCAAATTAGTCCAGTAGATGGTTATTTAGCCTTGGGTTATATTCACTTTTACGAAGAAGATTGGGAAGACGCAGAAGAGCAATATCAAAAGGCGGTTTCGGTGGGTAAATCCAAAACTTGTTACCAAAAATTAATAGATGTTCAGCTAAAACAAAAGAAAATTAAAGAAGCTAAAAACACGCTCAAAGAAGCTTATCAAGTAACTCAAGTTGAAGATTTTAAAAAGCAATTAGCCGAATTAAGTCGTTAATGAAATTTTTAAAAAAGCTTTACTTTTCCTTGAATTTCTAATTACATTTGAAATCACAAAAATAATCACATGCAAATTCATTTTATAGCCATTGGGGGAAGTGCCATGCATAATTTAGCACTTGCCTTGCATCATAAAGGTTACCAAATAACGGGAAGTGACGATGAAATTTTCGAACCTTCCAAATCAAGATTAGCAAAATATAATTTATTGCCTAACGAATTTGGCTGGTTTCCAGGAAAAATCACTTCAAGCTTAGATGCTGTAATTTTAGGAATGCATGCCAAACCCGATAATCCTGAACTTCTTAAAGCGCAGGAATTAGGCGTTAAGATTTATTCTTACCCAGAATTTATTTACGAACAATCCAAATATAAAACTCGAGTAGTAATTGGTGGTTCGCATGGAAAAACCACCATTACATCTATGATTTTGCATGTGTTGCATTACCACAATCGTGAAGTAGACTTTATGGTGGGAGCACAATTAGAAGGTTTTGATACTATGGTGCATCTTACTCAAGAAAATGATTTTATTTTGTTAGAAGGAGATGAATATTTGTCTTCTCCAATTGATCGCAGACCTAAATTTCATTGGTATCAACCCAATATTGCTTTGCTTAGCGGAATTGCCTGGGACCACATTAATGTGTTTCCCACTTTCGAAAATTATGTGGAACAATTTCAACTTTTTGTAGATAGCATGACCAACGGAAGCACCTTGGTGTATAATGAAGAAGATGAAACTTTAGCAGAAATTGCTAAAAATGCCTCAAAACCAACTCGTAAACATGCGTATAAAACTCCAGATTTTTCTATAGATGATGGAGTTACTTACCTAGAAACACCAGAAGGCCCAATGCCTTTAGAAGTTTTTGGAAAACATAATTTACAAAATATGGCAGGCGCTAAATGGATTTGTCAACATATGGGCGTAGACGAAGAAGATTTTTACGAAGCAATTGCCAGTTTTAAAGGTGCTTCAAAACGTTTAGAAAAAATAGCAAGTTCACCTAAGGCAATTGTTTTTAAAGATTATGCTCACAGTCCATCTAAAGTTATGGCTACCACCAAAGCTGTAAAAGAGCAATTTGCCAACCGTAAATTAATTGCCTGTTTGGAGCTGCATACCTACAGTAGTTTAAATGCAGAATTTTTAATTGAATACAAGGAAGCTTTAGATGCCGCAGATGAAGCTATTGTTTATTATTCGCCTAAAGCAATTGAGATTAAACAACTTGAAAAAATAGACGAAAAACAAATCTTTGATGCCTTTGGCCGAAATGATTTAAAAGTCTTTACTCATCCCACAGATTTCCAAGAGTTTTTAAAAGTAAAGCATTTTCATAAAGATGTATTGTTACTCATGAGTAGCGGAAACTACGGTGGAATGGATTTCGATGAGGTAAAAAAGTGGATACAATAGTTTTAGGAGCAAAAACCCGCTTTCCGTTTTTACGCTTCTAACTTTAGCTATATTTTTATAGTAATTAGTAATGCTTCTAAGGTCGCATTCCTACTCACTTAAAAATAAAAGCAAAAGTTCTACAGGGTAACCACTGCAATCGGGGCTAAGCTTTAGTTTTTAAAGAGCTAATTGCAAGATTTTTAAGGAGTAAAATCATTTTTGCCATATTAAAATAAAATTGTAATTTTGCGCTTCATTAAATTAAACGTAGAATTATGAATCATTATGAAACTGTTTTCATCTTGAATCCCGTTTTATCTGAAGACCAGATAAAGGAAACAGTTAAGAAATTCGAAGATTTTCTTACCTCCAAAGGTGCCAAGATGCAAAACAAAGAAGATTGGGGCTTAAAAAAATTAGCTTACCCAATTCAGCACAAAAAAAGTGGATTTTACCACTTATTTGAGTACCAAGTAGATGGAGAAGCAATTGATCCGTTAGAAGTAATGTTCCGCAGAGACGAAAGAGTTATGCGTTATTTAACTGTGAAGTTAGATAAGTATGCAGCAGATTGGGCTGTAGAACGAGTTAAACGAATTAAACAAGGAAGCAAGTAGTTATGGCAACAATTGAAGAACAATCTAAAGAAAAAAACGACGGGCAAATTCGTTATTTAACGCCCCTAGACATAGAAACGCAATCTAAAAAACGTTTTTGTCGTTTTAAACGTGCAGGTATTAAATATGTAGATTACAAAAATCCAGATTTTTTAATGGAATTTGTAAATGAGCAAGGTAAAATTCTTCCTAGAAGACTTACGGGTACATCTTTAAAATATCAACGTAAAGTGTCTGTTGCAATTAAACGTGCACGTCACTTAGCATTAATGCCATACGTAGGCGATTTATTAAAATAAAAGGCAAATAATTATGGAAGTTATATTAAAACAAGACGTAGATAAGTTAGGGTTTGCCGATGATGTTGTAGAAGTAAAAAATGGTTACGGTCGTAACTATTTAATACCACAAAAATTAGCGGTTTTAGCTACTCCTTCAGCAAAGAAAGTTTTAGCAGAAAACCTAAGACAACGCGCTTATAAAGAGCAAAAAGTTGTAGACGAAGCTAACAAAGAAGCTGCAAAATTAGAAGATATTCAAGAGTTTAAAATCACAGCTAAAGCTGGCGGTGACGATAAATTATTTGGTAGCGTAACAGCAGCAGATTTAAGTGATGCTTTGGCTAAGCATGACGTTGTAATCGATAAAAAATACATCAGTATTTTTGGTGGAAACATTAAAAGATTAGGACAATACGAAGCCAAGTTAAGATTTCACAGAGAAGTGATTAAAGACTTTACTTTTGATGTAGTAGCAGAAGCTTAATCACATTTATGATATAGTTAAGCCTACTCATTTTGAGTAGGCTTTTTTATTCCTTAGATTTTAATTTATGAAGTACGAACGTTTAACCAGAGAGCAATTGGAAGAATTGCACGAAGAATTTGCCAAATTTTTGGCTACTCAGCAAATTACAAAAGACGAGTGGACAAAAATTAAACAAGAAAAACCAAAAGTAGCTGAAGAAGAACTCGATTTATTTAGTGATTTGGTTTGGGAAGGCGTGCTGAACAAAGTTGAATTTATTGAACATTTTTCTCCACAACAGATATTTCTCTTCTATTTCGATGATCACCACATTCACTTAATTGGTATTAAGGTAGATAATGCAGCTGTAGATTTACAAACTAGCGAAGGATATGAGTGGCTTCAAAAAAACTTGATGAACGATGATGTTAATTTATACACCTCAGAAAAACCAATTAACGAAGATCGAAACAAAGATATTTTTGCTTTAATCAAACAAGGAGCACGAATTACCAAAGGCGAACTCTATCTGTATTTTGAAAGAATGGTAAACGCCTAGACTTGATAACTTATTTATATTTGCATAACATAATACCATAAAAAATGGCCCAAAAACCTGGATTACCAAAAGGAACTCGTGATTTTTCCCCAGAAGAAGTCGCTAAACGAAATTATATAATTCAGCAAATAAGCCATCATTTTTCAAACTTTGGTTTTCAGCCTATAGAAACCCCAAGTTTTGAAAATAATTCCACTTTACTTGGCAAATACGGAGAAGAAGGGGATCGCTTAATTTTTAAGATTCTTAATTCTGGTAATTCTTTTGAAGCTCCATCTAATGCTTTACTAGAATACAAAGTTGAAATATTTAATAGTTTAAGAACATTAACTAGAAAAATATTTTTAGATTTTGAAAAGGCAAATTTTGATAAAACTTTTTTTGATTCATTAAATTATAGTAAGTATGAAAATGATATAACTAATAATTCATTAAGTGCTTTTTTTAAGGCTTTTGACACTCGAGTCAACTTATTAAATTTTGATATTTTTAAAAATGGTGTTTATGAAAATTATAATTTAAAAAGTAATAATGATAATTTTAATTTAGAACGTTTTTTAATTATTCTTTCAAGGAGTTTTTTGATTGAATATTTCTTTCACAATTTCCCTGTTGATAAAAATCATAGTCTAAACATTACAGAAAAAGCACTTCGTTATGACTTAACCGTTCCTTTTGCCCGCTATGTAGTTCAGCATCAAAATGAAATTAATTTTCCTTTTAAGCGTTATCAAATTCAAAATGTATATCGTGCCGATCGTCCACAAAAAGGGCGTTTTCGAGAATTTACACAATGTGATGCCGATGTTATAGGAAGCGAAAGTTTATGGCAGGAAGTAGAGTTTATTCAATTGTACGATGCTGTTTTTTCAAGTTTAGATTTACAAGGTGTAGTCATCAATATTAACAACCGCAAAATCTTATCCGGTTTAGCTGAAGTTATTGGCGAAACCGATAAGCTCATCGATTTTACAGTCGCCTTAGATAAGTTAGACAAAATTGGTAGAGCAGGAGTAGAAAAAGAAATGCTAAACAAAGGAATTAGCCAAGAAGCTATAGAAAAGCTAGCTCCAGTATTTGAATTTTCGGGAGGTTTTAACCAACAATTACAAGACTTGTCTCAACTCTTATCTAATTCTGAAATAGGCTTACAAGGCATTGAAGAATTACAATTTATAAGTAATGCTATACAAGCAATGCCTTTACAAACGGCAAGCTTAGCATTAAATATAACCTTAGCTCGTGGCTTAAACTACTACACAGGTTGCATTTTTGAAGTTTCTGCACCTTCTGAAGTGAAAATGGGCTCAATTGGTGGTGGCGGAAGATACGATGATTTAACGGGTATTTTTGGATTAAAAAATATGTCTGGTGTTGGCGTTTCTTTTGGTTTAGATCGTATTTATTTGGTTTTGGAAGAATTAAACTTATTTCCAAAAACCATTACAGAAGGAACACAAATTTTATTTATCAACTTTGGAGAAAAGGAAGCTTTGTATGCTCTAAAGGCCGTAAATCAACTTCGAAAAAATGGATTTTCAGTAGACTTATATCCCGATGCAGCGAAGATGAAAAAGCAAATGATGTTTGCCAACAAGAGAAACATTCCTTATGTAATTTTAGCCGGTGAAGCCGAAATGCAAAAAGAAGTTTTTACCTTAAAAAACATGAAGTCTGGGGAGCAATTTGAATTAAACTTAACCCAAATTACACAACGTTTAGAAGATAAATTTGCTTAATGTAAATGTCTGCATGAGTGGTCTCAAATAGTTCTCGATACAATTTTTCGTTATCACTTCAAAAATC
>CBFIGU010000110.1:0-6993 GCA_965662165.1 Psychroflexus sp.
CATTAAAGACATTTTTTTTGGTTTCCAAGGGGATCAATTTTACAAATATAACTTCTCCACTAAGTCATACAATCCTATAATACTTCCAGAATATTCAAAGCCATTTAAAGTAGACACCTTAAATGGTAAAATTCATTTAGGAACCACAAGTGGACTATTTGTTGAAAAAAATATAAATAAAAATGAATTTGTTAGAGCTCCAATATTTAATGATCCAAATCTTGACAAATCAATTATTGTAACTAGCTTTTGTAAAGATGATTATGGTAATGAATACTATGGTACACTTAAGGGACTCATCTTTAAGAATAAAAATGAAACTCTTTTTGTAGATAAGCATCAGGAGAACTTAGAAAGTTTAGAAAACGTAAGAGTGTTTACTTTAAAATTCGACAAATTTAATAATTGCATCTGGGCTGGAACTATTTCAGACGGACTGTTTAAATTAAACCTTGACAAAAATGGCCTTATTCAATCTGTAGAAAGATATAACGAGCAAATGGTCGGAGCTTATAATCTTCCCAATAATTCCATCTGGTGCTTTTATCAAAATAAAGACGGCTCTTTATACATTGGTACAGATACTGGCTTATTATTTAAAGAAAACAATCAAGAAAAATTCAAGTCTATTTTAGATAAACAAATTCAGAATAAAAAAATAATGGGAATTCTCTGCGACCACAATTCTAATTTATGGTTAACTAATTCCAGAGGAATTATTAAATATAATCCTAACCAAAATAAGGCTAAAAAGTTTAATAGCTTTGACGGTTTGCTTACCAATACATTTACAGAAGCTGTATCTAAAAACAAAAATCAAGAACTTTTTTTTGGTAACATTTTGGGAATAAATTATTTTAAAAGTGGAACTTTAGAAAGTAATGGCTTTCCTTCTGAAATTATGTTTACAAGGCTAATTGTAAATAATCAAATTGTTAAAGTTGGTGATGAACTCTCTGGTAAGATTTTATTAGACAAAACTTTAAACAACACATCAAAACTTAAATTCAGTCATAAACATAATGACTTTAGAATTCAGTTTTCAAGTACTAATTACGCAAACCAAAAGGTTAATAAATATAGATATAAGCTATTAAATTACGAAAATGAATGGATAGAAGTAAACAATAATAATCGTTTCGCAAGCTATTCAAACATGCCAAGCGGCGATTATACTTTTTTGGTTGAAGCTACAAATCCTTCAGGCCAATGGTCAGGCAAACCCAAAAAAATCTTAATCAATGTTCAGTCAGCCCCTTGGTTAACTTGGTGGGCCTACAGTATTTATTTCCTTATTTCATGTTCTATTATTTTAATTCTTATTTATTTCTGGTTAAAGAAAGAAAAATTAAAAAACCAAGTAGAATTATCAAAGCTTAAAAGTGAGCAAGAAAAAGAAATTAATGAGATGAAGCTTATTTTCTTCACAGATATTGCACACGAATTTAAGACTCCTTTATCACTAATAATAGGTCCTATTCAAGATTTAATTAAAACCAATATCTCAAAAAAACATAGGGAATTTTGCCATAATATATTATCAAGAAATACAAATAGAATGCTGAATCTAATTAATCAATTATTAGATTTCAGAAAAATAAGCTCAGGTTTAAATATTTTAAGGGTTTCGAGAAATGATATAAGTTCAGAATTAAGAAAGATTGTTCAATATTTTGAATGGGAACAAAAAAACTCAAATGTAAATTTAAATTTAATAGCACCAGATAGCTATCATTGTCATTTTGATAGAGACATTCTAGAAAAAGTAGTATTCAACCTACTATCAAATGCTTTTAAATATACTCCTTTTGGTGGCTTAATTGAAATTGAGTTAAAACCAACATGGAAAAATGATTTGGAATATATCATTATTCTTATAAAAGATAGTGGAAAAGGTATACCCCAAGAAGACAAAAGAAAAATTTTTGAGCGTCATTTTCATGGTAAAGACAGGTCTTCATCTGGAATTGGCTTACATTTAGCTGCAACCCTTGTTAAAGCTCATAAAGGAGAAATCAATGTATCTAATAGTTCTTTAGGGGGAACAGAATTTATGATAACAATCCCAGTTTCTTCAAAAGCATTTTCTGTAGAAGAATATTTGTCTGAAAATGAAATTACTCCCGAATTAGGTGAAAATTATATTCCTGGAGATGTCCCAGAATCTATAGATGTAATAAAAAATGATTCAAAAGAAAAAGTTCTTATAGTAGAAGATGATCATGACTTAAGAAGGTATCTAAAAAATATTATCATGTATGATTATAATGTTTACGAAGCATCCAATGGAAAAGATGGTTATGACCTATGTTTAAAAGAAATACCTGACATAGTTATTACTGACGTTATGATGCCAGAAGTAGATGGAGTAGAATTATGTAAGTTAATTAAAAAAAATGTTTTAGTTTCTCATATCCCTGTATTGATGTTAACTGCAAAAACAGGAGATGAATTTAGTAAAATAGGTCTAGAAGTTGGTGCTTGGGACTATATAGCGAAGCCTTTTAACAGTAATCAATTACTACTAAAAGTAAATAATATATTGAATACCAGAAATAACTTTAGACAACAAATTTCTAGTGGTAAAATAGAAGAAACAGCTAACCACTATGTATCATATGACCAAAAATTTGTAAAAAATGCAAAAGAAATTGTTGTGGGCAAACTATCAGAACCAAATTTTTCAGTTGAATTTCTAGCAAAGGAGCTGGGATTAAGCAGAATGCAGTTACATCGAAAATTAAAAGCGCTAATTGGCCAAAGCACTAGTGTTTTTATCAATTCAATTAGAATAGAACTAGCTATCAAAATGTTCGATAATGGTTGTGACCGTGTTCAGGAAGCTATGGATGCCGTTGGTATTTCTAGTTATGCTCACTTTACGTTACTGTTCAAGAAGGAAAAAGAAATGACTCCTAGTAAATATATTGAACATTTAAAAAACAATAAAACCGTCAATGGTTAAACACATCACTCAAGATATTTCAGACACCATTTAATAAACTTAACTCATATACAATGACTTATTTAAAATTTTTAAGCCTAGTTTTCATTTTATTTTTAATGTCTTGCAAACCTGAAATTAAAGAAAAAGGACAAGCAGAAGAGACATCTAATAAGCCTAATATTATTTTCATTTATTTGGACGATTTGGGTTATGGTGATGTGAGTGCTTATGGAGCAACAGAATTGCATACCCAGCATATTGATAAATTAGCCAATGCTGGAATGAAATTTACAAATGCCTATTCGTCATCTGCAACATGCACGCCGAGTAGGTACGCTTTATTGACAGGAAATTATCCTTGGAGAAACAAAAATGCCGAAATCCTTCCTGGAACCGCACCATTGATTATAGATACAACCCAACATACCATCCCTAAAATGCTTAAAAAAGAAGGTTACCATACAGCGGTAGTAGGAAAATGGCATTTAGGTTTAGGTTCAGGAAATGTAAATTGGAATAAGCACGTAAAACCAGGTCCAAATGAAGTGGGATTTGATTATAGCTACATAATGGCTGCAACTCAGGATAGAGTTCCCACGGTTTATCTAAAAAATGGTAATGTAGTTAATCTAAATCCAAATGATCCAATAGAAGTTGATTATGATAATGAGTTTGAAGGTGAAAAAACAGGCTACAACAGTCCTGATCTGGTTACTATGAAGGCAGATGCTCAACATAATAACACAATTGTAAACGGTGTACCTAGAATTGGTCACATGAAAGGTGGTGAAGCGGCAAGATGGTCTGATATAGACATGGCAGATCATTTTTTAGAAAAGGCTAGAAATTATATAAAAACTCAAAAAAATAAAAAAAATCCCTTCTTTTTATACTATGCAATGCAACAACCCCATGTACCAAGAACACCACACCCTAGATTTAAAGGAAAAACAAATCTTGGTCCAAGAGGCGATGCCATAATAGAAGCTGACTGGATGATTGGTGAATTAATTAAAACATTAGAAAAAGAAGGCTTAATTGATAATACTTTAATTGTACTTTCCAGCGACAACGGCCCCGTTCTTAATGACGGTTATGATGATGATGCTGTTGAAAAATTAGGAAATCATAAACCTTGGGGAATATACAGAGGGGGCAAATACAGTCTTTTTGAAGCAGGTACAAGAGTTCCATTCTTAACGTATTGGAAAGGAAAAATTAAACCTGGAGTTTCTGACGCCATGATTTCGCAAATAGATTTATTCAACTCTATAGCAAATATGGTTGGAAGCGATATCAGAACTAATGATGGAAAAAATTTACAAGATGTTTTCATGGGAAAATCCTTTAAAGGTCGAAATCAAATGGTGATTGAAGCTATGTCTAGGACAGCATTTAAGAGAGGAGATTGGGTCATGATTCCACCTTATGATGGACCAAAAATATTTGAAAGTAAAAATATTGAAACAGCAAATAGTGACACTTACCAGCTATATAATCTAAAAAATGATCCTAAACAAGAAAATAATTTAGCTAATTCTAATTTTGAAAAATTAGAAGAGTTAAAAGTAGAATTTACTAAAGTAAGAGGTAATGCATATGATAATGTGAAGCCAGCTAAATTTGAAAAATAAACGACCAAAAATGACTAACTTTCTAGGTATATAGTTAATTTTTAAAAATAATCTGAATTACCATATATCATTAACATATAGCTTTATATCAAAACTTGTCTAATGGAAGTAAAAAAAGTAAAATACTATTTGGCAATCAATATTTAAATTTAAATTTAGAGTTTTGAACTAATTTATAGCTAAAAATAATAAACTAATGAAAAAAAACAATCTTCTTCTTTTAATATTATTTCCTTTAATGGTGTTTTCTCAATTACCTTCTTTTAACTGGGGTGGGCAAATAGGTGGTCAAGGCTCTGAAGATGTTTACACATCTACTACAGATATTTTTGGTAATGTGATTGTTGCAGGTTTATATAACGATACCGCAGATTTTGATTTAGATGCTTCTACAACGAACAATTTATTATCATCTGGAAATGTTGACCAATTTATAAGTAAATACGATCCTGATGGCAATTTACTCTGGGCAAAGAGCATTGATGGAACATCTACTCCATATCTTCCGTCCATCACAGAATTAGTTTCAGATTCATCTGGTAATATTTATATTGTAGGATATTTTGAAGAAACTATAGATGTTAATCTTAGCGATTCTGAAAGTCAAATTTTAACATCTAATGGAGACGAAGATATTTTTATTCTAAAATTAGATAGAAATGGAAACTATATTTGGAGTGGTGCAATTGGTGGTATTGAACAAGATAGAGCAAATGCAATAGCAATAGACAATCAGGATAACTTATATTTAACAGGCTTTTTTGAAAGCACGGTTGATTTTGATTTTTCTGAAAATGAAATGAACTTAGATGGAGGAGAGTCTATATCTGTTTTTATTTTGAAAATAGATAAAGATTCTAATTTAATATGGGCAAAATCTCTAGACGGTGGATTCGATCAAGGAAAATCAATTACAGTAGATCAATCATATGAGGTTTATATTACGGGACATATAAGTAGTTCTACTGATTTTGACCCAGGACCCAATCTATTTAATTTAACTGCTTCAGGTGGTGCAAGAGCCTTGTTTGTTTTAAAATTAGATGAAAATGGAGATTTTATGAATGCTGGAGTAACAGCTAGTTTAAATTCGGGAAGTATACCAGATTCTAATACAATTAAGCTTGACAATAACAATGATGTTTATGTGTCTGGTGCATTTTCAGGTACAGTTGATTTCGATTTGAGTGATGCATCTAATAATTTAGTATCTTTTGGTAGTAGTGCTTTCGATGATATTTTCGTTTTAAAATTAGATAATGACTTAAATTTTTTATGGGCAAAAAATATGGGTGGAGCAGTTAATGATTCTGCTTTGTCTATGGACATAGATAGTAATAATAATATTTACACTACTGGATTTTATCAAGGCGGTATAAGTTCTGATTTTGATCCAGGTCCAGGCTACAACCCATTGATTAGTAACGATGTTGATGCTTTTATTTCAATACTAAACTCAGATGGACTTTTTGTAGATGCTAAAAGAATTGCTGGTAGTGGTAATAATTATGCTAGAACTATCACATTAGATAATGAAGATAACGTCTACATAGCTGGATTTTTTAGATTTAATATTTCCATTCCCGAACTAGATACTTTTGGTTTTACTGATGGCTTTCTGTTTAAATACGGAAATATAGTAAACACTCCCCCCAGTAATTTTCCACCAATTGCCCTAGATGATAATATCACTGTTCTCCAAGGAAATTCTGAAATTATTGATGTAACAGTAAATGACATAGATGCTGATGGCATGATATTACATACATCAACATCAATTACTTCACCACCTATAAGTGGTGAAATTATAAATAATGGAGATGGAACTTTAACTTACACTCACGATGGCAGTACAAATTTAAACGACAGCTTTAAATATACTGTAGAAGATAATAATAACGCTACATCAAATGTTGCTACGGTGAACATTACAACGACTTTAGGGGTACAAAACGTAAACTTGAAAAATTTATTAAAAATATATCCAAATCCTACTGAAGCCATTTTTTATATAGATTCAACAATAGAAATTTCTAAAATCGAAATTTATAATATGATGGGTGTTAAATTGAATGAATATAATGAAGTACAAAAAATAAACATATCTAACATTAGCACAGGAACTTACATTTTAAAATTAAAGAATTCAACAAATAAAGATTTTTATAAGATTATAGTGAAAAAATAAAATAGATAGCTATAAAATGTAAAAAAACTTAAATATGAAGCTATAAAAATAAGTTCCAGGTTTTAATTAAGTTTTAAAATATGATGTTGAAAAATAGGAAACAAAAAAATATTCCCAAACACAAGAAAATATACTTGGGAATAATTTGTGACCGCGGCAGGATTCAAACCTGCAACCCTCAGAGCCGAAATCTGATGCGCTATTCAGTTGCGCCACGCGGCCAA
>CBFIGU010000111.1:0-6886 GCA_965662165.1 Psychroflexus sp.
AATGAATTTAGACCAAATTGAAAAAGGCGGTTTTGAGCATTTCATGTTAAAAGAAATTTATGAGCAGCCATCTGCTATAGAAGATACCTATCGTGGAAGAATGTTGGTGAAGGAAGGAATAATTAAAATGTCTGGAATAGACGACCATTTAAACCGTTTCCTAAATGCTAACCGAATTATTATTGTAGCTTGTGGAACTTCTTGGCATGCTGGCTTAGTGGCAGAATACATTTTTGAAGATTTAGCCAGAATTCCAGTTGAGGTAGAATATGCATCCGAATTTAGATATAGAAATCCTGTAGTGGGTAAGGGTGATGTATTAATTGCTATTTCACAAAGTGGCGAAACAGCAGATACCATGGCAGCTATCAAATTAGCAAAAGAAAATGGTGCTTTTGTATTTGGAGTTTGTAATGTTGTAGGTTCTTCTATTTCTAGAATTACTGATGCTGGTGCTTACACCCATGCAGGTCCTGAAATTGGTGTAGCTTCAACAAAAGCATTTACAACACAAATTACCATACTTACGCTAATTGCATTAAAATTAGGTAAAGAAAAAGGTACGATTAGCAATGCAGACTTCCATTTATACCTACAAGAGTTAGACTTAATTCCTTCAAAAATTGAAAAGTCTTTAAAGTCTAACGAGCATATTTTAGAAGTTTCTAAACATTATAAAGATTCCCGAAACTGTTTATATTTAGGTAGGGGGTACAATTTTCCTGTAGCTTTAGAAGGTGCATTAAAACTAAAGGAAATTTCCTACATCCATGCAGAAGGTTATCCTGCTGCAGAGATGAAGCACGGTCCTATTGCTTTAATAGATGAAGAAATGCCTGTAATAGTAATTGCTACCAAGAAAGGACATTACGAGAAAGTTGTGAGCAATGTGCAAGAAATTAAATCGAGAAAAGGAAAAATTATTGCTATTGTTACAGAAGGTGATGAGCAAGTAAGCAAAATTGCAGACCATACCATTACCGTTCCCGATACTTTTGAAGCACTTACTCCTTTTTTAACAACAATTCCTTTGCAATTACTTTCTTATCATATTGCGGTAATGTTAGGTAAAAATGTAGATCAACCTAGGAATTTAGCGAAATCTGTAACGGTAGAATAGCAGAATTACAGCCTTGAAATACAGGGAAAATAAAAACACAAAAGTGAGTTTAAAGTTTTTCTAAAAGATATATATTTGCAACTCGAAATTCAGATTAAAATTTTCAATAAAATTAATTGATAATGTCTCAAATAAAAGGTAAAATCGCTCAAATTATCGGTCCAGTTATCGATGTTGAATTTGACAATGTAAAAGACTTACCACAAATCTACGATTCGTTAGAAGTAATTCGTCCTGATGGTGTTAAGGTTGTTTTAGAAGTTCAATCTCACGTAGGAGAAAACACAGTAAAAACCATTGCTATGGATTCTGCTGATGGTTTAAGTCGTGGTGTTG
The DNA here is from genome assembly GCA_965662165.1 of Psychroflexus sp. Taxonomy (GTDB): domain Bacteria; phylum Bacteroidota; class Bacteroidia; order Flavobacteriales; family Flavobacteriaceae; genus Psychroflexus. The sequence continues at coordinate 1,457 of CBFIGU010000111.1, forward strand.
AAGTTGTATCAACCGGAAATCCTATTCAAATGCCAGTAGGTAAGGATATTTACGGTCGTTTATTTAATGTAACTGGAAATGCCATTGATGGTTTAGGTGATTTGCCTAAAACTGGAGATGACGGAATGTCTATTCATAGACAAGCGCCAGACTTCGAAGACTTATCAGTTTCTACAGAAGTTTTATTTACAGGTATCAAAGTAATCGATTTAATTGAGCCTTACGCAAAAGGTGGTAAGATTGGATTATTTGGTGGTGCTGGTGTTGGTAAAACCGTATTGATACAAGAATTAATTAACAACATTGCAAAAGGTCACGGAGGTTTATCTGTTTTTGCTGGTGTTGGAGAAAGAACAAGAGAAGGAAACGATTTACTTCGTGAAATGTTAGAGTCTGGTATTATTAAATATGGAGATGACTTTATGCATTCTATGGAAGAAGGCGGTTGGGATTTGAAGAAAGTAGATAAGGCTATGATGAAAGAATCTAAAGCGACTTTCGTTTTCGGACAAATGAACGAACCACCTGGAGCCCGTGCTCGTGTTGCACTTTCTGGTTTAACAATCGCAGAATATTTCCGTGATGGTGCTGGAGATAGCACTGAAGGTAAAGATGTTTTGTTCTTCGTAGACAATATATTTAGATTTACCCAAGCAGGTTCTGAAGTTTCAGCTTTATTAGGTCGTATGCCATCTGCGGTTGGTTATCAGCCAACTTTAGCAACTGAAATGGGTGCGATGCAAGAACGTATTACTTCAACTAAAAAAGGTTCGATTACTTCTGTACAAGCGGTTTACGTTCCTGCAGATGATTTAACAGATCCAGCTCCTGCAACTACATTCTCTCACTTAGATGCTACAACTGTACTTTCAAGAAAAATTGCAGAACTTGGTATTTATCCAGCGGTAGACCCATTAGATTCTACTTCTCGAATCCTTACTGCAGAAATCTTAGGAGAAGATCATTATAATTGTGCACAACGCGTTAAAGAGTTATTACAACGATATAAAGAATTACAAGATATTATCGCTATTTTAGGTATGGAAGAATTATCTGAAGAAGATAAACTAGCTGTATCTAGAGCAAGACGTGTACAACGTTTCTTATCTCAGCCATTCCACGTAGCGGAACAGTTTACTGGTTTAAAAGGTGTGTTGGTAGATATTAAGGAAACTATTAAAGGCTTTAATATGATTATGGATGGCGAACTAGATCACCTTCCTGAAGCAGCTTTCAACTTAAAAGGTAGTATTGAAGAAGCTATTGAAGCTGGTGAAAAAATGTTAGCTGAAAACTAATTTTAAAACTAAAGCATGCATTTAGAAATCGTAACACCAGAGCAAGTATTATTTAGCGGCGAAGTTAACGAAGTGAGTGTGCCAGGCATTAATGGCGAATTTCAAATGCTTAATAATCACGCGCCAGTTGTTTCTGTTCTTAAAAAGGGTGGAATTAAATTAGCAGGAAATGTTGAGCTTTCAGATAAAGTAAAAGATTTATTTAAAGACGAAAATGGAAAAAAAGTATTTCCTATAGATGGTGGAGTTGTAGAGTTGAATAAGAATAAAGTAATCGTTCTAGTAGACTAAACATTAACTACCTTAATCATTTAAACTTATAAAAAGCGAAAGTCCAAATCATTAGATTTGGACTTTCGCTTTTTGGTTGATGTATTTTTAAAAACTATTCAGCTTCAGATTGATTCAATTTTGCATAGTCGTATTTTTCCTTTACTTTTTTAGAAGCTAATAGAATGACTAAAAGAATCAATACAATAAAAGAAGCCATAAATCCAATACTTCCAAATTGGCTTTGTTCTCCCATCACATCTTTAAAATCGATTAGACTTATAGACAATACCATCATGCCTACTGCAAAAAGCATTAAAAAATAAATAAAATATTTCATCTTAAAACAAATTTTGAATATTCGCGGTAAATAATTTTACAGCAATCGCTAACAAAATTACACCAAATATTTTACGTATTACAGCGATTCCCTGATTTCCTAGAACACGCTCAATAAGCTTAGTCGATTTTAACACTGCATAAACAATTATGCAGTTTACAACCACAGCTGCAATAATATTTTGGGTTTCAAATTCAGATTTCATAGATAGTAAAGTAGTCATGGTTCCAGCACCTGCAATAAGTGGAAATGCAATGGGAACAATAGCCGCAGTTTCGGGTGCTTCATCTTTGTAAAGCTGAATACCTAGAATCATTTCAATAGCTAAGAAGAATAAAATAAAAGCACCTGCTACCGCAAAAGAATTGACATCGATGCCTATTAAATTCAGAATACTTTCTCCAATAAATAAGAACGCAATCATTAAAATACCAGCAACAATAGTAGCTTTTTCACTTTGTACATGACCTACCTTTTTTCTTAAATCTACAATTATAGGTACACTGCCAACAATATCTATTACTGCAAACAGAATCATTCCGGCAGTAAAAATTTCTTTCAAATTAAAATTCATTTCTTATTTTTAAAAATGCGTGCAAAAGTACATCTACAAACTGCAAATAAAATGCATTGGTATGTTAACAAATTGAAACTTTTTAGCGAGACTTTTGTTTAGAATTCCACAATTAAATTACCTTTAAAAAAAAATATTTTCATGAGATCTATTTACGTTTTATGTATTTGCTGTATACTATTTTTCAATTGTTCTGAACAACAGCAAAAAGAAATCCAAAGTCAAGTTCAAAATCAATCTGAAACCGTAAAAGAACTTCAACAAAAACAAGCCAAATTTGGTATTGCTTTACATGGTGGTGCAGGAGTAATATTAAAAGATAAGATGAGTGATTCACTTAGAAAAGCTTATGAAGACAAGTTAGAAGAAGCTATACGAGTGGGGCATAAAATTCTGGCTGATGGTGGCAATGCCGAAGAAGCAGTAATGCGCACCATAAATATTTTAGAAGATTCTCCATTATTTAATGCTGCAAAGGGAGCTGTTTTTAATGCTGAAGGAATTAATGAATTAGATGCATCTATAATGCACGGTGGAACCTTAAATGCTGGTGCTATTGCAGGAGTAACTACAGTTAAAAATCCAATTAATCTAGCCTATGAAGTCATGGAGAATTCACCACATGTTTTGCTAAGTGGAAAAGGAGCAGAGAGCTTTGCTGAATTACAAGGTTTAGAGCTTGTTGAAAATGAATATTTTCATACCGAAACCAAAAAATCTTCTCTAGAAAGAAGCAAAGCAAACCAAAAAACAGCATTTTATTTTAAAGATGAATTTATTCAGAATGATAAATTTGGAACGGTAGGATGTGTAGCTTTAGATCAAAACGGAAATTTAGTTGCGGGAACTTCTACAGGTGGTATGACCAATAAAAAATTTGGAAGAATTGGAGATTCACCCATAATTGGTGCGGGCACTTATGCCAATAACGCAACTTGTGCAATTTCGGCAACAGGACATGGCGAATACTTTATGAGAAGTGTTGTTGCGCATGATATTTCAGCACTCATGGAATATCAAAATTTGAGTTTAGAACAGGCATCAAAAATTGTAATTCAAGAAAAACTTGGCAACTTGGGTGGTGCTGGGGGAATTGTTGGGATAGACCATTTTGGAAATGTGGTGATGGAGTTTAACACGCCAGGAATGTACCGAGCTCAAATGAATGCAGAAGGTAAATTGAAAATAGGCATGTTTAAAGAAGATTAATTTGAAGAGATCCTTTTAAAATTAAAAGTAATTTAAATCTAATTTCAGTTATTTCATACTATCTTTAGAAGTCAATCTGATTCATATATTTCTGATTTGTTCTCTAGCCAGAGCGATATCACTAGTAGGTTGTTGGCATGTTTTATTTTCACAAACGTAAAACCTGCTTTTTCCATCTTTTGGTAATTTCCCTTCCAGCAATTTTAAATTTTCTTCTTCACCACCTATAAAAACAGCATTCGCAAAGTATTCTCTCTGCAGTTCGAAATTTAGTTTTGCTGCATCTTTTCCTAAAATAGCTACTTCTTTAAATGGATGTGCAAACCATCCACTTAAAACCGACCAGTTGGCAAAATAAGGCCCGGACTTAAACATTTTTTGTTTTACATGCATAAGCATTTGCTGGCTAGCTTTTATGTAGGATTCTATGTCTAAAATATGTCCCGCCAAAAATAAAGATTTCGCTAAAGAAGAATTTGCTGCTGGAGTAACATTGTCGTTCATTTCAAATTTTTGAGCAATTAATTGTTCTTCTGTTTTAGAAGTGTAGAAAAATAAACCGGTTTCTTCATCATAAAAATCCCGAATGCAAATTTCAATTAATGCCGATGCCCAGTTTAAATAATGTTTTTTGAAATTAACTTGATATAAGGCTAGCAATGCTTCAATTAGAAAAGCATAATCATCTAAAAAACCTGGAATAGTAGCTTTTTCATTTTTAAAATTTCTGAACAGCTTGTTGTTTACCCATAAATTCTTGTAAAGAAAATCAGCATTTCTTTCAGCTGTTTCTAAATATTCAGTTTTTTGTAGAGCGGTTGATGCATCTACATAAGCTTTAAGCATGAGCGCATTCCAAGAAGTCAGAATTTTATCGTCTAATCCAGGATGTTCGCGTTCCCATCTAAATTGGTGTAATTTATGTTTGTAGTGTTTTAGTTTTTCTACAAAACCTTTTTCTTCTAAGTTGTTATGTTGTGCAAATTCAGTTATACTTTCTGTAGTGTACAAGATATTCTTACCATGCTCCCAATTTCCCTTTGCCGTAAGCTTGTAATACTTTTTAAACCAATCCCAATCTTCAGCATCAATTAGGTCTTTAAGTTCATTTAATTTCCAAACATAATATTTACCTTCTTCACCTTCGCTGTCTGCATCCAGCGAAGCATAAAAACCACCTGTTGCACTTGTAAGTTCTCTTTTTGTGAATGCTAAGGTTTCTTCAATAAGCAATTTATATTGAATTTTTGGCAAGGTTTTATAGGCATTGGCATACAAGCTGACTAATTGTGCATTGTCGTACAGCATTTTTTCAAAATGTGGTAAAAACCATTTATCATCTACCGCATAGCGAGCAAAGCCACCGCCAATTTGGTCGTAAATACCACCTTTTGCCATTTCATCTAAATGTAAATGAAGAGCTTCTAGAGATGAATGATTTTGAGTGAAAAAGTAATATTGCAATAAAAATTGCCAAGAATTTGGCATAGGGAATTTTGGTGCACCTTTAAACCCTCCATTTTTTTGATCTAAAAACTGATGCCAACTAGCAAACAAATCTTGATAATCGGTTTTTGAGAAACTTGTAAAATCTTCTGGTGCAAAATCATACGCATCTTTAGACTGAATTCCCGCTGTAAGTTTATCTGCTGTTTCTGCTAATTGTTCATAGTTTTCTATATAAGCTTTCGCAATATTTTGAAGCAATTTTATCCAATTTTCTTTTGGAAAATAAGTAG
>CBFIGU010000112.1:0-6795 GCA_965662165.1 Psychroflexus sp.
TGCAGGTCCAACAGCAAAAACCATATCATTTTTGCTCGCGGCTTCAACTAGCCTTCGCTGGTTATGCGTTTGTGCTTTTATAATCTTACCACCAACACCATGAAGAATGGTTTGGTCTGCTACTTTTGAAGTATGTAAGTCGTTTTTTTCTTCGCTGGTTAAAATGCGTTCTATGCTATTTTCGTTTATACTATTGTATTTTGAAAAATGGTTGGTAATCATTTCAAAACGCTTATCGAATTCTTCTAACAAATCATCGTCTCCAAAGGCTCTTATTTTGTTTCCACGCGCTACAATCTTGAGCTTTGGGAAATATTTTTTAATCAGTTGAATATTTTCATTGTTTTTTCCAAAAAAGTCTTGTGGATTAATTTCTGAAAGTTCGATAATAAGTTCGTTCAAAAGCGGAAGATTTTAGACATTATAATTAAATTCGCATTACAAAATTACGAAAATAATTTTCGTGAAGTCTTACTAAATCATTAAGCATTTATGTCCATAATTACATTAACTACAGATTTTGGTTATAAAGATCATTCTGTTGCGGCCGTAAAAGCAGCTTTGTTTAGCGAATTAAACAACTTAAACATCATCGATATTTCTCATGAAATATCGCCATTTCATATTACCGAAGCAGCTTACATCATTAAAAATGCTTATCACAATTTCCCTAAGGGTAGTATACATTTAATTGGTGTAGATGCAGAACTGTCTCCAGAAAATAAACATTTAGCTATTTTTCTAGACGGTCACTACTTTATTTGTGCCAATAACGGAATCTTATCGCTAGTTGCTTCAGAAATTAAACCAGAGAAAGTTGTCGAAATTAATATTCACAATAGTATTGAAACCAATTTTCCTGTTTTAGATGTTTTTGTAAAAGTTGCTGCGCACATTTGCCGAGGCGGAACATTAGAAGTGATAGGGAAAACGATTAGTAAAATTCAACAAATAAAAAATTTAGAGCCAATAGTTAATGACAAAAAGAATCAAATTATTGGACACATTATTTATATAGATAATTATGGAAATGTAGTTAGTAATGTAACTAAGAAAAAATTTAATGAAGTTGGTAAAGGTAGAAAATTTGTAATTTCAGCTCGAAACATTCAGCTGAATAAGGTATTTGAAACCTACAGTGAAGCCATAAATTTTAAACTACCAAAAGAAAAGCGAGAAGAAGAAGGAAAAAAGCTGGCTCTGTTTAACACCTCAGAATATTTAGAACTCGCCGTTTATAAAAGCAATCCGCATACCGTTGGTAGTGCTTCTACTTTGTTTGGCCTAAAATTGTCTGATACGGTTTCTATTAATTTTGAAAAAGAAAGTAATTATGCTAGTTAGAATTGTAAAAATGGAATTTAAAGCTGAAGAAGTTGAAGCATTTCAAGATTTATTTGAAGCTAACCAGCATAAAATTAGAAATGTTGAAGGCTGCCAGTTTTTAGAACTTTACCAAGATGTAAGCAATAAAAATATCTTTTTTACGTATTCGTATTGGAGCGAAGAAAAATACTTAGACCAATATAGAAATTCTAGTTTATTTAAAGAAATTTGGTCTTCTACAAAAGTTAAGTTTAGCGCTAAACCTGCAGCTTGGAGTGTGCAAAAGCTAGTAAGTCTTAAATAATTATATGAGAGCAATTTTCAAAAAGGAAATCAATACGTTTTTTGCTGATTATATTGGCTTTATTGTGTTAGGCCTTTACTGGATTATTAATGTTTTGTTTTTGTGGGTAATAGATTCTGGATATAACATTCTTAACGCAGGCAATGCCAACTTAATTCCATTTTTTGAATTTTCTGCATTTGCTTTTATATTTTTAATTCCTGCTATTGGCATGAAAAGCTTTACCGAAGAAAGAAAACTTGGAACCTTACAACTTTTATATACTAAACCCATAAGTAAGTTGAGTTTGGTTTTAGGAAAGTTCTTAGCTATTATCGCCATCGTTTGTCTTGCCTTAATTCCAAGTATTTTATATACCGTTTATTTAGGTGTACTCGTACAAGAAACCCAAACACTAGATTATTCTGCAATTGCAGGTTCGTACTTGGGTCTTTTATTATTAATTTTTGCTTTTGCTGCTATTTCCTTATGGGCTTCAAGTCTCACTAAAAACTTAATACTTTCCTTTTCGTTAGGTGTAGTTTTTAGCTTAATTTGCTTTTTTGCTTTTGCTGAAATAAGTTATACCATTAATTCGGGAACTCTAGCTAATACGTTAGAATACTTAAGTTTAAGTAAACATTTTAGAAGCTTAAGTAGAGGAGTAATTGATTCTAGAAACGTTGTTTTCTTTTTAAGCTTTACAAGCTTAATCATTTCTATTTGCGTTTATCAACTTCAAAAATCTCAAGAAGAATGAAAAAGCAAAAGAAAGTTTTAGTTTATATCATTCTTGGTTTTATTACTTTAAATTTAGTGGCGAGCCAATTTTTTTATCGATTTGACTTTACTTCAGACCAGCGCTATAGCTTATCTGAAACAAGTATAAATTTTATCGAAAATATTGATAAACCGGTAGTTGCAGAAATTTACTTATCAGGAGATTTACCTTCAGAATTCAAACAACTTGAACAGGAAACTCAATTTTTATTTGAAGAATACCAAGCTTACAATCCACTACTTAAATTTAGATTCAACAACCCATTAAATACAAGTCAACCAGCTGAAGAAGTAGCAAATCGTTTTTTTCAAAAAGGAATGACTCCAGAGCGTCTTAACCAAATTAAAAATGGTAAAACCGTAGAAAATTGGATATTTCCTTGGGCCGAAATTAAAATGGGAACTAAAAAAGTGGAAATCCCGCTTTTACAAAAAAAATTAGGAGCGAGTACGCAAGAGATTATCAAAAGTTCCATTCAAAATTTAGAATATCAAATCACCAATGCTTTAATAAAACTAACACGCGAAAAGGAAAAGAAAGTAGCTGTTTTAAGAGGCAATGGTCAATTAGAAGATGCTTATTTAGCAGATTACATTCAGGAATTAGGTAAATATTATAGAATTGCACCATTCACTTTAAAAACCGTAGTTAACGAACCAAATAAAACCCTTAGTGAGCTTAAAAAATTCGATTTAATAATCGATGCTAAACCCACACAAAAATTCACTGAAGCTCAAAAATATTGTCTTGACCAATTTATTATGGATGGCGGAAAAGCCATATGGCTTACAGAGCAAATCAATGCAGAAAAAGATAGCTTAATGCAATCGGGTTCTATGGTTGTTATTCCAAGAGATTTAAATACTTACGACTTATTCTTTACTTATGGAGTACGCATTAACCCTACACTTGTAAACGATTTATATTCTGCTCCCATAATTTTAGCTCAAGGCAGTGGGAGCCAAACCCAATTTAATCCGTTTCCTTGGTTTTATGAACCGCTTGCAGATGCTGCAAGTAATCATCCTACTGTAAATAACATCAATGCAGTGCATTTTGATTTTGCGAATGTTATTGAATTTTTAGAACGTGAGCAAATCAATCAAATTCCCTTGTTAAAGTCTTCAAACCTTACCAAACTAGAAGGAGCACCGAAAGAGATAAAATTGAGCCAAGTTCAAGATGAAGTGAATCCTGAAGAATATAATGCTGGCACACAAGTTCTTGCCGGATGGGTAGAAGGAAGTTTTAAGTCGCTCTACCAAAATCGAGTGCTACCGTTCTCTAATAGTGAGCATATAGAAATAAGCAAAGTAACACAACAAGTATTTATTGCTGATGGAGATGTGATTAAAAATGAAATTAGAAAAGGAAAAGTACAAGAGCTTGGCTTCGATAGATACACAGGAAATGTATACGGTAATAAAAGTTTTTTAATGAATGTGGCTAATTACCTTTTAGGTGATGAAGATTTAGTAAAACTAAGAACTAAATCTGTGCAGCTCCCAAAACTTGATTCAACAAAAATTGAAAACACGAAAAATAGTTGGAAACTTGTATTATTGGTTAGCGGTTTACTTTTTGTTGGTGGAGTGTCCTACTCCATAAATTTGATTCGGAAGAAGAAGTATTTAAAGTAAATAATTTATTTACTTCTGGCGTTTTTTACTTTTTCTCTTATGGTTTCGTCCAACCTTTTACTTTCTTTTCCGATAGATTTAAGTATGTAATCTATTTCTTCTTCACTTAAGTTATTTTTATTTTCAAGCATTAAGTTTACAAGCCCTAAAATATTAGATAAAGGCGAGCGGACTACATGAGAATGATACCATACAATTTCATTAATGCGTTTTCTTTGCAATGCAATTTCCTGTTCTGCAAAGACTTGTTCAGTTACATCTTGAGATCTTAAAAGTATTTGTACTACTTCATTCTGTTCATTAACAATTGGGTATAAACTAATCTGGTACCATATATTTTTACCAGAATCATAATGTATTTCTATTTTTCTCTTCGATTCTAATCCTAATTTAGCTTTTTGAAAATCTAATCTAAAACCTTCCTTATAATTATCTACAATGAAACCCCTCATATCTAATCCTCTTTGCAAAGGTTCATTCATGTGAGTTTTCACTTCTTCTCCAGCCAACGTATTAAAGTCTAAAACAATAAAGTTCAAATCCATCAAAATAGATATTTGATTAGAACTTTCAATAAAATTTTTAAGTCGGTTGCTTTCGTAGCGAAGCATATTAGTTAACTCAACTTCTTTGGTCGAATCAAAACCAACACATAATATTCCTTTTACTTCGCTATTAATTTTAAAAGCAGAAAACTCCCATGAAGTCCAAAAGAATTGACCTTCATCATTTTTTGGCTTCCTAATTTTCAAAAGCTTAGACTCGTCAGGGTTTTCAATGCAATAAACCGAAGAATCAATGCAAAGCTGAATATCTTCGTGCCAAACAGAAGCTGCAAAATCTTCACCAATTAAATCGTTAGATAAAAAATTAAATACAGTCTTAAAGGTATTATTAGTGTACAAGTACTTTCCTTCCAAATCGGTTACCACAACATACAACTGAAGCGAATTCACCAAAAATTCTGGTAGATGAGATTTAATATTCGTAATCATTGGTAAAGAAAATCAAAGTAAATTTATTACTTTTTCAAGTGTAAAACTCAAAAAGTAGTAATATTTCTACTTTAAATTTATCTTAATGAATAATAAGTCAAATTTTTTAGATTAAAGCCGTATGATTTAAAAAACAGATATATTGTAAAATACCAATTTTATACTCAATTTATTGTATTTTTGAACGCATAAAAAATTTTCAATTTTTGTGTAATGATTCATTTCTTTCAAACTGAAACTCTCCACTACTACTGCGTTCAATCTGAAAATAGACCAGACTATGAAACCATCAAAAAATTAAAATGGCTCTTTGGTGATGCAAAGTTTATTGATGAAAAATCAATTTCAGGGAATTTTGTAGGTCCAAGAGCGGCTATGATTACACCTTGGTCTACCAATGCGGTAGAAATTACACAAAACATGGGTATTGTAGATATCCAACGTATTGAAGAATTCAGAATTTTGAAAAAGGAAGAAACCTTCGACCCAATGCTTTTTCAAGCTTACCCAGAATTGAATCAAGAGATATTCGATATTCACATTACGCCAGAAAATGTAAAACCCATTCTAGATATTTCAGCTTACAACCAGCAAGAAGGTTTAGCTTTAAGTGAAGAAGAAGTAAGCTACCTAGAAAAATTGGCAAAAAGGCTAGAACGACCTTTAACCGATGCTGAAGTTTTTGGATTTTCACAAGTGAATTCTGAACATTGTAGACACAAAATTTTCAACGGAACCTTTATTATTGATGGTGAAGAAAAGAAAGAATCTTTATTTAAACTCATCAAAAAAACATCGGAGACTCATCCCAATTCTATTGTTTCCGCATACAAAGACAATGTCGCTTTTATAAAAGGTCCAGTACTAGAACAATTTGCCCCATTTAGACCAGATGAAGCTTCTTTTTATATAAATACTAATTTTGAATCAGTCATTTCTCTAAAAGCAGAAACCCATAATTTCCCAACAACTGTAGAGCCTTTTAATGGTGCGGCTACAGGAAGTGGTGGCGAAATTAGAGATCGTTTAGCTGGCGGAAAAGGCTCATTGCCTTTAGCAGGAACTGCAGTCTACATGACCAGTTATTCACGTTTAAGCGAAGACCGAGATTGGGAAAACGCATTTCCTGCCAGAAAATGGTTATACCAAACTCCACTAGATATTTTAATAAAAGCATCTAACGGTGCATCAGATTTTGGTAATAAGTTTGGTCAACCGCTAATTTGTGGTTCGGTTTTAACTTTTGAACATAGTGAGAATAACAAATACCTCGGATTCGATAAAGTAATAATGTTGGCAGGCGGTATTGGCTACGGCAAGGCAAATCAAGCCCTTAAAGCCATTCCGAAAGAAGACGAAGATATTGTAATTTTAGGTGGCGATAATTACCGAATTGGTATGGGCGGAGCAGCCGTATCTTCTGCAGATACAGGAGAATTTAGTAGTGGTATCGAATTAAATGCCATCCAACGTTCTAATCCTGAAATGCAAAAAAGAGCAGCAAATGCCATACGCGGTATGATAGAAAGTGAAGAAAATTCAATTACTTCTATTCATGATCATGGTGCCGGCGGTCATTTAAACTGCTTAAGTGAATTAGTTGAAGAAACCGGTGGTAAAATAGATATTTCTAAACTTCCCATTGGCGATCCTACGCTTTCTGCAAAAGAAATTATTGGTAACGAATCCCAAGAACGCATGGGCTTAGTTCTTCCAGAAGATGCAAGTCTAAGACTTCAAAAAATTGCTGATCGGGAACGCTCGCCCATG
>CBFIGU010000113.1:0-6719 GCA_965662165.1 Psychroflexus sp.
CTTTAGGCGAGTATAATCGGGCTTTTACTGAAGCGCCATCTGAAGCTGTAAAGTTGATGAACTCTGGAATTTTCCATGGATAAGCTTCAAATTCAGTTGAAACGCCATTGGTTAATTGAACAGGTTTTGCTTTTGCCGAATTTTTTTTCAGATACAATTCCCAAGGTTGATTGGCAGTTGAATGTAAAATAGCCAAGTGTTTTTCATCTGGCGAAAGCGTAACCAAGTTGCTTCCATTCATTGAAGTAAGACGTTGTTTTTGGCTTCCATCTAGCTTCATTTTGTAAAAATGCCTTACTCCAGAACCTTCTTCAGAAGAGGTAAAATACCAATACTTTGCATTTTTTGAAATGATAGGATTAAAAACTTCAAAATCTCCAGAAGTTAAAGCTTTTTTGATGTTGGTTTCTAAATTGAACGTATACAAATGCGAGTAGCCGGTTTCTTCTGACTGAAAATAGATTTCATTACGATTCGGAATAAAACCCCAAGTGGCATAACTACCGTAAGCATTGATTCCTGGACCACCTAACCAAGCTTCATTGTGTTGATGGTCAATCACTTCTAGGCTTTTTGTTTTTGGATTGATTTTGCAAATCCAACGGTGTTTGTTGTCGTTTGAGCGAATATCAACTACTGCAAAATTTCCATTTTCAGAAAACTTTACTTCAGAAAATTGAAGAGTTCTCTTCCAATCACTCCAATCTTTATCTGGGTAATCTTGCGTGAATTTGGGTAACTTTTCTAAGTCTGGCAAAGTAGATGTTTCAATTTGAAACACGGTATCTTGTATTAAATCGTATACATACAATTCTTCTGTAGCGGGTTTTTGCCCCACTTTAGCACGAGTTGCCAGTTCTTCTGTAAAACCAGATGCATCTACAAAATCAGGTACCATGGTCGATTTATTTTTACTTGGCAAGCGTAATGAAAAATAAACCTGTTCAAGATTTGGAGATAATTCTAAATTTCTAAGGCGTTTATTTTCCTGATAAAATGTAAAAGATTTTTCATTTTTTGTTCGTTGCTTTTGTATTTCTTCTGCTGCTTCTTTTTTGGCTTTTACTTCAGCTAAAAGTTGTAAATTTTCATTTTCTACCCAAGTTTCGTTTTCACTTTTTTCTTTGCTGTTTTGAGAAGGTCTTTTTCCTTTTTCAAGTTGAGTCAATTTTTTTAAAGTGGAATTACTTAAATTGAATAGAAACAAATTTCCATTCATTTGAAAACTTATACTTTGGTCTGAAATAAATTTTGCATTTCGAATTCTTGAGTCTAATTCTAAAATAGTTTTTGATTGACCATTAGCGATATTGTAAATGATAAGTTGATTAGCATTTGTTTTTAATTTCTGCTTGCCATCCTTGCTATACGAAGCATAACTTGAAACGGTTTCTTTTTTATTGTTTCTACTTATTTTTTGTAGTTTTTTGAAATTTTTACCACTGAACATAAAAATAGAGTCGTCTTCAGGCTTGCTATTTCTATCTTGAAAATAGATTATGTCTCCTTGCTCGCTCCATTGAATATTTTCAGGAGAAATACCCATCCAACTCGGGTGTTGCATGATTTTCTCAACACTTAAAGTAGAATTTTGTGCGTAAGAAATTGCACTTATTATTAAAAAAGCGATTGAAATTATGCTGTATTTATATTTCATAAGTATTATGATTTTATTTTTTATTTGTTGCCACGGATTCACGAATTTTCACTAATTATGTATCGCGTAAAGTATTGATTTAGTGACTTCTTTTTTCAATTAATCCTTTATTTATTTCTCTTACTACAGACATAAAAACACAAACTAATAATTATTTGTGTGTATTAGTGAATTAGTGGCATCTTTAATAAATTATTCTTCATTTAATTTAATAGCCACGGATTTACGAATGAGCACGAATAAAGCTGTGTTTTTTTGAATCAATCATTAATAGACTATTCTTTTATATTCTAGTTTACCCCTTCCAAAATTAACCAAAAGCCCAAGTTTATTTCCTGAAACTTTTAAGTAATTTATGGTTTGAGCAATGTGTTCATCTGCAATTCCAGTTGCGCATTTTATTTCAAGAATAATTTTATCCATCACAACAAAGTCTGCATAAAATTTATGAGGAAGCAAAATGTTTCTAAAATATACTTCATATGGTTTCTCTCTTTCATAAAAAAGATCATCCTGTCTAAATACCAATTCTAAGGCGTCCTTATAAACAATTTCTAAAAATCCATGACCTAATTCATTATGCACTTCCATGCACTTACCAATTATTTTGTAGCTTTCTTCTTTGTAAATTAAGTCTCTACTCATATTTTATATTCAATATAAATATTACCACATAAACGCGAATATCAATTAATAACAATTCGTTTAGATTAGTGCATAAGTGGCTTCTTTTTTCAATTAATTCTTTATCGATTTTACTTGCCACGAATACACGAATGAACACTAATAATTTGTGTAAATTAGTGCATCGGCGACTTTTTTTAGCTCTCTATTGTTCAAAAACCATTAAATCTTCTCGAGTAAGTGGAACCACATCAACTTGAACCAATCTGTATAACAAATGCTGCCAATTAGGATGTTTGCTAATAATTTTTTTCATGTTACGGATGCCTTTTTCTTTTTCTGAAGATTGCATCATGGCTAGCGCTTTCCAAAATTGAATTTCTATGTTTTCAGGTTGCAGTTTTTCAGCTTCTAGATATAAATCAAGTGCTTTACTAAAGTTTTTTTTCTCTAGTGCTACATCAGCTTCATTCATAAATTCATATGCGCGATGCACCACCAATAAGCGTTCTAGCTCATCTAAAGGATGAGCAGCATCATCTACGCGTAAATCTATTTTTTTGACTTCTGGTTTCATCCCATCGCTAATTTTAGAGTCTACTACAACTAATGCAGCAGATTGCATACCACGAATATCGCCACCTGCATCTTGTGCAGCTTTTAATGTTGCTAAAACGCGTTCAGCTAAAGGCAAATCATTATTAGTTTGATAGGCTTCAACCATTGCGGGGACCACTTTACTATTGGCCATCATATTGGCTTGAACAGAAAAGTTTTTGCCTACAAAATGAGATGCTTCAGCAATACATTGTTCTCCTGTAAATGCAAAGACTTCTCCAAGATTATTCATGATGGCAACTTGCCTAAAAGCGGCACCTTCATCTTTGCTCATCAATTCTTTAAAAGCTTCGTTAGGTTTTGCTCCGCTTTCTACTAATTTGAGTCCTTCAATGCCGTAATCTACATTAACAAAAGATTGAGTTGCTACCACACCTACGCCAGCTTTTGCCCAAGGCACGACCTTTCCCACAGCAAACCAATGGCTTTGAACGCCAACTGCCATTTCGCCTGATTTTTCATCGAAAGCTACAATGGAATAGGTATGTGCAAAGTCGTCTTGAATTGGTGCTTTTTGTGCTTTTGCTTCGTAAAACAAAATCAAAAGCATCAGTGTTATAAATATTTTTTTCATGTAAAGTAATGTAAGGTTGAAATTAGGCAATTTGTCAATATAAAACTTATAGTTTCATTTCTGGCACATGGTCTGGAATAATCATTTCACCTTCGGTAGCTTTTTTAATATCTTCTACACTTACACCGGGTGCGCGTTCTAGTAATTTGAACTTACCATCTACCACTTCTAAAACTGCCAGATTAGTTACAATTTTAGTTACACACTTAACCCCTGTTAAGGGTAAGGAACAAGACTTGAGTAATTTGGAAGCACCAGCTTTGTTGGTATGCATCATGGCAACAATAATATTTTCAGCAGATCCTACTAAATCCATGGCGCCACCCATTCCTTTTACCATTTTGCCTGGAATTTTCCAATTGGCAATATCGCCTTCTTGTGAAACTTCCATGGCGCCTAAGATGGTTAAATCTACGTGTTGCCCACGAATCATACCAAAACTCATGGAAGAATCGAAGAAACTAGCTCCAGGTCTAGCGGTAATGGTTTGTTTTCCTGCATTGATTAAGTCGGGATCAACTTCGTTTTCTAAAGGAAACGGACCCATGCCTAAAATCCCGTTTTCACTTTGAAATTCGACTTCAATATCGTCTCTTACAAAATTGGCCACTAGTGTTGGGATTCCAATTCCTAAGTTTACGTAATATCCGTCTTTTACTTCTTTCGCTATGCGTTTTGCTATTCCGTTTTTGTCTAACATAGTATTAATTTGAAAATTCTTTGATTTGAAAATTTGATAGTTATGATTTCTTGGTTGATGAAATAATTTTACTTAAAATTTTTATGATTGTTTGTAAATCTTTGATAAGGTTAGTTTCAGGATTTGGATAATGTTCAGATGTCTTACAAAGCTCCAACCAATACTCTGTCTCGTCTGCTTCTTTTGCAGAAATTTTAAATTTATGAATAAAATCGGCTTTACTTTCTGCGTTTTGAGCTTCTCTTATATTTGCACTAATAGATGTTCCACTTCTAAACAATTGAGAAGCCATTTCAAATTTATTTAGCTGCCTTAGTTTTTCAGAAAAAGCTATAATTTCTATAGAAAATTTGAAAGTTAATTTTACTATTGGATTCTCTTTATCATTTCTCATTCTTTAAATTAATAAATTACTGATTGATTCATTTTCAAATTTCCACATTTTCAAATCTATAAATTGAATCATTGCTACACTGCTACACTAATTCATTTTCACATTTCAACTTCCAAACTAAATCATTGCCGCAATACATCATTTTCAAATTTCCACATTATCAAATCTTCAAATTGAATCATTTTCAAATTAACTAGTTAACTTCTCTCACCGTGCGTTGCTCAATTCGTTTTTCGTAATTTTTTCCTTGGTAAATTCGTGAAACAAAAATTCCTGGTATATGCACAAAATTGGGGTCTAATTCGCCTGGCTTAACTAATTCTTCTACTTCAACTACCGTTATTTTTGCTGCTCCACACATGTTGGGATTAAAATTTCTGGCAGTTCCTTTAAAAATCAAGTTTCCAGCTTCGTCTCCTTTCCAAGCTTTTACAAAAGCAAAATCAGCTTCAAAAGCGTGTTCCATGATGTGTGGTTTGCCATTAAATTCGCGTACTTCTTTTCCTTCGGCTACCTCGGTTCCGTAACCTGCAGGAGTATAAAAAGCAGGAATTCCATTTTGAGCAGCCCGGCATCGTTCGGCTAGTGTTCCTTGTGGAATTAAATCTACTTCTAGTTCGCCACTAAGCATTTGGCGTTCAAATTCAGCATTTTCGCCTACGTAAGACGAAATCATTTTTTTGATTTGCTTTTTTTGAAGCAATAATCCCAAGCCAAAATCATCGACACCTGCATTGTTAGATATACAGGTAACATTTTTTACGTTTCTGCGTACTAATTCTGCTATGCTATTTTCTGCAATACCGCTTAAGCCAAAACCACCCAACATAAAAGTCATTCCATCCTGAACACCTTCTAAGGCTTCTTGAGCGTTTGCTACTACCTTTTTAATCATCTTTCAAAATTTTAGTGAAAAATACAGCTTTTTTGAGCTTTCGACAAAATACAAAAGACTAAATTGAATAAATCTGAAATCAAATTGGTTAAATCATACAAAAAAAGCAGCACTCCTAAAAGTACTGCTTTTCGCATCGGGTTAGTTAATCCGTCGCTAATTGTTTTTTCATTTGATTACTTTTTAATCATTTTTTGAGTGAAGTTAATTTCTCCGCCTTCTACTTTTACAAGGTAAACCCCAGCTTCTAGTTGATGTAAATCAATCGCTTCTTCTGCATTTTGAACTTGAGTTTGTAATACTTTTTTACCCAATACATTGTAAACTCTTATTTCGGCTTGAGTTGTTATGCCTTTTATAAAAATAGCATCTGTAGTTGGATTGGGGTAAATGGTATAATTTTCTTTAGTAAAATCAGTATCACTTAAAGTTTCATTATCAAAAATGAGTTTAAATCGATAAGGGCTAATGCTTTCAGGAATATTTTGATCTACTGTAAAGTCATAAGTTGTAATGGTGTTGCTAAGTTCTATTTGCGTGTCTAAATAAGTATCTTCTAAAAATACACTGATTTGTTCAGGCTTATTTTCATAATCAAACCAAAGCGTGTAATTATCGGTTTGATAATTGATGCTAATGAGTTCAACTTCATGACCATCTACAGGCAAGTTTTGTTTATCTATAGAACGTAAACCGTTGTTGAGTATCGCGTAATTCTCTCCTTGATTTCCAAGTTTACCAGCATCTTCATCACTGCCTAAAGTGGTATAGTTTTCACTAAAACGCAAGCCTATTGCGTCACTTTCCATCTCTCCATTTATAAAACTTGAAGTTTTGTATAATCTTGAGTTGATGTAAAAATTGGAATAGGTACTAAATATACTAGGTTGAGTTTGTGCATTGGTTTTATCTGCTTCATCAAAAGTGATGCTTCCATTTCCTGTTGCATTGTTTTGTACAAAGAAAGCTTGCCCTGGAGCTAAATAATTAGTAGCTGCTGAACTACTCGGACTAGGAGCGGTTATATTACCTGTTGAAACTTCTACGGTAACAAAGCCACCATTTCCATTGGTGCCTGCAATAGCCGCATCCCAAACGTAGATAAAATCAACCAAATTTGACTTGGTTACTAAATTAAAATCGACTACAGCTTGATACGGATTAGCTACAAAACTGTAATTATTAGCAACTGTAGCTAAAGCGGGCAATTGATTTCCTGAACTTAATGAACCAATAGGCAAACTTCCTGTTGATGTT
>CBFIGU010000114.1:0-6705 GCA_965662165.1 Psychroflexus sp.
TGCCAGATAAAGCTGTAGAAGCTTACGATAAATTTAGTAAACAAAATGGTTTCCAATATTGGATTTTATTGTTTCTTGAAGAGGATCCACTTATGAAATCCTTGAGAAGTCATCCAGAATATGATGAAGTTATTCAAAAAATTAAAGATAGATTCTGGGGAAATCATTATCAATTGAAAGAATCATTAGAGGAAAAAGAGCTCATATAAGTTTTTTATAATATGCTTATGCTATTTGATATCATAACTATTGTAACATTTTAATTTAGTTATTTAATTAGTTTTATATCTATTTGTATCACTTATGAATTTTGTACCATGAAATTCGCATTTTACTTTTTGCTTCGGAAAATTTAATAATGACTTCTACTTAAAGTTGATTTAACTGATTAAGTTTTTCTATTTCAGACATCAAAGAGTTAGACTTTTTGTCAAGAGTGTCTACAAGGAAGAGTTAACTTAAATGCTAGCTCTTTTTTTTGTCCAAAATTACGCTTAAACTCTTGTTGGGCGAGAAGTTTATTCTAATTGAAAAGAATCTTAGCCGAAGGGTGGCAGCTTGCCTGCCGGAGTTGAACAGAAAGGTAGGTTCCCGCTACTTTTCTTAACAATCACAAATTCAATGGATTGTTTACTCACAATCCGTTTTTTTATGTCCTTATCTTTCTTGCTTTTACAAGGAGTAAACGCTTAAGCATTTTAGTTTAGAATAATGAATACATAAAAAAGTATTTTGATGTAGGTTTAGCCAAAGGATTAAATTCCTAATGTAAGAAAAATCTAATTATCAATTTCGTTGGCTTCTTTTACTATTTTACTAACTATTTCATCCATTTCTTGTGAAGATTTTTTTAGATGGTCTAATAAACTTAATAGCTCTTCTATATCTCCTTTATGTATTTCAATTAAATTAATGATTCCTAAAATTCGGGCTAGCGGCGCACGAACCACATGAGACTGTGTCCAAGCTATTTCTTTTAATTTTTCGTTATAGCGTTCTAGGTTTTCTGTATGCTGTTTAAGTAGCTCTTTACTTTCAACTTCTTTAGTTATGTCTGATGAAATACCAATCATACCGATTAAATTGTTATTTTCATCCATTAATGGTGCATTTGAAACACGAACTGGAAACTTGGTTTTATCTTTTCTTTGAACAACAAATTCACCAGACCATGATTCTCCTTTTTTGAGAGTGGATAATATTTCTTTTATTTTTATTTCATTAGTATCTGTTGGTGTTAATATACTAGCTTTTTTACCTAAGGCTTCTTCAGCTTTCCAACCATATATTGCTTCTGCTGCATTATTCCAATAAATAATTTTTTCATTTAAATCTGTTGCGACAACTGCTTGCCCAATGGTTTTTAATAAGCTAGCTTGAAACCTGTTTTCTTCATCAGATTTCTTTTGCTCTGTTAAATCTGCCATTGCACCAACCATTCTTATGGCTTTTCCTTTTTTATCTCTTATAATAACACCTTGGTCTATTACATAAAGCATTTTGCCTACATCGTTAAAAATACGATACTCTTGCTTCCATTTGTTTGTTTCAGGATTGTTTAATGCTTTATCTAAACTATATTTAATTTTATCGATATCTTCTGGATGAAACTTATCGCTCCAAAAATCTTTTCTGCTCATTAACTTTAAAGCTGATTCACCAAAAAATTCAGTAATGTTATTAGAGCGGTAAAAGTGATCATTTACGATATCCCAATCCCAAATAGCATCATCTGTTGCTTCAGTTACTTTTTCAAACCGTTCATTTGCTAATAGAATTTTTTCTTCTGCTCTTTTGCGGTCTGTAATATCGAAATTACTCCCAATCATTCTTAACGCATTACCATCTTTGTCTCTAGATACAATGGCATGCCCTTCTATGTAATGAATTGACTTATCTGGCCAAACTACCCTAAATACAATATTAAAATCACGTTTTCCAGCAACGGCATCATTTAAATTCGTAATTGCTTTTTCAGCATCATCTGGGTGAAGTCCATTTTTCCAAGCACTAACTGCACCTCCAAAATCGTCCTTTTCAATACCATATAGTTGGTACATTTTGTCATCCCAAGTTAACTTATCGTTTACAATATCCCAATCCCAAATTCCCATTTTAGCTGAAGTAGTTGCAAGCTCTAAACGCTTCTTCGTTGCAACCAAATTTTGTTCAGCCAGTTTACGTTTTGTAATGTCGAAGCGTATAGCTAAATATTGTTTTGGTTTATCTTTTTCGTTTAGAAAGGGTACAATTGTAGCATCTACCCAATAATGTTTTCCATTTTTAGCTTTATTCTTAATTTGTCCTCGAAAAACCTGACCGCGAGTAATCGTTTTCCAAAGCTCGCTGTAGAATTCTTTACTGTGATAATCTGATTTGACAATTCGATGTGTTTTACCTATTAATTCATCTTTTGTATATCCTGAAATTTTACAAAAGTTATCGTTAACCGATGTAATAATTCCTTTATGATCTGTAATGCCAATGATAGCAGATTGATCTAAAGAAAATTTATAATCTTCTAATGTTTTTAAGCTTCTCTGTAGTTCTAATTCAGCAAGTTTCTTCTCATTAATATCTTGAAAACTTCCATAAATTTTTATAGGCTTACCATTAATCATTTCTCTTGAACCAATGGCTCTGACCCAAACTTTTTTTCCTTTTCTTGTAATTAGAAGTAACTCTAAATCAAAATCAATTCCTTGAGTAATTAAAAGATCTACAGCTTTCTTTATTTTTTCTTTACTTTCTTCGGTGCAAAAATCAATTGCTTTGGTTAAAGTAGTGGCTTCATTACTATTTAACTCAACAATTTCTTTAACCATTGGAGACCAATACATACTATCATCTTGCTTTGTTAGGTCCATTTCCCAACTACCAATTCTTGCTGCTTGATTAGTTTGCTCAAGCAGGACTTTATCTCTAGCTGGCTGGCTAATGTCAAGTATTATTGAGTTGAAAATAATTGTACCGTCTGATAAAAATGTTGGAGAGCCTAACCCCAAGTGAGTTCTAATCTTACCAGTAGTTGGCATGATATATCTAAACTGACACTGCCATCTAGATTTAGTTTCAATTGCTTTATTAATGGTTTCTTTTACGTTTTCAATTTCACCACTTGCTTCAATTTGTTTCCAGGCTAGGCTCATGTCTTCTATTAGCTCTTTTGCGGTAAAGCCCCATATTTCTTGAACTCTACCGTTTATATGATTTAATTTATCTGTACCATCAGGATTAATTTGATATTGGTAGACAATGCCAGGTAAGTTTTGGGATAAGTTTATTAGTCTGTTCTCATATTGCTTTCTGTAATTTATGTCTTGAAAACCACCATATATTCGAATACATTTGCCATCAGTATATTCTGCATTACCTAAAGATCGAATCCATATTTCATTTTTATTAGCTGTTACAATGACTGCTTCAAAATCCCAGCCTTCTCCTGTTTTTATAGTGTTTTCTATAGAAGATTTAACTAATTCGTGAAAATCTTTTCTATAAAAATTAATTCCATCTTCTAAAGTAGGGACATAAGTATTTGGATCAGTTTCATGTATTTGATGCACTTCTTTAGACCAAAACACTGTATTTTCTGTTAAGTCTACGCTCCAACTACCAATTTTAACCATTTTGGCAACATCTCGATTTAGCTCTTGTAGAAGTTTTTCTTCTGTAAAATTTTGAAAAACACCTCTTTTACCAATAATTTGGTTTTTATCATTATATACAGGCTCAATTACTTTTCTTACAAAAAGTTCTTGGTTTTTAGCATTAATCATTCTTAACTCTAAATCATAAGAAGTACCATTTTTCTTTAACTCGTCAGTTGCTTTATTGATTTTTTCTATAGATGGCTTGTCAAAGTAGCTTTGGGCTTCTTCATAAGATAAAGTACCATCTTTGGGTGTTAAGCCATAAAGTTCTTGTATGTAATCTGAATAAGATAATGTATTTGTTTCAAAATTATGATCCCAGTAACCAATTTTAGCTAATTTAGAGGCTTGAGATAATGCGTATTCGTTTTTTTCTGCTTTTTGCTTAGCTTCTAATAATTTTTGTTCATTATGTTTTTTTTCAGTTACATCACGTTCTATCGCAATCCAATGTGTGTACCAACCATCTTCGTTAGCTACCGGGTTTACTGTAAAATTAATCCAAAAGGGTTCTCCGCTTTTTTTGTAGTTAATGGTTGTTAATTCGTATGACTTCCAGTTTCTTAAAGCTTCACCTAGTTTAGCGAGTTCTTTATAGTTAGAATCTGGTCCTTGCAGTATTCTCGGGGTTTTTCCTATAACTTCATCTGCAGTATAGCCTGTCATTTTAGTAAAAGCTTCATTTACATAAAGAATTTTAGGTCCAGGTTTTTCCTGTGGTTCTGCTTCAGTTATTAAAACTGCATCATTAGTGTGCGTAATTACACTTTCTAAAAGTTTTAATCTTTGCTTCTCTTCTTCTTGTTTAGTAATATCTCTAGTATTAACAACTATACCATTGATTGCTGAGTCGTCTAAATGATTAGTAAGTACTGTTTCTAACCATCGCCATTCATTTTTATGGTTTTTAGCACGAAATGGCGCTATGGTTTCTCTACCACTACTTAACACTTTTTTTAAGCTCAAGGACACTTTTTCCACATCATTTGGATGAACGAATGCAAAAGCGCTTTTTCCTATAAAATCTTCTGGTTTAATTCCACTTACAGCTAAACTAGAAGGACTCATGTAAGTATAATATCCTTCTTCATTTATAATACCAACTAAATCAAAAGAACTTTCTACTAAAGATTGAAGACGTTTTTCGCTTTGTAATACTATTTTATCATTTTCTCTTTTTTCAGAAATGTCTTTACAAACCAATAAAATTGCTTTTTTTTGATTAAAATCTATTTCATGACCATGAAACACACAATCTATTAAAGCATTGTCCTTTTTTCGAAGAAGTGAAGTTTTTAAGTTGAATTCTTTCTTGTTTTTGATATTGGAATGAAAACTAGAAAGTTTTTTAACTTCTTCTTTAGGCATCAAATCTTTTAATGTGAGTTCAAGAAGCTTAGTTTTGGAAGTATCAAAGTAACCGATAGCTGATTTATTCGCATCTAATATTTCCAAGGTATTAGCATCGTAAATCCAAGTAGGTAAAGGGTTAATGTTAAAAAGTACATCATTCATAATCAGCGATGTATTATGGATGTTTAAATATAACACTAAATTTAAATTTTAACAATAGCTTTTGTTAATTAATAAGTATTCTATATAGATGATTATAATTATTTAGCAATTTTTTTCAGGAATTATTTTTTTTAATTGATTTTGTCTTTTCAGCTTTTAGAAGTACCCTGCTTCTAAGTCATTTTAAATCCAAATTTTGTTTGTAACTTAGATGCTTAACTAACTTGAATTTGTTTAAAATTATAACATGATGAAAAAAGTATATGCCAGTTATTTATTTAGTTTGTTAAGCCTATTATTGCTGTTGGCCTCGTGCAAATCAGAAACTAAAGAAATGAAGAAAGAAAATACAGAAAACACTACTGAAGAAAATGAAAAATCAGCATCTGCCGACCTATGGGAAGTTGATTTTTTAGACGAATTTGAAACTTTTAATACAGAGAATTGGCAAGATCAGCGTCTTTGGGTTAATAATGAAAAACAATGTTATGTACCCGATGGAGATTTTGGAACCCGAGAAGTAAGCGATGGGACTCTAAAAATCAAAGTCGTTAAATTAGATAAAAAAATTGCTTGTGATAATCTAGATAAGTTCGGGGAAATGCATCCTGAAACTGAATATGTCGCGGGTAGAATAGCTTCTAAAAACAAAAAAGAATTCATTAAAGGAAAGTGGACAGCTAGATTGAAATTACAATCGAGTGGAAAACCAAGCATGTTCCCGGCTTGGTGGTTATTAGGAGCTCAAAATAACGAGCCACCCGTTCAGGAAGAAGATGAGAATGTATGTTGGCCATTAACTGGTTCTGGCGAAATAGATATTTTTGAACACCACGGAGATCATCAAAAAAACCGCTTTACTACTGGAGCTATCAAAAGTTTAGGCGAATGTGATAAAGGCGATTGGCAAACGCATCGAAGAGATTTTGATGTTACTTTAGAAGAATTTCACGAATATTCTGTAGAATGGGAAGGAAGTGATTTAGTTTATCGTGTAGATGGCGAAGAGATTTATAGAAACGTAGGAGAAGGCGATAGTTATCCAGAACCTATGTTTGCTATTTTAAATTTTGCAAAAATTACAGATTCACCAATGGAAGAAGATGAATGGGTTATGGAAGTAGATTGGGTAAAACACGAATTCAAAAAATAATTTAATAATCAATTTTTCATAACTGAAGCAACATTGGCATGAAAAAAACCTATACCATTTTTATCAGTTTTGTAGTTGCTTTAGGTGGTTTTTTATTGGGTTTTGATAGTGCTGTAATTTCAGGTGCTGTTGCTGGGATCGACGATTACTTCAACATGACCGATTGGGAGCTCGGCTTTTCGGTAGGTTGTGTCATTTTTGGGGCCATGGCAGGAAATATTTCAGCCGGTCCGTTAAGCGATCAATTTGGAAGAAAAAAAATCCTTATTACTACTGCTGTTTTATTCACGGTTTCTGCACTTTGGTCAGCCTTAGCTACAGATTATGTTGAATTTATTATTGCGCGTATTATTGGTGGTTTCGGTATTGGTGGTGCCATATTAA
>CBFIGU010000115.1:0-6683 GCA_965662165.1 Psychroflexus sp.
AAAACGCCTTTATTTGCTTTTCCTACTGCTGTACGGTATCCTTTTACTATATATGCTGTCTTCATAAGTTCAATTTTAAATTATTGATTTTTTGACTGTGTTGTCAAAATAATTTTAGTCAAAATTTTTATTATCTGTTCTATTTCATCTAAATGATATTCAACATCAAGTGAAGTTAAATTAGATTTCTGAAGCAATCTTAACCAATATCTAGTTTCCCTTGCTTCTTTAGCTGAAATAGATAACTTAGCAATAAAATCTCTTGTTGATTGTGCTGCGATTGATTCTTCCACATTAGCTCCTATACTTGTTCCTGATTTTAAAAGTTGAGTAGAAATTATAAATTCTTTTTGTTCTTTCAATTTAAAAGTTAAATCAATAATCTGAAGTGCAAAATCAAATGTTTTATCTGCAATTAGATTCTTTTTCATCATTTAAAATTTAAAATTCAGAATTAAAAATTTAGTTTCTCAACGGTTTCCCTTTTTTAATCATGTGTTGAATACGTTCTAATGTTTTTCTTTCACCACACAGCGACAAGAAGGCTTCTCTTTCTAAGTCTAGTAAATATTGCTCGCTCACCATGCTTGGTGCAGATAAATCTCCACCTGACATTACATAAGCCAGTTTATTAGCTATTTTCTTATCGTGTTCGCTGATGTATTTTCCCGCCATCATTTGGTCTGTTCCTACTAAAAATGCTCCTAATGCTTGACGACCAAGAACTTTTACATTGTTGGTTTTTACCGGTTTGGTATAACCACTTTCTGCCATTAATAAGGCGTGTTTTTTAGCAGTTGCAATTCTTCTATTATCGTTAACCACCACGATGTCTTTTCCTTTTTGAAGGATATTTAAGTCGTAAGCTTCGTGAGCAGACTTGGCCACTTTCGCCATTCCTATCGTTAAGAAATGTTCTCGTAGTCTATTCAATTCTACATCATCTTTTTGGAAGGTTTGTGCAGCACGTAGTGTCATTTCTTTAGAACCGCCACCACCTGGAATTACACCTACTCCAAATTCAACTAAACCAATGTATGTTTCTGCTGAAGCTACTACTTTATCTGCATGTAAGCTCAATTCACAACCACCACCTAATGCCATTTGATGTGGTGCAGCAATAGTTGGTATTGAAGAATAACGCATGCGCATCATGGTATCTTGGAAATACTTAATAGCTGCATTTAATTCTTCATATTCTTGCTCTACAGCAAACATAAATATCATTCCGATATTGGCTCCTACAGAGAAGTTTTGTCCGTTATTAGAAACCACCAATCCTTGATATTCTTTTTCAGCTAAATCAATGGCATGGTTTAAACCGTTTAGGACATCTCCATCAATGGAATTCATTTTACTTCTAAATTCTACATTTAAAATTCCATCGCCTAAATCTTGAACGGATACGCCTTTATTTTCGAAAACTTTTTTGCTTTCGCGAATGTTATCTAGAATAATGAATGCATCCTGACCTGGTATTTTGGTTTGTTCTTTTTTAGGAATGTCGTAATAATAGGTATTGCCTTCTTTTACTGTGTAAAATGATTTTTGATTAGAAGATGATAAATCTTGCACCCATTCGGCTACATCATAACCTTCCTCTTTCATCAATTCAATTCCTTTTTCTAATCCAACGGCATCCCAAATTTGGAAAGGTCCATGTTGCCAGCCAAAACCAGCTTTCATTGCATCGTCAATTTTGTATAATTCATCAGAAATTTCAGGAATTCTGTTTTGTACATAAGCAAACAGAGCGGCAAAGTTTTTACGGAAGAATTTTCCTGCTTTGCTATCGTCTTCAATTAGTATAGGGAAACGGTCTGCAACATTGTCAATCGATTTAGTCTTATTCATCAATTCAAAACGTGGACTTTCTTTTTCACGATATTCCATGGTATTTAAATCCAAGGATTTAATTTCGCTAGAACCGTCTTTGTTTTTTACTTTTTTGTAAAAGCCTTGACCAGATTTGCTACCCAACCACTTATTTTCCATCATTTTATCGATGAAATCTGGTAGTTTAAATAATTCGTTTCTTTCGTCTTTAGGACAGTTTTCATGAAGACCGTTAGCTACGTGAACCAAAGTATCCAAACCAACCACATCTACCGTTCTAAAGGTAGCTGACTTAGGTCTTCCAATTAATGGACCTGTAAGTTTATCAATTTCTTCTATGGTCATGTCTAAGTCTTTCACTTGATGAAAAAGCGACATGATGGAGAAAATACCAACTCGGTTACCAATAAACGCTGGCGTATCTTTAGCAACAACGGAAGTTTTTCCTAAGAATTTTTCACCATACTCGTTTAAGAAATCTATTACTTCATGAGATGTATCTGGTCCCGGAATAATTTCGAAAAGCTTTAAGTAACGGGGCGGATTAAAAAAGTGTGTTCCGCAAAAATGCTTTTTAAAATCATCGCTTCTGCCTTCATTCATAAATTTTATGGGTATACCAGAAGTATTTGAAGTAATTAGCGTTCCTGGTTTTCTATGTTTTTCTAGACTTTCAAAAACTTGTTTTTTAATATCAAGTCTTTCAACAACAACTTCAATAATCCAGTCAGCATCTTTAACTTTAGTAATGTCATCTTCTAAATTTCCTGTAGAGATTCGATTAGCAAAATCTTGGTGATATATAGGAGATGGATTAGATTTTAAAGAAGTTTGAAGCGCTTCATTAACAAGACGATTTCTAACGCTTTTATCTTCCAAGGTTAGACCCTGTTTTTTTTCTTTTTCATTTAATTCTCTAGGGACGATGTCTAGTAAAAGTACTTCAGCTCCAATGTTTGCAAAATGACAAGCAATCCCGCTTCCCATTATGCCAGAGCCAACTACCGCTACTTTATTTATTCTTCTTTTCATGAATTATTATGTTTTAGTTGTAAATTTTTCGGTTTGCAATTAAGTCTGAAATTATATTAGCTACTTTTTTAAAGGTTTGTAAATCTTCTGCTGAGATATTTTCATGTACTTTTTCGTCAAATTTCAAAACCACTTTTTTAGAGTAATCTCTCATTTCAACACCAAAATTGGTAAGCTTGATGAGTACGCTTCTACCATCTTCTGGATTTTTCTCTCTGGTAATTAAGCCTTTATTTTCCATGGTTTTTAATGTTCTAGAAAGACTTGTAGCTTCCATCCCCATTTGAGGACCTAGCGAAGTAGATGGGGTACCATTTTCTGGATCTATATTTAATAAAATAAAACCAGTAGCCATTGTACTACCTTGTTTACCAGCTTCTTCATTATACATTTTTGCAACTGCCATCCAAGTGGCACGCAAAACATAATCAATGGTTTTTTCTTTCATTCTTGTAATTGAATTCCAAATGTAAGCATTTTTTATTATGCGCGCATAATAAAATTATAAATAATTTCTAAATTTTTGTTCATTACTTGTTCTTCAAAAACACTTAACGCAAACCTTGTAGTTGGAGTGGTGCAACTTGAGCTTTTTAGCTTGATTTTATTCATATCTTTTAGAAATAAAAGGTTTTAGTAAAATCAATTAAATTTTTATGTTTGTTAGCTTAGGATTTTCCTAAATATGTCCAATTTTCAAATTGCAATAATGCGTTCAATTAAAGTTTATATTTCCTGTTTTTGTTTTCTTATTTTCAATTTATTTGGTTTGCAACTCTCAGCCCAAAATTTACTAAATAATGGAGATTTTGAAGAAGGTATTATTTCTGGTTTTGATATAAACGGACAAGGATATACCCAACTTACTCCGCCTTTTTCGGGTACTACGAATCCTGGTGATTTTGCGTTGGTAACCAATCCACAAATTATGAATACTAATTTTTTTATCAGTGGAGGGGATCACACTACTGGAACTGGTATCATGATGGCTTTTGATGGAAATAATGTGGGTGGTCAACAACGTTTTTGGCGAGCAGGAGATAATGGGAGTGGTGTAGGTGGATTAATACCTGGGCAAGAATACCAATTTAGTTTTTGGATAAAGTCAATTGCTACTTCAGTTGAAAACCCAAGCACTCAAGCTGCAATAGATATCCAAATTAATAATTCTTCCAATTTAACATTAGATAGTGGCAGTGCACTTGCTCCGCTTCCTGATGAAGGTTGGCAACAATTAATTTTCACTTTTATAGCCACTAATCAAAATATAAATATTGAACTGTGGAATGAAAACACGAATCCAGTTGGAAATGATTTTGCGATAGACGATATGGAATTAATATCGCTTGCTGGAAGTTTAGAAGCTAGTTTTTCTAAAGTTGACCTAACTTGCCCAAATGCAGATAATGGTTATTTTAGGATTTATACCAATAGTGGAGTTCCACCATTTTCATACACCATTACTTCTCCAATCAATGAAAGCAATACAAGCGGTATTTTTTCAAATTTAGCTGCTGGAGTTTATGAATTAGAGGTGACTGATAATATTGGTGATAATTCTACTTTAATCATTCCTATTGATAACTCTCCCGAGTTTTTAGAAGTTTCCGAAAATCAAATTATTTGCAATGGCGAAACCACCACTATTGAAGCTACTTCTCCTTTTGATGTTACATGGACGTCTACACCAGTAGATGAAAGCATAGCCGATGCTAATCAGAATATAATTCAAGTTTCTCCAAATCAAACTACTATATATCAGGCTGAAACGGAATATTTTGAGGAAATTAATTTAATTACTAACGGAGATTTTTCATCTGGAAATGAGTCTTTTATAACAGATTATACTTATTTAGAAAATAATCCGAGCGGTAGTCAAGGAGCATATTCTATAACAACCAATTCAAACGATTGGTTTTTTGCTTTTGAAGAATGTAGTGCTTTTAGTGGAAATAATTTTTACGTAGCAGACGGTTCTGTAGCTAATAATGGTAACGATCGTGTATGGTGTCAAAGCGTCTCAATAAACCCTAACCAAGAATATGAATTTATTTATTTCATTCAAACTGTAGTAGATTTTGATAATAACCCTGCAAATATCGAAATTGAAATAAATGGAGTTTCTATTGGTCAGGATTTATCGCCTACTAGTGGATGTAACTGGCAAGAACGAAGCTATTTGTGGAATTCAGGTAATTCTACACAAGCTGAAATTTGTATTTATAATCGAGAAATAGGAGTAAATGGAAACGATTTTGGTATAGATAACATACAGTTTGTAACTTCACAAACTTGCATAGAAGCTAAAGAAGTCACCGTAGAAGTTGAAGATTGTTTTTGTCCAGAAATAAATAATATTCAGGGGTCTCAAAGCATTTGCATAACCGAAGAGCTCTCACCTGTAAGTGTAGATGTTAATTTAGAAGGTCCAAATTCTGAAGAAATTAGTTTTGTTTATTTTTCCTCTCCACAAATCAATAATGAAATGTATCAAGGCGGAGTTCCCTTAGGAGAACAAATCGCAACCACAGCAGCAACTTATAACTTTCCACCACTTGGCGAAGCTAATTCTTTGCCTAATATTCCTGGCACATACTATGTTTACGCAATTTTAGGAGAATTACCAACTCTTGAAGATTGTAGACCTTCGGCTGAAGCTGTAATCACTCTAGAACAACTTCAAACTCCGAACTTTTCTATTCCTGAGACCATTTGTGAAGCTCAAAACTTTACTCTTCCTGATACATCACTTAATAATATTCAAGGTACTTGGAGTCCTTCAGAAGAAGTACTTTCATCTGGGGTTTACACCTTTACTCCCCAAGCAAATGAATGTGCTGAAACTGTCGAATTTGAAATTAATTTAATTCCAGATGAAGTACCAGAGTTCAACTTACCCACTACAATTTGTCAATCAGATTTTGTAGAATTTCCAGAAATTTCTGAAAATGGTTACCAAGGCACATGGAATCCTGATTTTAATCCTGATGAAGATACAACTTACACCTTTACACCATTAAATTCTGAATGTTCAACTCAGTCCTTTAGTATTACCATTGAAGTTTTAGAAATAGTTTTTAATGACGCCCTGACTCCTTTAGAAGCTTGTGATGAGAATAATGACGGTTTTTTTGAAGGATTTAATTTGAATTCAAAAATAAATGAAGTCACATTTAATAATCCTAACTATAATGTGTCTTTTCATTTAACTGAAGCTGACGCAGAAACAGGAATTAATCCTGTGCAAAGTCCTTATGCAAATGTGAATGCTGGAGAACAAACTATAATTGTTAGAATCGAAAATCCAGAAAATAGTTGCACCCAAACCACCACCTTAGACCTATTCGTATACGATTCCCCTTTACTGAATGAAGTAGAGCCTTTAATCGCTTGTGATACGAACGAAACCGGCATTCAATTTTTCGATTTAACCCAAGTAGAAGCGGACTTATTTGTCGAAGGACAGAGCACCGAAGACTTTGCGATCAGTTACCATTTAAGTGAAAACGCGGCAAACAGCAACACGGGAATTATTGGCACCCCAACCGCTTACCAAAACCAAACCAGTCCACAAACGGTGTATGTCAGAGTAAGTGACCCTACATCACCACTAGGCTGTTTCAATATCGAACCGATTGAACTCATTGTAGACGAACTCCCAGCCATCACCCCACCGACCTTATTGGCCGAGTGTGATGATGTAGAGAGCGGCAGTACGAATGATGAGACCGCGAGCTTTGATTTAAGTTTAAAAATCGAAGAAATCACCAATGCCAATAACGCATTAGATGTGGTATTCTATGCGAATGAAACCG
>CBFIGU010000116.1:0-6678 GCA_965662165.1 Psychroflexus sp.
AAGTAACTTCTGTTGCTGAACCGCCAAGTTGAGCAGTTAGTGTAATATCTTCATTTAAACAACTGTAGTTATCAGCTATAATGCTAATTTCAGGCTCAGGTTGGACTTCAACTAAAATACTTTCACTTAAATTTTCACAAATAGGTTCTTCTGAAGTTGATGTTAAAGTAAATTCTATGGTGCCTACAAAATTTTCTGCTGGAACGTAAATTTGGTCTAGGATGTTTTCATTTTCTTGAAAAGTACCACCTTCCACAGAAACACTCCAAACTCCTGTTGTGGTAGCTCCAGTTACAACCCCTTGCAGATTTATGGTTTGATTTTCACAAACTTCTTCTGGTGCATTGATACTTACTTCAGTTTGAGGTAAAACAGTAATTGAACCCGTAAAACTTGCAATTCCACATTCGTTTTCTAATGCTAAAGTATATTCGAAAACTCCAGCTTCATTAAGGCTTAAAGTAGGCTGAGCCAAAGTAGAACTTTGAATTGATGCTGGAATATTTGTAAAATCCCAAAAATAGTTTGCTTCTTCATCTGCAAAACAATTAGTTACCAAAGCGCTGAGTTGAAATTCTTCATCAATACAAACGCTTTGGCTAACCAATGTAGTTTCAGGGGTATCCTTTATAAAAATTTGTTGTGAAAAAGTATCTGTTTCGCAAGCTACATTTTGACCATCTGTATTTAAAACTAGCTCTAAAGTGTAATTTCCAGGTTCTGTAAACTCAATTTCAGGATTTTCTGAACTTTGGCTTGTTCCATTTACAAAATTCCATGAAGTAGTTCCTGTAACTTCATCTTCACAATCTGAAGTGTTTGCAGTAACATTCCATTGGTACAAGTTTTCTTGATTACATCCGGGTAAACTTGATGTATTTTGAACTACAAAAATATTCGAAAAACAGGACTCGTTTTCATTGAGTTCAAACTCCGCGTTAATCTCAGGAGCAACACAAATGTTTTTAACGATAATTTCTTCGCTACAATTGTTGCCAGTGTGTAAAATAAATTCATAATTACCAGGTTCATTAAAGTTAATATCTAAATTTCCGCTTCCGTTGGTCCATTCGTTCCAATCGTATGTGTCTTCAGTAAAACCATTATTACTTCCTAAATTTCCTTCAGTTATAGTAAATCCAGTAGCTGGAATAATTTCCCAATACATTCCATAATCAATAGAACAACCACCTTGAGTAGCACTTGCCCCAGGATTGGTAATATCTTGTAGTGTAATTTCGTTATTCACACAAGCAGTTGTGTTGCTCATCGTAAAATCTGGCTCTGTACTTTCTGAAACGCGTACAGGACCAACCGATGTAAACGAACCTTGAGAAGAACAAGGATTATAAGCAGTTACTTGAATTGAAAATGCATCATTATAAGTAGTATTATTAACAATAGAAGTTGCCCCACAAGAAGTATCTTCAAAAACATGGGTTAACGTATATGGATTTGAAGGTAAACCGTTTAAAATAATGGGAGCAGAACCGTCATTGATATTGATTTCGTAAATTGTTCCTGGCAAATCGTTAGATGCAGCAATAGTAAAATCGTACTCATTTGGCTTACATGACATTGAACCTGAGTTAAATATGGTAATGGTTGGAGGTTCATTTCCTACATAAATTGAAAAATCGCTACTAGCAACACAATTCCCTGGATAAATAACAGAATAGGTTAACGTATACATTCCAGGATTATAAAGATGCGTTTCTAGTTGATTTGAAACTTGACTCCCATCACCCCAATTGATTTCGAAAGTGGTTCCTTCTGGATAAGTATCTTGATTAGGGTCTACAAAATCAAAATTTCCAAAATTATAATTTCCGCAGCGTAAAAATTGAATTTCACTTCCATCTGTATCAGTAGAATAGCCTGAAGTTGCTGAATTTTCTATAGCTAAAGTTGGTACTTCAGGCGCTGGTATAACTTCAACATTAACAGTTTTTATTGTACCGTCTATAGTAAGACTTGCAGTATAAGTTCCAACGGTGTTGTATTGAATTTCATGTGGACCTAAAGCAGATGATGCTAAAATTGAACCCCCTTCAAAATTCCATAAATATTGAGCATCTGAATCTAGATTCTCTGAAGCGTCTGTGAAAACGACTATACCACCAGCACAAATAGTAACCACATTATTAATTGAAACTGGATTGGTTGTAAATTCTACAACACTAATTTCAAAAGATGAAAAATCAACTTTTGGAGTATTTTCAAGAGCAAACCCAAATAAATAAACTCCTAGAAATAAAAAAGAGTAAAGTAGTTTTGTTTTCATCTTTGTAGAATTATAACGATAAAATATTGTCGTCTATATTCTACAAATGTAATATATATTCTACATTATAAAAATAAAAAATCCATAAACATCTAAAAAGATGCTTAATATCATAAATTACAACGATTTGATTGGTATAGCTAAGGAGCTAAACTGAAAAATAATAAAAATTAGTTTTTACTGAAAACGCTCCAATCTAATTTGAGAGAGAAAATATTAGAATACAGAGCAACACTTTGATCGCCAATATCTGTAAAAGCGTAATCTATTTGAATACCTTTATACCTAAATCCTAAACCAAAGTTAGGCTGAAAACCAACCTGAGTACCACCACCAAGTTGTTGCACTTCTTGAAAATTACCAAGGCCACCTCGTAGAAAAACCATTTTAGAATAAGCTAATTCAAATCCAACTGCAGGTGTAGCTGAAAAGCTTTCGTTAGAAATAATATCATTTGTTTCTGCAAATCTTACTTCCATATTTACTGCAGTGGTTAAATCAAATTTTTCTTTTATAGCAAATGTTTTCGCAGCTCCTAATTGTAATTTAGGAATAGTTATTTCTGTAGTTTCAGGTAATTCTTGGTTTTCACCACTTACGGCTCCTTGTATAGTTTCAAACTCTTCTTCATTAATATTCCAAGTATTATAAGTAGTAGTAATGTCCCTAGCCATCACACCAAATTTCCAAGAACCAGTGTGATATTGTAAGCCTGCATCAAAACCAAAACCCCAAGCATCTGCAAATTGACCAATAACTCTTCTTATTACTTTAGCATTAGCTCCAAAACTTAAACCTTCAACTTTAGTTTTTCTAGCATAAGTTAAAGCAAAAGCATAATCTGCAGTAGAAAACAAGCTAATTCGGTTATAATCAATATTTCCTTGATTGTCTATTAATTGTGTAGTATTCAAAATATCATCTACGCCAAATCTAATCATACTTATTCCTACCGCACTACGTTCATCTAAAGGCATAGCTCCACCAACATAATTGTAGGTAGCAATGTTTGCAAAATAATTAGCATGCATAGCCGCAAACTGATTATCTTCAATATGGACTAAACCAGCAGGATTCCAATAAACAGAATTTACATCATTAGTTGTAGCCGTAACTGCATTAGCCATACCAAAAGCGGCAGCATCTACCCCAATGTTTAAAAATTCATTAGAGTATTTTCTAACACTTTGTGCCGTTAAAGTAAAAGTGAATAGGATAAAAAGAATGAGAAGGTTTCTCTTCAAAATTTCAATTTTTGACAAATATCTTATTTAATTTGTAATATTATAAACTTTATTTGTGTTCAGTTATTGTTTCTAACAAAATATAAAGTTAAGATTAGTAGCGAAAATTTAATGTTTCTAATTATGTGAATTATAAACACAAATAAAACGACAAAAAACCAAATGAAAAAGCAAATCCCTAATCTTATCACTGGGCTTAATTTATTAGCTGGAATAATTGCAACAATTATGGCTGTTGAAGGCAGATACCAAGAAGCTGCCCTATTTGTTGCCTTAGGAATTTTTTTTGATTTTTTTGATGGTTTAGCTGCTCGATTATTAAAAGTTGAAAGTCCATTGGGCGTTCAACTAGATTCTTTAGCAGATATGGTTACCAGCGGCCTAGTGCCTGGAATTGTACTTTTTAAACTACTAGCTGAAGCCTTACCTGCTAAAGAAACTGAATATATTATTTCTTCAGAAACTGCTTATCTCGCCTATGTGGGTTTCATTGTAACTTTAGCTTCAGGATATCGACTTGCTAAGTTTAATATTGATGACCGCCAAACAACATCATTTATTGGTTTACCAACTCCAGCAAACGCGTTACTTGTGTTAAGTTTTCCCTTAATAGCAATGTACCAACCAAACCATTTTTTAGCATCGGCTAGTGAAAATCCAATTTTCTTAGTTGCCTTATCCATTATAAGTGCTTATTTACTAAATTCAAATTTCCATTTATTTGCGCTTAAATTTAAGAATCTTAACTTTAAAGAAAATATATACAGATACTTACTTGTATTAGGAAGCATCTTATTACTCGTTTTGTTTAAATATGCTGGTGTTCCATTTATTTTACTCTTCTACATTGTTTTATCTATCATAAAAGAAGCTAAAAGTTAATTGATTACTACCTGATTATCACCAAATTGTTAAATTACATGATTAATAGTCTACAAAACCGATAGACTAAAAATATTATCTATATTTGCACCAACTAATTCCAATTAAATGAATATACAATTGCAAATTGCTATCCAGGCAGCAATAGAAGCTGGAGAAGCTATCATGGAAATTTATAAACAAGATTTTGATGTGGCTTACAAAAAAGATGATTCACCGCTAACAGAAGCAGACCAAAAGGCAAATGCGGTCATTATGAGTTATCTGGAAAAAACTAAATTTCCAATTATTAGTGAAGAAAACAAACAAACCGATTTTTCCGTTAGAAGCAGTTGGGAATCTTGCTGGATTGTTGATCCGCTGGATGGCACAAAAGAATTCATTAAGAAAAATGGTGAGTTTACGGTAAATATAGCCTTCATTACTAATCAAAAAACAATGCAGGGTGTTATTTATGTACCAGCAACTAAAGTGCTTTATTTTGCTGATGTCAAATCTAAAATAGCTAAGAAAGTAGAGTTACAAGATCCTGTTTACAATGAAGATTTTATCAATAAAAATGCAATTGACATTCAACCTGCAGAAGATGATAAAAATTTGAGAATTGTAGGAAGTAGATCACATATGAATGAAGACACCACCAATTTCATTGAAAATCTATCCACTACAAAAGAAATTGAAGTGGTTTCTAAAGGCAGCTCTTTAAAGTTTTGTTTAGTAGCAGATGGTGATGCAGATATTTACCCACGCTTTGCCCCGACAATGGAATGGGACACTGCAGCTGGACAAGCTATCTGTAAAGCTGTAGGTCTTCAGGTAATTGACCAAAAAACAGGCAAAGAAATGCTCTACAACAGAGAAAATTTACTGAATAATTATTTTAAGGTGAGTAATCAAAAATAAACCTATGAGTAATAATATTGTTTTTCATGATTATGATGTTCAACGAGAAAATCGTAACGAACAATACAATCACCCTTCGTTTGTGCTTTGGTTTACGGGTCTATCAGGTTCAGGAAAATCTACCATTGCCAATCAAGTAGAAAAAGCATTATTTCAACAAGGAAAAAAATGTTATTCCTTAGATGGTGATAACATTCGTACTGGATTGAATAAAGGATTAGGATTTACAAAAGAAGACAGAAAAGAGAATTTACGAAGGATAGCAGAAGTTGCTAAATTATTTGTAGATGCCGGTAATATTTGTATTGCTGCCTTTGTTTCTCCCTTAATTGAAGACCGTAAACAAGTAGAAGAAATTATTGGCGCAACAGATTTTTACGAAATTTTTGTGGACACTCCTTTAGAAGAATGTGAGAAGCGTGACGTGAAAGGACTTTACAAAAAAGCACGTAAAGGAGAAATTAAAAATTTCACAGGAATCTCAGCTCCATATGAAGCACCTAAGCAGCCTGCTCTACATATCAAAACCAAAAATAAAAGTATAACCGAATCAGTTCAAGAAGTCTTGGACTTTTTAGCCCATAAATTATAATTATTATGAGTCAGTATTATTTAAATTACTTAGACGAATTAGAATCAGAAGCCATTTACATTTTAAGAGAAGTTTGGGCACAGTTCCAAAATCCTGTAATCTTATTTTCTGGCGGCAAAGATTCAATCTTGGTAACGCATTTAGCTAAAAAAGCATTTTACCCTTCAAAAATTCCATTTGCATTAATGCATGTAGATACAGGACATAACTTTCCAGAAGCATTGAAATTTAGAGATGATTTGGTTGAAACACTAGGAGTGAAATTAATTGTTGGTTCTGTACAAAAATCAATTGACACAGGCCGTGTTGCAGAAGAAAAAGGTAAAAATGCAACTCGTAATGCTTTGCAAATTACTACACTTTTAGATGCTATTGAAGAGCATAAAGTAGATTGTGCTATTGGTGGTGGAAGACGTGATGAAGAAAAAGCTAGAGCTAAAGAACGCTTTTTTTCTCATCGAGATGATTTTGGACAATGGAACCCCAAAAACCAACGTCCTGAATTGTGGAATTTATTAAATGGTAAGCATTTTGAAGGCGAGCATTTTAGAGCATTCCCAATTAGTAACTGGACAGAAATGGATGTTTGGAATTATATAAAACGCGAAAATATTGCGATTCCATCATTATATTTTGCCCATGAACGCGAAGTGGTAAGAAGACTTGGAACTTGGATTCCAAATTCTGAATTTTTAATTTTAGAAGACCACGAAGAAGTTGTGGTTAAAAAAATTCGTTTTAGAACTTTAGGAGATATTACTATTACTGGAGGT
>CBFIGU010000117.1:0-6591 GCA_965662165.1 Psychroflexus sp.
TACTGGCGGGGTCATGACCGCAGCTAGTTTCTGGAGTTTATTAGCTCCCGCTATAGAAATGAGTAAAGGTGATGGCTTTATTAAGGTTTGGCCGAGTGCAATTGGTTTTGCACTTGGTGCAATTTTTATTTTTGGTTTAGACAAAGTGCTACCCCATTTACATATTGATTTTAGAGAGAACAGAAAAGAAGGAGTAAAAACCCCATGGCATAAATCTGTTTTACTAACACTTGCTATAACTCTACACAATATTCCTGAAGGGCTTGCAGTTGGTGTATTATTTGGCGGCGCAGCGGCTGGATTAGAAGGCGCAACCATTGGAGGTGCTGTAGCATTGGCACTTGGAATTGGAATACAAAATTTACCAGAAGGATTTGCTGTTGCTGTTCCATTACGTGGTTTAGGATTAAGTAAATTTAAAAGTTTTAATTACGGCCAACTTTCTGCTATCGTTGAGCCATTTGCTGCTGTTTTGGGTGCTTGGGCTGTGCTTAGTTTTTCAGAAATACTTCCTTACGCCTTAAGTTTTGCTGCAGGTGCTATGATATTTGTAGTAATTGAAGAAGTAATACCAGAATCTCAATTAGAACGCAATACAGATATTGCTACTCTAGGATTTATAGGTGGTTTTATTTTAATGATGGTGCTTGATGTTGCACTAGGTTAAATCATATTATTCCTTCTTAATAATTAAAACCTAGCAAACTCAAATGCTTAGCTTATACTTTTGGATTTTAGAATCGTAAATATAATTTACTCAAAATAAAGATTATATTTGCACTGCTTAAAATCAGATAATTGAGAATACCTTTTACTTCAAATCAAAACAAAAGAACTCACTCAAATTTCTCTTTATAGGTATTTTTAATAAATCTACTGAACTTAATTTATTCTATCCAATACATATTAAAATCAAATTACATGAAAACTAGAAAAGTTACACTGCTTTTTGTATTATTAACTGCGTGTTTTATCTACAACAGTAGCAATGCCCAACGAATCCTTGTTGAAAGAATTAGTTACTATGATGTAAAAACCCCAAACAACCCGTTTGATGCATCCGTAAAAACATATAATGTTATTATTGAAACTCCGTACACACTCACAGTTGAAGATGTTAGAGCTCAATCTTTAGTAGAATTTGAAGAAACGAAAGCTAATTATGCAAAAGTTCTTGAAGAAAGTAAAGCTGAATATCAAACTCAATTAGCCAATTATGATGAAGAAGTTAGATTGGCAAATGAACGTTATGACAAAGAAATGGCAGACTTTAAAGATTTGACTTTAATCGAACGCTTAGCCTTAACTGAACAAGGTAAGAAGCCTACCTTAAAAACCCCATCTAAGCCAAGATATGTTGAACCTTTAGAGCCAAGATACGTAGAACCAAACCTTGATGATCACCTTATTTTTGACAATGATGTTTTAGCTGATGGATTTGAATTATTAGGATTTGAAAAAGGGCAAGATGTTTTGTTTTTAATCAAGGTTTCAAAAATGGCATTTCAAGATAATGGTGGGCAGACTTTTTATAACCAACCTACTACTTTAAAGGTTATGAAAGGAGCAGAACTAATTGATGAAAAAACTTTTGATGAAGAGTTTAAATTTCTAACCTCATCTTCTAGTAACACCATTAATCTTGACCGTTACGAAAAGAATAATGTAAATAAAATAATGAGCGACATCTCTAATTATATGAATGAAGAATTTGGTTTCATTCCAGTTTCTAAAACCATAGCTATTGAGTATCCTAAAAACAGAAAAAGAGAATATGATGTTTTAGAAAATGCTAAAATTAAAGCTATTTCAGCTTATCGTAAGTTAAAGCAAGATACATCATCAGAGACACGCGAAAGAGCACTCGCTGAATTAGAAGACATTAAAAAAATATGGAAATCTGAACTAGTAAAAGTTGATTATAAAGATAAAAAAGCTCAAATGAACGCTGAAATAGGCAGAATGATTTTATTTAATTTATTACGCGTTGATCTTAGTCTAAAAGATAAAGTTCAAGCGGAAGAAACACTTAGTTTAATTCAAGATAAGCTAATCGATTTAGATTTAAATTACGACGAAAAAAGAGAGTTTACAGCACTAGAAGAGCAAGTTTATAAATTGTAGATAATGAAGAATTTAATTTATATAACAATACTTTGTTTATTCTCAAACATTGGGTTAAGCCAAGAATTTAAAACAGAACATAGCAAGTATTTTACTAAGGAAAGTGTAAAAGATAAATACCACATATATTTAGCTTCACCTTATGGTTTTACTACTTTGCATCATTTAGATAATGTAATGATGGATAATACTAAAACTATGGTACTAACCAAGTACGACCAATCAATGCAAGCTATAGAAACAATAGATTTTAACTTACCTAAGTTAGGCAATAGAGCTTCAGACTTGCACGAAATTATTGAATTAGACAATCAGCTAATTTTTCTCTCTAAGGTGATGCAGAAGAAAGAAGGCAAGCATCAAGTTAATGCTCAAATCTTTTCACAAGAAAATAACTCGGTGAGCACTCCTAAAGTTTTAGCTTCTTTTCCTTTCGAAAAATATTCGAAATCTGGATATTACCAAACAGCAGTTTCTCCAGACCAATCTAAAATTGCTGTTTTAGCTAATATGCCTTACGAAAAGAAGACACAAGAAGTGGTAAAAATTTATGTTTATGATAACCAATTAAATTTATTGTGGGAACAGAAAGAAACGCTTCCATATGACAGTGAAAAAGCTTATCAGGAGCAAATTTTTGTTCAGAATTCTGGCACAGTAATCATGAACAAAACCACAGATGCATTTAAGAAAACTCGTAAATCTGAGTTGATTTCATTCAACGGAAAATCTAAAGAAATAAAAACATTTTCAGAAGAAGGGTTTATCCCGATGGAAATGGTATTGATTAATGTAAATGGAAAATCAATGCTTACAGGTTTTTTCTGGGATGGCATGAAAGCAATTATCCAAGCCAAT
The DNA here is from genome assembly GCA_965662165.1 of Psychroflexus sp. GTDB lineage: Bacteria > Bacteroidota > Bacteroidia > Flavobacteriales > Flavobacteriaceae > Psychroflexus. The sequence continues at coordinate 2,983 of CBFIGU010000117.1, forward strand.
AGCAAGGAAGGGAATGACAATAGCGGAGCGTTTTTATTTGATTTAAATGAAAATAAACTAGTTGGCTTACACCAATGGAGTAATGGTTTAGCAAATGCAAATGATTTAAAAAGTTTAGAAGTTATCGATGTTAAGGTAATAGATGATAACATCTACTTAATTGGAGAAAAGCAAATTACAACGAGTGAATTTAGAAAAAGTGGTAATACGCCAACAACAGAATTAGACTATTTTTATACTTTTGGGTCAAGTGTTATAGTAAATTTTGACACAAAAGGTACCTTAAAAAGTTTTACTCCATTGTTTGATGCCGTTCAGTTGAAAAACTACGCAAAAGAGAAAGGATCTTTATCAGTTTTATATTTAGAAAATGGTTTACGAGTCCTTTCTAATGCCAATAGCAATCAACTTTCTTTTAATTCATATTTCACTTCTAACGAAGCTAGCTTTTCTTACCCTAGAGTTATTCCTTTTGATGGAGGTACATCAACCATACCTTCAATTTTACCTAGTACAGTAAAACGAGTTGAGAATTATGGTATAGTTTATTACATCACAAATTACGATGATAGATATTGGTTAAATAAGATGACCTGGTAATATTTTAATCTTACCAATCAAACCAAAAAAAGGAGTCAAGCATTGCTTGACTCCTTTTTTTGGTTTGATTTTGTTTATAACGGAATTACACCTTCATAATTTCAGCATCTTTAGCTTCATAAACCTTATCAATATCAATGATATATTTATCGGTTAATTTTTGAACTTCTTCTTCGGCATCCTTCAACATATCTTCAGATAAATCTAGTTTCTTTAATTCGGCATTTGCATTTCTTCGCGTGTTTCTAACACCAATTTTAGCTTCTTCTGCTTCAGATTTGGCCTGCTTAGATAATTCTTTCCTGCGTTCTTCAGTTAATGGTGGCACATTAATAATCACGCTTTCTCCATTATTCATAGGATTGAAACCTAAATTAGCATTCATAATTGCTTTTTCAATTTCTTGGATCAATGACTTTTCGAAAGGTTGAACCGATATGGTTTGCGCATCTGGAGTATTGATGTTACTAACTTGATTTAAAGGAGTCATGCTACCATAATACTCAACTTGAACTCCACTGAGCATTGAAGGATTTGCTTTTCCAGCTCTAATGTTTATATATTGCTTTCTTAGGTGTTTTACGGCACCTTGCATGTCTTCTTCTGTAGATTCTATTATTAAATCAATTTCCTCATCCATAGCTTATGGTTTAATCTGTATATTATAAATTTACTTTAGTTCCTATATTTTCACCAGAAATTACTTTCCTTAAATTTCCTTTGGTATTCATATCGAATACAATTATGGGTAATTCGTTTTCTTGACTAAGTGTGAAAGCCGTTGTATCCATTACTTTTAATCCTTTTCTAAGCACATCGTCAAAACTAATAAAATCGAATTTAGTGGCTTCTACATCTTTTTCCGGATCTGCGGTGTAAATGCCATCTACACGAGTACCTTTTAAAATTACATCTGCTTCAATTTCAATAGCTCTTAAAACAGCAGCAGAATCAGTTGTAAAATAAGGATTTCCTGTACCTCCACCAAATATAACTACTCTTCCTTTTTCTAGGTGTCGCATTGCTTTTCTACGAATAAATGGTTCTGCAACCTCATTTATCTTAATGGCAGATTGTAAGCGAGTTTGTATTCCCGCATCTTCGCAAGCGCTTTGTAGGGCTAAACCATTTATAACCGTTGCAAGCATTCCCATATGATCACCTTGTACACGATCCATTCCTTTACTCGCTCCAGCTATACCTCTGAAAATATTACCACCACCAATTACAATTGCAACTTCAACTCCTTTATCTACAACGGCCTTAATTTCGTTAGCATATTCTGAAAGACGAACGGGGTCAATACCATAATTTCGGTCTCCCATTAAAGCTTCGCCAGACAACTTGAGTAAAATACGTTTGTATTGCATAAATTGGAATTTGGACACAAAAATACATTTTTTTTGATTGCAAATTCAATTATTGAAATGGAGTTGACCAAAAATATAAATAACAAAAAAAGCCGTTTAATTTGAAACGGCTTAAATAAGATTAGTTATGTCTAAAATTAACCTAGAGCTACACGCTCAAAAGCAGTAATTTCAACATCTTTACCTAATGTATTTTGTACATGTTTTGCAACACTAATTTTGTTATCTTTAATGAATGCTTGGTGAACTAAAGTATTGTCTTTAAAGAAACGTTGAATTTTTCCTTTTACGATTTTATCTAACATTTCTTCTGGCTTACCTTCTTGTCTTAACTGGTCTTTAGCAATTTCTGTTTCACGCTGAATTGTTTCAGCGTCTACTCCATTTTCATTTAAAGCAACAGGATTCATAGCCGCAGCTTGCATAGAAACTTCTTTAGCAACTTCTTCTGCACCTTCTGCAGCTGCAGATAAACCTGTTAAAACACCAATTTTATTTCCGGCGTGAATATAGGAACCAACAAACGGAGCTTCTAATGTTCTAAAATCTCCAATTTCTATTTTTTCTCCAATTACACCAGTTTGTTCAGTTAATTTTTCTTCTACTGAGATACCGTTATAATCTAGCTTTAATAATTCATCTTTGCTAGCAACACCTAATGCTAATTCAGCAAAATCGTTAGCCATTTTTACAAAGTCATCATTTTTTGCTACGAAATCTGTTTCACAGTTAAGAGAAACAACAACGCCTTTGTTAGCATCTGCATTTACTTTTGCAATAACAGCACCTTCACTAGATTCTCTATCAGCTCTTTTTGCAGCTACTTTTTGACCTTTTTTACGAAGTACTTCAATGGCTTTATCGAAATCACCTTCAGCTTCTACTAAGGCTTTTTTACAATCCATCATACCTGCACCGGTACTCTTTCTTAATTTATTGACTTCTGCAGCAGTTATTTTTGCCATAATTCTATTTTTTAAAGAAAGCCGTTTAGTAGAAACTAAACGACTTGAAGTATTATTAATTTATTGAAATATATGTTATTCAGATTTAGCTGACTTATCTTCAGAAGTAGATGCCTTAACTTCTTCAGCTTTTTTAGCGTCTTTTACTTCTTTCTCTTTTTCAGCTTTAGCCGCTTTTTTAGCTTCTTTTTCTTGCTCTTTAGCTTTTATATCTTCTTTTCTTGTAGTAATACCGTCTACAATAGAATCTGCAACGTAAGAAACAACTTTTTCAATAGATTTTGATGCATCATCGTTAGATGGGATTGCAAAATCTACTTCACGTGGGTCAGAATTAGTATCGACCATCGCAAAAATTGGAATGTTTAATTTTTGTGCTTCTTTTACAGCGATATGCTCACGTAAAGTATCTACAATAAAGATAGCTCCAGGAAGACGAGTCATGTCTGATATAGAACCTAAATTCTTTTCTAACTTCGCTTTCATACGGTCTACTTGTAGGCGTTCTTTTTTAGAGAGCGAGTTAAATGTACCGTCTTTTTTCATACGATCTACAGCAGCCATTTTCTTAACCGATTTTCTAATGGTTACGAAATTGGTTAGCATACCACCAGGCCAACGCTCAGTGATATAAGGCATGTTAGCTCTTTCAGCTTGTTGAGCAACAATTTCTT
>CBFIGU010000118.1:0-6520 GCA_965662165.1 Psychroflexus sp.
TTTAATGTATATTCCTAATAGTGCCTCAGAATTAAACTTTGAAGCTTATAATGCTGGAGATCGTACAATTAGTGCTCAGGAACAAGCAGCTGCATTAGATGCCTATATAAATCAAGATGATTATTTGAGCGAAAACAGAGGAAGTATTGCTGAACGTAACGGTGCATTAAGACCTTGGTTACACCGTTTTGATGTACGTTTAACACAAGATGTTGTTTTAACAAATGATAGTAAAAACAAGATTCAATTTTCATTAGACTTTTTAAACTTTGGAAACCTGTTGAATTCAGATTGGGGTGTGCCAGAATTTGCTAATCAAGATAATCTATTAAATTATCGTGGCAGAAACGCTCAAGGAGAACCTGTTTATCGTATGAACACAATCTCAGGTACTTCAGAACTTCCAACAGAAACCTTTAGAACAACAAATAGTTTAGGAGATACATGGAGACTTCAATTAGGAGTTCGCTATATTTTCAATTAAATAGTAATTAACATCAATAAAAAAGCTCCATATTTTGGAGCTTTTTTTATATTATTAAAAGACTAATAATTTTCGTTTCTTTGTGTTTTAATAAACATAAAACATGATGCGAAATCTTTCACCAACCTTTTTCCGATTTCCAATTTACGCTTTGGTTTTGTTTTTTTCTACCTACATGATAAAGCTAGACTTTATGACAGGTGAGTTTAAAGAAGATTCTTTCACAGAACGAACCCAAGAAATATTTTTACTAATAGGCGTTCTAGCTTTAGCATTGACCAGTATTAAATTTGAAGCTTTTCGATACTTTAATGCCATATTAAGCTTGTTTTTTCTCACGCATTTAATACGAGAATTAGATTCAATTTTAGATGCTTATTTCGATGGTCTCTGGCAAATTTTAGCTTTTAGTGTTGTAGGAATTGCCATAGCTATTTTAGTGAAACATTGGAATTTATTTTGGAAGCAAGTGGCAAGTATTCAAAATCAATTTGCTTTTGGGGTATTTACCGTAGGTTTATTTACGCTTCATGTATTTTCTCGTTTGTATGGTAAAGGAAAAAATTGGGAAAGTTTAATGGGAGATGATTTTATGAGACCTATTAAAGATGCTTCAGAAGAAAGTATAGAACTTTTAGGCTATACCATTATTCTTATTGCTATTGGTGAATTTTTCTTATTGAGTAAAAAACAAAGTTCAAACTTTCAATCTTAATGTTATTAGACAAAATACTCGAGTGGGATACACAATTATTTTTATACCTAAACAATCTTGGAAGTAGAGAATGGGATTGGTTTTGGATTATTATTACAGAAAAATGGACATCTGTTCCTTTATACGTATTTCTGCTTTACGTAATCTACAAAAAGTTTAATGTAAAAAGTTTAGGCATAACTCTATTAATTGCCTTGCTTTTAGTTGCTTTAAATGACCAATTAGCTGGGTTTTTTAAATATTTTTTCGAAAGACCAAGACCTTGTAATGAAGAATTTATGGAGTTTGCTCGCTTTTCTGCAAAACGCTGTGGTCGCTATGGTTTTTACTCTGCACATGCATCAAGCAGTATGGCTATAGCCATTTTTATAAGCCGAGTATTAAAGCCTGTATATCCTAAAATTTTGTATTGGTTGTTGCTTTGGTCTTTTGTAATTACCTATAGTAGAATCTATATTGGTGTTCATTATCCTGTAGATATTATTGTAGGATTTACAATGGGTTTTATGTTTGGTAGCCTAGGATACTATCTTTACCAAAAATTTCAGAATAAATACAATAGTTGACTCATCTTCCTATACAATTTATAAATAATTTTACGTTTACATCTATAGATATATTTCTATATTTGACTAGATTAAATCCTTCTCCTATGCGCAAAATAGCATTTCTTTTATTCCTTTTTAATTTCGTTACGCAACTTACTTTTGCTCAACAATCTGAAGCACATCATAATCCAATCGTGATGTTTCAACAAGCTTTAGAATTGTATCAGCAAAAACAATTTTCGCCAGCTAAATCTATTTTCATTAAAGTTGAAGAAAGTACAAACCAAACACAATTAAAAACTAATGCTAAGTTTTATCAAATTAGTTCTTCATTAAAATTAAATGAAACCAACGCAGCTTATGCTATGGAAAATTTTATTCGAAATAATCCCAACAGCAATAAGCGAAACGAAGCTAGTTTCAATGTTGGAGAACATTATTTTAGTATTGGGAATTATCAACAAGCAAGAAGATGGTTTAATCAGGTAGACCCTTATAACTTAAACAAAGATTTGCAAGCAGAATATTACTTTAAGTTTGCGTATGCATCTTTTAAAAGTGATGATTTTAAAAGAGCTAAAACTTATTTTAACCGTGTAAAAAATAATGCAAAATATGCTTCGCAAGCTAAATATTACTTAGGTTACTTAGCTTACGCAGATAATGATTACAGAAAAGCTCAAGAATACTTTAATGAAGTAGAAGCAGACCCTAATTTTAATCAAGATATGGCTTATTTTAAAAGCGATATGAATTTTAAATCTGGAAATTTTGAAGCTGCTATTGCTTCAGCCAAAGAAAAATTGAAAAAAGCCAACTACAGAGAACAATCCCAACTGAATAAAATTATAGGCGAAAGCTATTTTAATTTAGGTCAGTTTGAAGAAGCCATTCCTTATTTAGAAGCCTATGAAGGCGAACGTGGTAAATGGAGCAATGTAGACCACTACCAATTAGGTTATGCATATTTTATGCAAGAAGACTATAAAAAAGCAGCTTCAGAATTTAATAAAATTATTGGTGGAAAAGATGAAGTAGCTCAAAATGCTTATTATCATTTAGCGCAATCTTACTTAAAAAATAATGCGAAATCTGAAGCTTTAAATGCCTTTAAAAATGTATCTGAATTAGATTTTAATAAAGAAATTCAAAAAGATGCTTTTTTGAATTATGCTAAATTAAGCTATGAAATTGGAAACGCGTATACAAGTGTTCCAGAAGTCTTAACAGCCTATCTTGAAAAATATCCAACTTCTGCTGAAGCTAATGAAATTGGTAGTTTGTTAATTGGTGCTTATTTAGCTGAAAAAAATTATGAAAAAGCATTGCTGCTTTTAGAAGGAAGTAAAAACTATGAAGATAAAAAAAGCTTTCAGAAAGTAGCTTATTCTTATGCAGTTGAGCTATTTAAAGAAAATAAACTGAATGAAGCTAAACGTAATTTGAATAAATCTATTGCTCAACCAATTGATGCTAAAATTTTGGCTAAAGCAAAATTTTGGTTAGCAGAGATTGATTACTTACAAGGCAATTATACCAATGCGATCGTTGGCTTTAAACAATTTATGAATTCTTCTGCGGCAAAATCTACCGCAGAATACGAAGATGTGGCTTACAACTTAGGTTATGCTTATTTCAAAAATAAAAATTACGAGCAATCTTTAAATTATTTTAAAGAATTCGCACCTCAAGCAAAAGCTAAGGCACAACAACATGATGCTTATGTAAGGTTAGGTGATTCGCATTTTGCTACAGGGAGTTATTGGCCAGCTATGGAAGCTTACAATAAGGCTTTAGCCATGAAAAGCTTTAAAAATGATTATGCTTTTTTTCAAAAGGCAATTAGTTATGGCTTTGTAGAAAGAAACGAAAGAAAGATTGAAGAACTCAATAATTTCATTAATCAATTTACAACTTCCGCGTATCTTGATAATGCTTTGTATGAGTTGGGTAATACATATATTGCAGAAAATAATCAGACCAAAGGTTTAAATGCTTACCAGAATTTAATAGACAATCACCCAAACTCAGTATTGCAGCCTAGAGCATTGTCTAAAAAAGGCTTAATTTACTACAATACTAACCAAAATGATAAAGCCTTAGCAACCCTAAAAACCTTAGTTGTAAAATTTCCAAATTCTGAACAGGCTGCACAAGCCGTGAATACAGTTCGTTTAATTTACATAGACCAAGGTAAGCCTGAAGTTTATGCAGCTTGGGTTAATGATTTAGAGTTTGTAGATATTGCGGATTCTGATGTAGATAATGCAACTTTTGAAGCTGCAGAAAAGCCATTTTTAGCAGGAGAAAATCAAAAAGCTATTCTTGGTTTTGAAAAATATTTAAATCAATTTCCTAAAGGCATTCACAATTTAAAGGCTAATTTTTATTTAGCGCAGTTGCTATACAATCAAGGTGAACAAAAAGAAAGTCTTACCTACTTTCAAAATGTTATAGATGCACCTACATCAGAATTTACAGAAACTGCATTGTCTCGATCTGCTCAGTTTTATTTAGGTGAAGAAAATTACGAAAAAGCAATTCCGCTTCTAAAACAGTTAGAATCTAAGGCGCAGTTTACACAAAATGTTGTTTTTGCAGTCTCTAACTTAATGAAGGCTTACTACCGAACAGATCAATACGAAGAAACCATTGCATATGCTAATAAGGTTGAAAATTTGAAATCAGTAGAAATGAGAGCGATTAATGATGCTTATTTATTTTCTGCAAGAGCGAACATGAAGTTGGGTAATGAAAGTGAAGCTAAAGAAGCTTATGCAGTTGTACAAGAAAGCGCAACAGGAATTGAAGCTGCAGAAGCTATTTATTATGATGCTTATTTTAAACACCAAGAAGAAAATTACAAAGCATCTACAGAATCCGTTAAAAATCTAACCAAAAACTATTCTAGATTTAAGGAATACGGTTTTAAGGGTCTCATTTTAATGGCAAAAAATTACTACGCCTTAGACGATGCTTTTAATGCTACTTATATCTTAGAGAGTTTAGAAAAAAGCGCAACCGCTTATCCTGAAATTATTGAAGAAGTAAAAGCGGAATTAATGCGTATGCGACAAGAAATAGCTGAAAAGAATTCTTCTGTTGAAGTTGAAAATGAAAAAGTAGATTCTACTTCAACGCAAGAAAAAGAAAACAATAGAGTTATTAAATTTTAATAAACTTGTAAGCCCACCATTTCATTTGATAGGTGGTACCTTCTTGGGTTTTTATAGTTCGCATTTTTGGTGAGAGTACAATGGCAATTACAGCTGCAACTCCCATGTGCACTTTAGTAATTTCATCGAATATAGATTGAAAAATAAGCCATAATATTCCTGCGAATATGAGTATTACCAGATATCTAAAACCAATTGCACTCCACAGATTTTTATATGTTTTCATGGTATTTCTCTTATAATCATAAAAACTCAGTGCTGAACCACTGTGTTTTTTATGAAGCTGATACTTTAATTTAATGGTCTAATTGAAAACCAATTTTTTCAGGTTTTTGATATTCTCTTTTAAATAAACCTTGACTTTTTATCATTTCAACCGTTTTTTCAGGTAGCATGTCTTCCCAACCTTCTTCTTCGTTAGCTATCATCGCTAATACTTGCCTAGAGAAAATGCCTAACACATTTTTGTCGTAATTTTCAATATCAACCACTCGACCGTTTATTTTAAAGAATTTATACAATTCTTTCATCCGTGGGTGAACCTTTAAATTCTCTGAAGTTATTACTTTACCAGTACTTGGGCTTTTATAAGGATATAAATAAACACGTAAATCTTTAAAGAATAATTTACCAAATGCTTCTAAGATGCCACCACTTAAGTGTCTATAATATTTTTCGTCAAAGATGTCAATGAGGTTATTTACTCCCATGGCAAGTCCCATACGTTCTTTGGTATAATTAGAAAAATATTCTACTAATTTATAATATTCTTGAAAGTTAGAAATCATTACAGTATGACCTAAAGAACAAAGTAATTTTGCTCTATCCATGAAGTCTTCTTCATTAATTTCACCTTCAGATCGTAGGTTAGATAGGGTAATTTCGAAAACAACTTCTATATTTTCTTTTCTAACTTTACGTTCTTTAGCAAATAATTCAATAGATTTTTCGTAAATATCTTCATTTACCTTGGTTACGGGTCTAAAGCTACCACGTAGAGCAAGAATGTTTTTTTTGTATAAAACTTTTGCAGGTAAAACATTGTTGGCATCAGGGTCAAACATTACTGCATCTGTCATCCCATTTTTTACAAGCTGTAAACTCATTAAACGATTATCTACATCTTTAAAAGCCGGACCAGAAAAATTAATCGTATCAATTTCTATTTGGTCTTTATCAATATGATTGTATAAATCAAGCAATATTTGCTTAGCATCATTGTATGTATAAAAAGCACCGTAAATTAAATTAGTACCTAATATACCTAAAGTATTCTGTTGTAAACGAGCATCATTTTCTTTAAAACGAATATGTAAAACAATTTTGTTATACTCCGCATCTGGTTTTAATTGGTATTTTATTCCTACCCAACCATGACCTTTATATCGTTTAGCAAAATCTATGGTTGCAACAGTGTTGGCATAGGTAAAAAATAATTTATTAGGATGTTTTTCTCTAACAATTCTATCTTCAATTAAATTTGTTTCATGGTCTAACATTTTATGAAGCCTACTTTCGGTAACGTACCTTTTGTCGTCTTCAACTCCGTAAATTGCGTCGCTAAAATCTTTATCGTATGCACTCATTGTTTTTGCAA
>CBFIGU010000119.1:0-6318 GCA_965662165.1 Psychroflexus sp.
AAACAAGATTACGCTTAATTTGTATTTCATTTGGTGGTGTTTTTTTGATTTGAATTTAAAAATAAGTCATTTGAATTAGATAAACTCTCGTGATCATAATTTTATGAAATACTTAATTATTTTCTTTTCTTAAAGTTTCAATTCAACTATAGCCCTGATTGAAGCGGTATCCCACAAGATTGAAACTTAGTATATAATATAACTTTTAGAAATTGACCTTAGGTAAAATCTAAAAGCTATAATTTTTCTTAGTTTGTAGCTGCGGAATTTAGCTGAAAGCAGGAATGGCTACGCATAAAAAAATCCGTTACAAATGAATGCAACGGATTTAATATGGTTTTTGGGTTAGATGATTACATCATTCCTGGCATACCGCCGCCCATTCCTGGCATTCCGCCTGGTGCACCACCTTCATTTTCTTCAGGAAGATCGATTAATGCACATTCTGTTGTTAAAATCATTCCAGATACAGATGCAGCATTTTCTAAAGCTACACGAGTAACTTTTTTAGGATCGATAATACCAGCTTTTAGCATGTCTACAAAAGTTCCTGTTTTAGCATCGTAACCTAGTTTTCCTTCAAGAACTTTGTTGATTACTACAGAACCTTCGCCGCCTGCATTTTCTACGATAGTACGCATTGGAGATTCGATAGCTTTAGCTACTAATTGTATACCCGTTTCTTCGTCTGGAGTTTCTGCTTTTAAGCCTTTTAAAGCTTCGATAGAACGAACTAAAGCAACACCACCACCGGCAACAATACCTTCTTCTACGGCAGCTCTAGTAGCATGAAGTGCATCGTCTACACGGTCTTTCTTTTCTTTCATTTCTACTTCTGATGCAGCACCTACGTAAAGAACTGCAACACCACCCGCTAATTTAGCTAGACGTTCTTGTAACTTTTCTTTATCATAATCGCTTGTAGTAGATTCTATTTGCGATTTGATTTGATTTACTCTGTTTTTGATGTTGTCTTTATCGCCAGCACCATTTACAATTGTCGTATTGTCTTTATCAATCGTAATGTTTTCTGCTTGACCTAACATATCTACTGTAGCGTTCTCTAGTGTAAATCCACGCTCTTCAGAAATTACCGTTCCGCCAGTTAAGATAGCTATGTCTTCTAACATTGCTTTTCTTCTGTCTCCAAAACCTGGAGCTTTTACAGCAGCAATTTTTAAAGAACCACGAAGTTTGTTCACCACTAAAGTTGCTAAAGCTTCGCCTTCAATATCTTCTGCAATAATTAAAAGGGGTTTACCGCTCTGTGCAGCTGGTTCTAGAATAGGTAATAAATCTTTCATTGCTGTAATTTTCTTATCAACAATTAAGATTTGTGGGCTTTCTAATTCTGCTACCATTTTTTCGCTATCGGTTACAAAATAAGGTGATAAATAACCACGGTCAAATTGCATACCTTCAACTACGTCTACGTAAGTTTCAGTACCTTTTGCTTCTTCAACAGTAATTACACCTTCTTTACCTACTTTACCAAAAGCTTCGGCAATAAGTTCACCAATATGGTCATCATTATTAGCAGAAATAGAAGCAACTTGTTTAATTTTATCTGAAGAATCTCCAACTTCTTCGGCTTGCTCTTCTAAAAATTTAGTAATAGCTTCCACCGATTTGTCGATTCCTTTTTTCAATTCCATTGGGTTAGCTCCCGCAGCTACATTTTTTAAACCTTCTTTTACGATGGCTTGTGCAAGTACGGTAGCTGTTGTAGTTCCGTCTCCTGCTAAATCATTAGTTTTAGAAGCTACTTCTTTCACCATTTGAGCACCCATATTTTCGTGAGCGTCTTTTAATTCAATTTCTTTAGCAACGCTTACACCATCTTTAGTTACGGTTGGCGCACCAAAAGATTTAGAAATAATTACGTTTCTACCTTTAGGTCCTAAGGTTACTTTAACCGCATTTGCTAAAGCATCAACTCCGCGTTTAATGCCGTCTCTTGCTTCTAAGTTAAATTTGATATCTTTTGCCATAATGTTCTAGTTTTTTGTTTTAAAATTTTTTTAAATAATACCTAAAATATCGTCTTCACGCATCATTAAATAATCCTTTCCTTCAAGCTTTAGCTCCGTTCCAGAATATTTTCCGTAAAGCACCATGTCCCCTTCCTTTACCGTCATGTCGTGATCTTTTTTGCCACTTCCTACGGCAATTACTTTTCCTTTTTGAGGTTTTTCTTTTGCGGTTTCAGGAATAATGATTCCAGATGCAGTTTTGGTTTCTGCTGCTTGTGGTTCTACAAGCACTCGATCTGATAATGGTTTAATATTTACTGCCATTTTATTTAATTTTAAAATTTATCTTCTTAATCCTTTTCGAAAAGTGTGCCATCATTAATTTTATGTCATTTGGCCAAAAAAAATGCCAGCTTGTCATAAGCTGGCATTAACTGTATGGTAAAAGAGTCTATTTACTCTTGGCTCTCTGTTTCTGTTTCCATTGGTGGTAAGTTTTGAGCTTCAGGTATTTCTGTATTTTGCTCGTAACCATCAATCAATTTGTTGCCACTTTCTTTTTTCATAATCGTTACATTAGAAAGAAGAATGAGTACTAAAAGCAAGGTTGCTAACACCCAAGTACTTTTGTCTAAGAAGTCTGATGTTTGTTTTACACCACCAACTTGTTGGTTTCCGCCACCACCAAATGATGATGAAAGACCACCACCTTTAGGGTTTTGTACCATGATTGTAACGATTAATAAAAAGGCTACAATTAAAATTAAAATTAAAAATATTGAAAATGTACTCATTATGTATTGTTTTCTAAAATTTGTTCTAGTCGTTCAATTTGGGTTGCAAAGAAACTATTTTTTTCGGGATTATTCAAAATTAATATTTTATATGCCTGAATTGCTTTTTCGTAGGCTTTTTGTTCTTCATAAACACGAGCTAAAGTTTCTGTCATCAACTCTGAAGATGGGCTTGTTTTTAATCTTATTTCCTTTTTTGGAGTGTAATTTTTCGAAGGCTTAATTTTTGGGTTTGATTTCAAAAAAGTATCAATTTTATCCTGTTTTGGTTGGCTTTTTTGCTCCGTTTTAGGCTGATGTGAAGAAATTTCAGCTTTTTCTTCGCTTTGTTCATGATGTATTGGCGATACTTTTGTGAGTTGAAGCCATTGGTGAAAACTATATTTTTCTTTTTCTGAAAACTCTAAAGGTGAACTGTCTTTAGGTTTTGGTACAAAAAAGTCGGGATTAGCAATGTCATCTGCCTGATCAGCTGTAATTCCTAAGTCCAATTCTTCTGTTGCTTCTTCTTGATTTTTTTGAACTTGCTTTGCAATTTCTAGTTGTCTAAATTCTGGCGAAGTAATAAAATCAAACAAAATACTTCTAGAAGTTGTAATTGCAGCTGTTTTTCTTAATTGTGAATTGTATTGAAAAGAATTATTTGTAAAAAGCACTTTTAAATAAACACATTGTAAACTCTGAAAGTAAGGAAAGCTTTCTAAGTTTTTTTGAAGATTGGCAATGTCTGTTGCTTCAACTTTTGAAGGTTGATGAAGAAATTTGTTTATTTTTTCTTTTTCAGTTCGCATTACCAATTGGTTAGTGATGCATTAAAAACATCTTGAGAAATTCTTGTGAAGATTTCAGATATAGCTTCATCTTTTACCGGTCCTACCAACTGCGCATTAGCATCATAATCAAAGTAAAACGAAAACTTTTGCTCAAAATCTTTTTCTGGTTCTAAAGTGTTGTAATACCTAACATTTATGGCTATGGTTAAACGGTTTTGAGCTGCTCTACTATCGCTTGTTGCCGTCATAGGAGCTACATAATATTGCACAATTTCCCCTTCGTAAATTAAATCTGCTCCAGAAGTTTCTAGCCCAAGTTTGGTTTGATTTTGTATTAAATCTTGCAATTGTATGGTAAAATCTCTCTCAATTCCTGGCTCTACTAAGGGTGCATTGTTTTGAAAAAAGTTGACTTGATAGGTTTCTGCATTTCCAACATCTGCTCCTGTAAATGAATAATATTTGCAGGAATGAAAACACAAACAAAGCGCTAATAAGCCGCAAATTCGAAAATTCTTATAAGTCATATTGCTTTATTTTTCTGTAAAGGGTACGTTCGCTTATGCCCAATTCTTCTGCTGCGGGTTTGCGTTTTCCGTTATACCGATCTAATGATTTTTTGATCAACTCAATTTCTTTTTCTTGAAGAGATAGGGTTTCTTCTTCTTCAATATCTTCAGCAAAATCGAATGTAGTTTCGTTGTCTATTTCAATTTCTTCTTCCGTGTCTTCAACCTTACTCGACCCTTTTTCAGGGATTTGTAAGACTTCTAAACGTTCATCAAAATCATCTTCATTGCTTCTACTTTCTTTGGTTTGGCCATAGATTTTTTTGATGAGATTTTCTTGTTCATTTTTTACCTTCTCCGTGTTTCCATTACTTAACAATTCAAGCGTAAGTTTTTTTAAATCATTTAAGTCGCTTTTCATATCAAAAAGGACCTTGTACAAAATTTCTCTTTCGTTGCTAAAATCGTCTTTAGCTTTTTCATTTTTTATAACCGAAGGTAAATTGCTGGTTTTTGGGAGGTATTCTCGTAAACGACTTGGAGATAATTCTCGTTCTTTTTCTAAAACTGAAATTTGTTCAGCTACGTTTCTTAATTGTCTAATATTGCCTGGCCAATGACAGTTTTCTAATACTTTTTGAGCTTCTTGGTCTAAACGAACTGTTGGCATTTTATATTTAGATGCAAAATCTGAAGCAAATTTTCTAAATAGTAAATGAATGTCATCTTTTCGCTCACGTAGTGGTGGCAAATGGATTTCAATTGTACTTAAACGATAATATAAATCTTCTCTAAATTTATTTTTTTCGATGGCTTTAAGCATCTCTACATTGGTAGCTGCTACAATTCTAACATTGGTTTTTTGCACCTTAGAAGAACCTACTTTTATAAATTCTCCGTTTTCTAAAACGCGTAATAACCTTACTTGTGTTGTAAGCGGAAGCTCACCAACTTCGTCCAAAAAAATGGTTCCGCCATCGGCTACTTGAAAATATCCATCTCTAGCTTGAGATGCTCCAGTAAAAGCTCCTTTTTCGTGACCAAATAATTCTGAATCTATAGTACCTTCAGGAATAGCACCACAATTTACTGCAATGTATTTATTGTGTTTTCTGTGTGAAAGTGAATGAATAATTTTCGGTAAACTTTCTTTTCCAACTCCACTTTCTCCAGAAACTAATACCGAAATATCAGTAGGAGCAACCTGAATGCATTTTTCTATAGCACGATTTAAGGATAGGTTATTACCAATAATACCAAAACGTTGCTTTATAGCTTGTACTGATTCCATTTTATTGCATTATAGTTGAATATCCAACTGGTGTTCCTTTGAGTGTTGCACTGGTACAATCTTCTATTTTTACCATTACATAATCACCAACTTTATAGTTTTCTTTTGGAAAAACAACCATAGTATTTTGGGTATTTCTTCCTGCCCAGTGTTGGTCTGACTTTTTAGACTCCTTTTCTATTAAAACTTCAACAGTTTGATTTAAATATTGTTGTGTTCTGTATAAAGCATGTCTTTGTTGAAGATTGATAATTTCTGTTAACCTTCGCTTTTTAGTAGCTTCAGGAACATCATCTTCAAACTTTCTTCCTGCCATAGTTCCTGGTCTTTCAGAATAAGCAAACATAAAACCAAAATCATATTTTACATATTCCATTAAAGTAAGCGTGTCTTGGTGGTCTTCTTCTGTTTCAGTCGGGAATCCAGCAATCATATCATGCGAAATTCCGCAATCTGGAATACGTTTTTTTATGTTATCAATTAATTCGAAATATTCAGATCTTGTATGCAAACGGTTCATTTTCTTTAAAATTCTATCGCTTCCGCTCTGTACTGGTAAGTGAATGTAATTACAAATGTTATGGTATTTTGCCATAACATCAATTACATCTAAGGTCATATCTTGCGGATTTGAAGTAGAAAAACGAATTCGCATTTTTGGAACTGCCTTAGCCACTAATTCTAGAAGTGCTGCGAAATTTACCGCTGTTGCTTTTTGTATTTCAGAAGCGTTTTTAAAATCTTTTTTTAATCCGCCACCATACCATAAATAAGAATCTACGTTTTGACCAAGCAAGGTAATTTCTTTAAAACCTTTGCTCCATAAATCTCTTACTTCTTCTAAAATACTTTGTGGATCACGGCTGCGCTCTCTACCGCGGGTAAAAGGAACTACACAAAAAGTACACATATTATCACAACCCCGAGTAATGGATACAAAAGCCGAAACACCATTGCTTTGCAGTCTTACCGGAGCAA
>CBFIGU010000120.1:0-6240 GCA_965662165.1 Psychroflexus sp.
TTCTCGGTTACCAGCATATACTAAATGTGTGTGAGAATCTACCCAAGTGGGTAAGACTATTTTACCTGAACAGTCCACCTGATTGATGTGATCTATAGACGGAAGTTTCTCCATGGATCCATAATTCAAAATTCTTCCATCTTTAACTTCTAACCAGGCATTTTTGATGCTGGGTAGAAAGCTAAGTGCTTTACCTTTTAGAAGTTTCGGTTTTCCTTCTCTTACTTGAAGAAGTTCTTTAATATTTACTAAAATAAAATGCATAGGCTCAATTAGAATACTCTTCAATTTTAGTTAAAAAAAATGAAACAGAAAAAGTTTAATAGAAATGGAATTGAAACTAGTAAATTAACTTATAAAAAACAACTAACAAAGATTCGAAAAATTATACTTATCTTTAGCGTTAGTAACGTAAAACGAAATTATGATTGTTTCTTTTCGCTCTAAAGAGACTGAACAAATTTGGAATGGAAATCGAGTAAAGAAAATGCCGGCTGATGTTCAAAAAATTGGCCGTAGAAAATTGAGAATGTTGAATAATTCGCAAGACTTAGCTGATTTGAGAATTCCACCTTCCAACCGACTTGAAAAGTTGATTGGAAATTTAAGTGGATTTTACAGCATTCGAATCAATAAAAAGTGGCGAATAATCTTTGAATGGAACAAAGGAAATGCGAGCGAAGTAGAAATAGTTGATTATCACTAAAAGACAAATAAAATGGAAAAGTTAGAAAATGTGCACCCAGGCGAAATTTTACTTTATGAATTTCTTGAACCACTTGAAATTTCAGCTTATCGCCTTTCTAAAGATTTGAAAATTCCTCAAACTCGAATATCTGACATTATAAAAGGTCGTCGTAGAATAACAGCTGATACAGCTTTGCGATTAAGTAAATACTTTGGTAATTCAGCTAAATTTTGGCTTGGACTTCAAGATGATTTTGACATCGAAGAAGGAAAAGAAAATAAAGCATCTGAATTAAATGAAATTAAGCAATACGTAAATATTGAAATTGCCTAACAATGCATTACTAAACCCCAAGTTTTGAGTTAAATTGAGAGCTTTATAAAAATTTTACTAATTATTAATTATGCTAAACTAAAAAAGGTCTTGAATGCTAAATTCAAGACCTTTTTGTTTTATTAATAAACTAGTCTAGTTATTTAAAAGACCCATAAATTTTTCAACGTTTGGCATAAGTGTAATCGTCGTTCTTCTGTTTTTGGCTCTTCCTTCTGCAGTGTCATTATCTGCAATAGGTTGGTGGTAACTTCTACTTGATGCGATAAGTTGAGCTCCGTCTACTTCAAATTTGTTTTCCATAAGTCTTACCACTGCAATAGCTCTTTTAGATGCTAATACCCAATTGTCTTCCAAGTAAGAGTCTGCTACAATTTTTTGGTCGTCTGCATGGCCTTCAACCAGCACATCCATGTTAGGTTCAGATTTAATGATATTTGCTAATTCGTTAAGTAAATTATGAGCTGAAGCATTTACCCAAGAACTTCCACTTTTAAATAATACGGAGTTGTTAATGGTTATTTTTACAACCGGATGGCTAACATCTACACTTAAGCCTTCCATTGATGTATTTTGATTATTTGCATTTGTAACTTCTACATCTGAATTTCCAGAAAAACTTGCTTTCATTTTTTGCTCCATATTGTAAGCAATGGCCAGATTGATGGAATCGTTGAGTGTTTTAGCATTGGCTAATTTTTCAGGAGATACATTTTGTAAAGTAGAGCGCATTTTGTTTTTAGCATCTGCACTTATTATGTTTCCATCTTCTCCTAAGGCAATCTTGTTTTCGTTATCTTGCTGTAAACTATTTATTTTTTGATTGTAAGCAGAAACAGTAGCTTTTAAATCTTCTGATTCTTGATTACATTCTTTTACTTCATTTTGAGCTTTAGTGAGTTCACTTTCAGTAGACATTAATTTACTTTCGGCTTGCGTAAGTTTCTTTTTAGAAACACAAGAACTAAAACTTAAAAGGACTAAAACCAATGCTAATAAGGTTAATCTATTCATTGTACGTATAATTTTAAAATGCTAATATAATTTGATTTTCTAAGCTGTATTCTAATTTAAACAATTATTAAAGTTTTTTACCAAAAGCTAAATCGCCAGCATCTCCTAATCCAGGAACGATGTACGATTTTTCATCTAAGCCTTCATCTACTTTAGCAATCCATAAGTGAGTATGTTTTGGTAAATGCTTTTCTAATAACTCAATGCCTTCTGGGGCTGCAACTACAGCAAAAATATGAATTTCTTTGGGTGTAGATTCCTTAGTTAAAGTTTCATATACTTGTTGAATTGAATTACCAGAAGCCAACATGGGGTCTGCAATTATTAAAATTCGCTCATTAATTTCAGGTGAAGAAAGGTATTCAACTTCTATGCTAAAGTCAATTCCATTAGGCTGCACTTTTCTATAGGCAGAAATAAATGCATTATCAGCTTGATCTAAATAGCTTAAAACTCCATTGTGCAGGGCAATACCAGCTCTTAGAATTGAACAAATTACGGGTTGCTCTTTAAAAATATTTATTTGCGTCTTTGCTAAAGGAGTTTCAATTTCTTTGGCTTGGTAATTCGCGTTTTTACTATATTCGTATGCTATTATTTCTCCAATTCTTTCAATATTTCTTCGAAAACGCATTCTGTCTTTTTGAATATGAATGTCTCTTAATTCATCAACAAAAATTTGTAAAAGTGAATTTTGTTTTCCTAAATCGTGAATAATCATAATTGTTGTTTAATTTATAAAAGGAGCCGTAGCTAGCACAAACAAAATTACCAAAATAGGTCCTAAACCGCCAATTAAAAATCCTCCGTACCTAAACTCTTTTTGGTCTAGCATTCCCGTGCTATACGAAATAGCATTAGGCGGAGTTGATACAGGAAGTAGTAAGGCACAAGATGCACTTAAGGCAATAATAAAGACCATAATTGATGGTTGACCTAAATTATTTAGTTGCACAAGCGAAATACTAATAGGAATCATGATGGTTGCCGTTGCTGTGTTACTCATTATATTGGACAAAATAACAGTAATTAATCCAAATACCAAATAAAGAACATAAGTGTTTATATTTTCAAAAGCCACCAAGCTAATAAAATAATCTGCTAGACCATATTGTTGCACGGCTAAACCTAAAGCTAAACCACCAGCTACTAACATTAATGTATCCCAGGGCAATTGTCTTACATCGTCTGCATCTATTATTCCTAACATGGTTAATCCAACTATTGGAATACCAGAAACCATTGCCACAGGTATACCAGTCCATTGAGAAGATAACCAAAAAAATAAAGTAATGGCTAAAACAACAAGCATTATACGTTGTTGACGTTTGTAATGTTTATGTCCACGTGGATCATTTTCTTTAGTTTGATTTTCTTCATCAAATAAAAAATCTAAAGAAATAGTTTTAGCTTTAATAGCGTATTTCATTAATAAAGCTCTCCAAAATATAAAAATTAAAAGTAAAGAAACTGGTATACCAATTAACATCCATTCTATAAAACTAATGTTTATGCCGACCCCTTCTAAAGCACCAACTGCAATAGCGTTTGGAGCCGAACCAATAATTGTTCCCATTCCGCCAATAGCAGCTGCCGTTGGGATACCAATTAAAAGTGCTTTCGTAATTGCTGCTTTTTTGCCAAACTGGGTTAAAATTGGGGTAATAGTAGCAATCATCATGGCGGTTGTAGCTGTATTACTCATTAACATAGACAAAACTCCAGTAATCATCATTAAACCGAGTAAAATGTGTTTTGACTTGTTGCCTAGTTTTGGTACAGATAATTTTAGCAATAGCTTGTCTAAGCCCGTTTTTTTCATTCCTTCTGCTAAAAAAAAGCCTCCTAAAAACAACCATATTACCGAGTCAGACCATGTATCTACATATTGTTTTACATCGTTCGCATCTTGATAACTTAGGCTAAACACTAAGTATCCGACAATTAGAATACCCACTGCAAATGGCGGAATTGCTTCTGTAACCCAAAGTGCAATTGCAAAAAATAGTATAAACATCACGTTGGTCTGTGCAGCCGTAAAACTATCGTCTTTTAACACATACATGGCAACAAAACCAATTAATAAAGATAGGATGAAAAGGGTTAGCCTACTTTGCCAATTTATTCGATTATGTACTTTATCATTTATTTTAATCAATAATTTTAAGGCATAACTTCTAGAGTCTGGCATAATAAAAGTCTTTTATAAATAAGTATACAAAATTCGTAGTATAAACGCGTATATAATATGATAAATATCAAAGTGTAAGACTTATCATTACTCGCTTATTTAAAACTAAATTAAATTAGATTATTCGCATTTATTTGTAATTTCTTTACGAAAAAAACGCTTTCTGTTCTTTATTTTTGCAAAATATTAATTTGGATAAAAATAGTTATATGAGAGTTGAAGATATTAAGAGTTCTGAACAAGCCATTGCATTAGAAGATCAACATGGAGCCCATAATTATCATCCACTCCCAGCCGTTTTAAAAAAGGGTGAAGGTGTGTTTGTATGGGATGTAGAAAACAAAAAATACTACGATTTTCTTTCAGCTTATTCAGCGGTTAACCAAGGTCATTGTCATCCTAGAATTGTTGGTGCCATGAGTAAACAAGCGGAAACTATAACTCTTACTTCCAGAGCTTTTCACAATAATGTATTAGGTGTATTTGAAAAATATGCTACAGAATATTTTGACTTTGATAAGTTATTACCCATGAATACAGGAGCAGAAGCGGTTGAAACTGCTATTAAAATTTGTAGAAAATGGGCTTATGAGAAGAAAGGTATTGCTGAAACTGAAGCACAAATAGTTGTTTTTGAAAACAATTTTCATGGAAGAACTACCACAATTATTTCTTTTAGTAATGATGAAGGAGCAAGAAAGAATTTTGGTCCCTACACTCCTGGATTTATAAAAATAGCTTACGATGATACTGCTTCTTTGGAAGAAGTATTAAAAGAAAATAAAAATATTGCTGGTGTCTTAGTGGAACCTATACAAGGTGAAGCTGGTGTTTACACGCCGCAAGATTCATTTATTCCTAAAGTAAAAGAATTATGTAATGCGCATAATGTACTATTTATGGCTGATGAAATCCAAACTGGTATTGCAAGGACTGGTGCTTTATTAGCTGTTTGCGGAAAATGTAATTGCCAAGGTCATTGTGAACGACAAGAGACTTATGCTAGACCTGATTTATTGATTTTGGGTAAAGCTTTATCTGGCGGTGCTTATCCTGTATCTGCGGTTTTAGCAGATAATGAAGTTATGAATGTAATTCAACCTGGTCAACATGGTTCTACTTTTGGTGGTAATCCTGTGGCTGCAGCTGTTGCTATGGAAGCTTTAGAAGTAGTTCGAGACGAAAAATTAGCACAAAACGCAAGAACCTTAGGCGATTTGTTTAGAAGTGAATTGAATAAATACATAGCAAACTCTAACATAGTTAACTTAGTTCGTGGTCGTGGATTATTAAATGCAATTGTTATTAACGATTCTGAAGATAGTTCTACTGCCTGGGATATTTGTGTAGCCTTAAAAGAAAATGGTTTGTTAGCAAAACCTACACATGGTAACATCATACGTTTTGCACCACCATTGGTTATTAATGAAGAACAACTTTTAGATTGTATAAAAATTATTACTACTACGCTTGAACAATTTGAGAAATAAATTGATTTAGTGTTTATGTTGTATTAACCGTTTGTATTTGGTATGCAAACGGTTTTTTATTTACAATATGCTGTAATAATTTCATTTAAACTTGTAGTATATCGTTGGGATAAACGCTCTTGTCTCATTTTCCAAGTACGCTCTAAATCTTGACAAGCAAATTTTATTTTTTGTTTACCTAAACGCTTATTTAGCTTGTCTATATGTTTCATCAGTACAGGATGTTTAGGGTTTTCTTTACTGAATAAGCCTAATTGTCTACTATTAGCAGGAGTTAGCCCCATAGCAATTACGCCTGCTTTTTTATAATAAAAGCCCTTTTTGTAAATTTTAGAAAGTCCTTGTACGGCATACTTCACTAAATCTATACTGGAGTTAATAGGATAGGGGAGTTTTACAGTAATGCTTTTTCCGTATTGTGGCGCTTTAGTTTGAAACTTATTTGTTTTTAAAAAGACCATAATTACTTGGCAGCAGCTTCCTTGCTTTCTCATTTTTTCGCCACAAGCAATTGCAAAACTGCT
>CBFIGU010000121.1:0-6069 GCA_965662165.1 Psychroflexus sp.
AATTGATCTTTAGGGTAAAAGGCTGGCGACTCAGGAAGCAGTTCAATAATTCGGTTAAAAACTTCTGCTACACCAAAATTTTTCAATGCAGAAATAGCAAATATTTCAGCTTTTGGAACTTGTTCTTTCCAGTAAGTAACCTGTTCTACCAATTGCTCTTCATTAGCCGTATCAATCTTATTCAGCAATAAAATTACTGGGATTTCAGCATGAACTATTTTCTTAAAAAAGTCTTCATCTTTTAAAGCTTTCTCACCTATCTCTACCAAATAAATTAATACATCTGCATCTTGAAAAGCAGATTTTACAAAATCCATCATAGAAGATTGCAACTGGTAAGCTGGTTTTATAATTCCAGGTGTATCAGAAAAAATACTTTGGAAGTGATCTCCATTTACAATACCTAAAATTCGATGGCGAGTGGTTTGAGCTTTCGAATTAATAATGGATAGCTTTTCTCCAACAAAAGCATTCATTAAAGTAGATTTACCAACGTTGGGATTTCCAATTATATTTACAAAACCAGCTTTGTGTGGTTGTTGATCTTTCATGATATTTTTTTTCAAAAGTACATATATTAAATAAATCGGTCTTGTAGATTAGGGGTTAATGCAATTAATTTATATTTGCGTAAAATATACTTTAAGATGAAAAAAATTTACTTAGCACTTTTCGTTTGCTTTCTTGCAACTGCAGGTTTTGCTCAAGAAAATGAATATGAAAAAACAAATAACGATCCTGTACATGAAGTAAAAGCCAATGTGGGTCTTCTTTTTTTAGGAAATATCAACCTAACTTACGAAAATATTTTAAATGAAGAATCTGCAATTGGTGGCTCAATTAGTTTCCCTTATGATGATTTTATAGACTGGGATTTAAACTTTTCTGCTACGGCCTATTACCGTTTTTATTTTGGCGAAGGCTATGCTAAAGGAGTATTTGCAGAAGGTTTCGGTATGTTTAATAATTACAGAGAAAATACTAAAGTAACTAACAGCGGAAGAGTTGAAGAAGATTTAAGTGACTTTGCTTTAGGTCTTGGTGGCGGTTACAAATTGGTTTCTGATGGTGGCGTGACCTTGGAGTTTCACTTAGGAATAGGTAGAAATTTATTTAATTACGATTTAGATGGTCGTGACTTTACCTTTGTACCTCGTGGTGGTATTCACGTTGGTTATCGATTCTAAAATAAATTATAGATTTAATTTCAATATTTATCTACAAAGCTATTTACTAAAAAATAAAATTGCTTTAAAAAGTTATGAAAAGCTTTTATATTAAAGCCTATCTAATTTTGCTTTATATTGTATTTTTGTACTATTAAAATAAAATAATTTTACATGAAATCTTTTGATGTTGCCGTAATTGGATCTGGACCTGGCGGATACGTTGCTGCCATACGTTGTGCACAACTTGGAATGAAAACTGCTATAATTGAAAAATATGCTACCAAAGGCGGTACTTGCCTTAATGTAGGTTGCATACCATCTAAAGCACTGCTAGATTCATCTCATCATTACGAAGATTCTGTAAAACATTTTAAAGATCACGGAATTGAAATTTCTGGAGATATTAAAGTAAATCTTGAAAAAATGATTGCCCGAAAAAACGATGTGGTAGACCAAACCACTAAAGGCATCGATTTTTTGATGGATAAAAATAAAATTGAGAGTTTTCAAGGTGTTGGTTCATTTAAAGACAAAACCCACATCAACATCAAAAATGCTGATGGTGAAACCGAAACCATTGAAGCTAAACATACAATTATTGCAACAGGAAGTAAACCTAGGACTTTACCAGGAATAGAAATAGATAAAGAACGAATTATTACTTCTACTGAAGCACTTTCCTTGAAAGAGATTCCAAAACACCTCATCTTAATTGGTGGTGGCGTAATTGGCTTAGAGCTAGGACAAGTTTATAGAAGACTTGGCGCAGAAGTTACCGTAGTTGAATACATGGACAGAATAATTCCTACCATGGATGCCGCGATGAGTAAGGAAATGAAAAAAGTACTTAGAAAAGCAGGAGTAAAATTTGCTCTTTCTCACGAAGTACAAAGCCTTGAGAGAAATGGAGATGAAATTACCATAAAAGCTAAAGACAGTAAAAAAGGCAAAGAAGTTGAATTTAAAGGAGACTACTGCTTAGTTTCTGTAGGGAGAAAACCATATACAGAAGGACTAAATGCAGATAAAGCTGGAGTAAAACTTAATGATCGCGGCCAAGTTGAAGTAAATGAAAAATTACAAACCGCTACAGAAAATATTTATGCCATAGGAGATGTAATTACAGGCGCGATGCTTGCTCACAAAGCAGAAGAAGAAGGAACTTTTGTTGCAGAAACTATAGCAGGACAAAAACCACACATTAATTACAATCTAATTCCAAACGTAGTTTATACCTGGCCAGAAATTGCTTCCGTTGGTAAAACAGAAGAACAATTAAAAGATGAAGGAGTTGCTTATAAATCTGGTGAATTTCCTATGCGTGCATTAGGAAGATCTCGTGCAAGTGGAGATGTAGACGGTTTAGTTAAAATTCTAGCCGATAAAGAAACAGATGAAGTTTTGGGTGTTCACATGATTGGTGCAAGAACAGCAGATTTAATTGCTGAAGCAGTAACCGCTATGGAATATAGAGCGAGTGCTGAAGATATTGCCAGAATGAGCCATGCACATCCAACTTATGCTGAAGCTGTTAAAGAAGCTGCCTTAGCAGCAACAGAAGACAGAGCCATTCACATATAAAGTTCTAAAGAATTTAAAAATGCTAAAGCTATCTTTCAACGGGTAGCTTTTTTTTTGAAGCAAAGAAAAGATATCTTTAAAGCAGTTTAACTCATATGCTTGTCTTTGCTTATTTTTGAAATTTCTAATCAATTTATAAATAAATGAAAACCAGCCAAAGAAAATATTTTTTCGTAACGCTTAAAGGAATGGCTATGGGAGCGGCAGATGTTGTTCCTGGAGTTTCTGGCGGCACGATTGCTTTTATTACAGGAATTTACGAAGAGTTAATTACGACTATAAGTAATGTTGATTTTAGCTTAATTAGTGTTTTAAAAAAAGATGGTATTGCTGCCTTTTGGGAAAAATTGAATGGCACCTTTTTAGCCAGTTTACTAATTGGTATTCTAATTAGTGTTTTTAGTTTAATGAAGCTTACCAGTTATTTAATTGAAAATCATCCCATCTATATTTGGTCGTTTTTCTTCGGTTTAGTTTTAGCCAGTATTTGGTTTGTAGGCAAGCAAATAGAAAAATGGAATTTCGTTAATATCATTAGCTTAATTCTTGCAGCATGCGTTGCATTTGGCATAACGCTTCTAACGCCAAGCAATGAAGATGCTAGTTTACCTTATCTATTTCTAAGTGGAGCCTTAGCCATTTGTGCTATGATCCTACCAGGCATATCAGGTGCATTTATCCTTGTACTTTTAGGAACTTACGAAACCATAAGTACGGCAGTAAGTAATTTAGATTTTACAAAAGTAGCCGTTGTTGGTGCCGGAGCAATAATTGGTATCCTAAGCTTTTCTAGACTTTTAAAATGGCTTTTCAATAATTACAAAAATCTTGTTTTAGCTATTTTAACAGGCTTTATTACGGGTTCATTAAATAAAATATGGCCTTGGAAAGAAGTTACAGAAACGCTAATGGTAAAAGACAAAATTATTCCTATTGCAGAGATTTCTGTATTACCAAACAATTTTAGTGGCAATCCACATATATTTGCTGCAATAATTTGCGCTAGTGTTGGCTTTGTATTTATCATATTGTTAGAGTATGCTGGAAGTAAACCTTTAAAAAATTCAGATTCTTAATATGCAAAGCACAAGGACTTTTACCGACAAGACATTTCTTTTCCTGAAAGGATTAGCAATGGGTGCGGCAAATAAAGTTCCTGGTGTTTCTGGTGGTGTTGTAGCTTTTGTTGCTGGTTTTTACGAAGAATTTATTTATTCGCTTCAAAAATTCAATCTTAAAGCTTTAAAACTCTTAATTGCTGGTCGTGGTAGAAGTTTTGTAACTTATATAAACTTCAACTTCATAAGTGTGCTTATTTTCGGAATGACGGTAAGCTATTTTAGTATTTCAAAAATTCTTGACTATTTAATTGAACATTTTGAATTGTATGTATGGTCTGCTTTCTTCGGAATGATTATTGGTTCCATTTATTATATAGGAAAGGACTTCAACTTAAAATCTAGTAAAAATTTAGCTTTCATTTGTATTGGAATTGTAGCAGGAATAGCTATTAGTTTACTCGAACCAGCATCAAAAAATGAAAATCTTTGGTTTGTATTTTTCTGTGGAATTATTTCGGTTTCAGGGATGACTTTACCTGGTTTATCAGGTTCGTTCATCTTAATTTTACTTGGCAATTACGTATTACTACTAGTTGATTCTGTGAATGCGCTTTTTGATACTTTATATGAAATTTCTGTCTTAGATTTTTCATTTACTAACAATCCCAGAAGAATTGAATTACTCAAAATTCTAACTTCATTTACAGCGGGCTCTGTTTTTGGACTAATAAGTTTATCGCATTTACTAGGTTATGTTCTCAAAAAATACAAGTCTACCACCTTTGCTATAATTATTGGATTTATTACGGGTAGTTTAGGCGTGGTATGGCCTTGGAAAAAACCTGTATTTATAAAAGATGAACTTGGCAATTTTATATTCGACTCAAACCAGAATAAAATTCTAGCAAATTATCAGCGTTATCTTCCCGATTTAAGCGATTCTTCAACTTGGATTGCAATTATTTTTGTGATTATTGGGATATTTATTGTTTTATCCTTAGCTTGGTATGGCAAAAAGAAAAATAAACAACATGCGTAAATTTGGTTTACTTGGTAAGGATATTAGTTATTCCTTTTCTAAACGATTCTTCTCAGATTATTTTCATAAAAACAATATTAGAGCATCATATATTAATTTTGATGAACCTGAGATGCCAGACTTATCAGATTTAATTTCTAAACATCCAGGATTAGAAGGTTTTAATGTTACAACTCCATATAAAGAAGCTATTATTCCATTTTTAGATGAATTAGATGATAGCGCTAAAAGGATTAAAGCGGTTAACACAGTTAAAATTGTAAACAGAAAATTAATAGGATATAACACCGATAGTTACGGATTTATACGCTCTATTTTTCCATTAATTGAAAATCATCACGAACAGGCACTAATTTTAGGTACTGGCGGAGCTGCAAAAGCTGTTGCTTCTGCCCTTAAATCAATGTCTATTGCTACAACTTTTGTGAGTCGAAATCCTAAAAATGCAGGTGAAATTGGATATAATGAAATTGATGAAGAAATGTTGAAACAACATTATTTAATTATCAACTCAACACCCATTGGCACTTCACCAAATGATGCAAAATGCCCAGATATTCCTTATGTTTTTCTTACTAAAAAACACTTTTTATATGATTTAGTGTACAATCCGCCACTCACCAAATTTTTAGCCTTAGGAAAACAAAAAGGAGCTAAACTAACCAACGGATTAAAAATGCTAGAATACCAAGCCTTAAAAGCTTGGGAAATCTGGAATGATAATGAATAAACCATGAAATTAAAATTAAAAATCTGGCGACAAGCCAACAGAAAAGCGAAAGGCAAATTTGAAACCTATGATTTAGAAGGTTTAGATGCTGACATGTCTTTCTTAGAAATGTTAGATTTTTTAAATGAAAAATTAATCTTAGAAGGAAAAAGCCCAGTAGTTTTTGACCATGACTGTAGAGAAGGAATTTGTGGTCAATGCGGAATTATGATAGATGGAATTGCCCATGGCCCGATAAAAAACATCAGTACTTGTCAGTTACATTTAAGAGCTTTTGAAGACGGACAAGAATTAATCCTTGAACCGTTTAGAGCAAATGCTTTTCCTGTAAAAAAAGATCTGAAGGTAGACCGAAGCAGTTTCGATAGAATAATTGAAGCCGGTGGTTTTATTTCTGTAAATACAGGACAAGCTCCAGAAGCAAATTCAATTCCTATAACCCATGAGACAGCAGAAGCAGCTTTTGATGCTGCGTCTTGTATTGGTTGT
>CBFIGU010000122.1:0-6018 GCA_965662165.1 Psychroflexus sp.
TTTTTCCAATTCTATTGTGGTATTTCAAAAAGGCATTTATATTTGCCTAAATGAAAATAGTAAATAACAATTGGTGGTGGAGTAAATTACGTCTTAGGTCGTGATCCACATTCCTTTTATATAAACTCAAAAGGCTTGTCTCACGACAAGCCTTTTTTTTATTAAATAATATATGAAGTATTTATTAAAAACTACCTACAAACAAATTTTGGCAGATACCATTACACCAGTAAGTGTCTATTTAAAACTGCGAGACGTGTTTCCAAATTCACTTTTGTTAGAAAGTAGCGACTACCATGCCAACGACAATAGTTTTTCGTACATCTGTTGCAACCCTATAGCTTCGTTTAAAGTAGAAAATGAAAACATTACCCAAACTTTTCCCGATGGAAATCAACAAGTGCAAGAAATCAATGAATCAACCAAAGTAGTAGAGCAAATTCAAGACTTTACACAGCAATTTAAGACTGAAAAATTAGATTTTAAATTCATACATAACGGTTTATTTGGCTTTACTTCTTTCGATGCAGTTCGCTATTTCGAAAGTGTCCACATCACCAAACGCAAGGAAGCTTTACAACTGCCCGATATGTTCTACGCGGTATATCAAAACATCATTGCTATAAATCATTTTAATAATGAAGCTTACGTATTTAATCACAGTTATGATGGTAATTCTAACTTAGAGCAAATCATTCAGTTAATTGCCAACCAAAATGTAAACAGCTACGATTTTAAATTAAAAAACGATGCATTTTCCAACTTGACTGATGCGCAATATTTAGAAAATGTAGAAAAAGCCAAGCAGCATTGCCAACGGGGTGATGTATTTCAGTTGGTACTTTCGCGACGATTTTCACAAGCCTTTCAAGGAGACGAATTTAATGTGTATCGCGCTTTACGAAGTGTAAATCCGAGTCCGTATTTATTTTATTTCGACTATGGCGATTTCAAAATTTTTGGCAGCTCACCCGAAGCCCAAATCGTAATTAAAGATCAAATGGCAGAAATTCATCCCATTGCCGGAACCTTTAAACGTACTGGAAATGACGAGAAAGATGCTACTGCTGCAAAAGCCTTAGCTGCAGACCCTAAAGAAAATGCTGAACATGTCATGTTAGTCGATTTGGCCAGAAACGACCTCAGCCGAAACGCCAATCAAGTAAAAGTAGAAACGTATCGCGAGATTCAGTATTTTTCGCATGTTATACATTTAGTAAGCAAAGTGGTTGCCCAAAAAAAACCAGAAGTAGCAAGTATGCAATTAGTAGCCGATACTTTTCCCGCGGGAACACTCAGCGGAGCTCCCAAACACAAGGCGCTTCAACTCATCGAAAAATACGAAAATGTAAATCGAGATGCTTACGGAGGTGCTATTGGTTTTATGGATTTCGATGGAAATTTCAACCACGCCATCATCATTCGTAGTTTTGTGAGTAAAAATAGACACTTGCATTACCAAGCCGGTGCAGGCATTGTTTCCAGCTCCAAACCCGAAGACGAATTACAGGAAGTTTACAATAAACTCGGTGCATTAACCAAAGCACTAAAACTCGCAGAACATGTATATTAAACCTATTTTCTTGGGCGTTACTTACCCAAAAAACCAAACTTTAAAGTTTGCTTTTTTAGGCAAGGCAGGCTTTCCGTTATATCTTTTAAACCCAAAAGCCAGGTTTAAAAGGATGCCACTGCAATCCTTAACGCAAAATCCGTTTTTCAATATAAAAATTACACCATGCAAAAAATAGCTGTTATCGATAATTACGATTCATTTGTATACAACTTAGTACATTATGTAGAAGAATTTGCTGCAAAAGTAGACGTGTATCGAAATGATGAAGTTACCTTGAATCAACTTGAAAAGTACGATAAAATCTTACTATCGCCAGGTCCTGGCATTCCCGACGAAGCAGGAATGCTAAAAGAAATTATTAAACACTTCGCTGGGAAAACACCCCTATTTGGAGTTTGTTTAGGTCAACAAGCCATCATGGAAGTCTTTGGTGGAAAATTAGTTAATTTAGAAAAAGTATATCATGGCGTAGCAACTCAAATTGATGTAAGCGTAAAAGATGAAGTCTTGTATAAAGACTTACCCGAACAATTGGAAGTCGGTCGTTACCATTCTTGGGTAATCGACGCCAAGATACCTGATTGTTTAGAAATAACATCCTTAGATGAAAATCAACAAATCATGTCCATTCGTCATCGTGAATTCGATTTACGAGCGGTGCAATTTCATCCTGAATCGGTTTTAACGCCTCACGGAAAAAAGATGATACAAAATTGGGTGGAAAGCTGATTTATGATTGGAGAATTTGAAAATAAACGCTGCGGACTTTGCGTCTCTGCGGTAAAAAAATTTAGTAGAAGTTAGATTTTAGAAATGAGAAGTGAGAAAATTGTCAGCTCGAGTGGTTTTTATCATTTCAGTGATGAAAATGATAAAAAGTGTATCAATAGCAAAAAAACAAAAACTCTCGAAAAGATTATTCTGCTATAACTAGCTAAATAATCACTCGAACAGATAGAGAAAATAGAATTAAAAATGAAAGAATTATTACAACGCTTAACGCAATTTCAAAAAATAAGCAAACAAGAAGCTAAAGAAGTCTTGGTTTCCATTTCTAAAGGAAAATTTTCTGAAGTAGAAATTGCTTCCTTTTTAACGGTTTATATGATGCGAAACATCAGCATTGAAGAATTAGACGGTTTTCGTGAAGCTTTGTTAGAGCTATGCATTCCAGTAGATTTATCTGCTTATCAACCTATTGACTTATGCGGGACGGGTGGCGATGGTAAAGACACTTTTAATATTTCTACTGCAGCTTCTTTTGTAACAGCTTCATGTGGAATTCCAGTTGCCAAACATGGTAATTATGGTGTTTCATCAGTAAGTGGAAGCTCAAATGTATTAGAAAGTTTAGGTATTCAATTCAGCAATAGTGAAGACTTCCTAAAAAAATGCATGGATAAAGCTAATATCTGTATTTTACATGCACCTTTGTTTCATCCCGCTATGAAAGAAGTTGCTCCAATTCGAAAAAACCTAGGTTTAAAAACTTTTTTTAACATGCTTGGGCCAATGGTAAATCCATGTTTTCCAAAGCATCAACTGGTTGGCGTATTTAATTTAGAATTGCTAAGAACCTATGCCTATTTATATGAAAAAACTGATAAAAAATACAGTATTATTCATGAGCTCGATGGTTATGATGAAATTTCTTTAACATCTTCTGCTAAAGTACATACGCATGAAAAAGAAATGATGTTATCTGCCGAAACTTTTAATGTACAAGCCTTACATCAGAATGAATTATACGGTGGCAAAACCATTAAAGAAGCGGCTTCAATTTTTCAACAAGTTTTAAAAGGAAACGGTACAGAAGCGCAAAACCATGTTGTTGCTGCTAACGCTGCCATGGCTATTCACACAGT
This sequence comes from Psychroflexus sp., assembly GCA_965662165.1. Taxonomy (GTDB): domain Bacteria; phylum Bacteroidota; class Bacteroidia; order Flavobacteriales; family Flavobacteriaceae; genus Psychroflexus. The sequence goes on from CBFIGU010000122.1 coordinate 3,442, forward strand.
TACAGGAAAAGATTTAAAAATAAGTTTCGACTTAGCTATGAATCAGCTTTTAGAAGGCAAAGCCTATCAAACTTTAGAACGCTTAAAAACAGTAAACTAATGCATATATTAGATAAAATTATTCTTCATAAAACCAAGGAAATTCAACAACGTAAATTGCTGAAACCAGTAGAAATGCTTCAAAAAGAAGAACTATTTAAAAAGGAGAAAGTTTCCATTTCAAAACATATTCTTCAAAAAGAAACAGCAATAATTGCAGAATTTAAACGTAAATCGCCAAGTAAACAAGACATTAATCTGGGAGCCGATCCTAAAAGCGTAGGCTTGGGTTATGAAAGCGCAGGAGTTGCAGGAATTTCTGTATTAACAGACTACCATTTTTTTGGCGGAAGTTTTCAAGATTTACAAAATGTAAAAGAGAATGTAGATGTACCTGTTTTACAAAAAGACTTTATTATTGATGTATATCAAATTTATGAAGCTAAAGCTGCTGGTGCCGATTTTATTTTATTAATTGCTGCTGTATTAAATAAATTACAAATCCAAGAATTTGCACGTATTGCACAGCAGTTAAATTTAGAAGTTTTAGTAGAAATCCACACTGAAGATGAACTTGAAAAAGCAACTTGTCAATTTGTAAATTTAATTGGTGTAAATAATAGAAACTTAAAAACCTTTGAAGTTGATTTAGAGCATAGCATTCAATTAGCTTCAAAAATTCCTTCAGATTTTATTAAAATTTCAGAAAGTGGCATCAGTTCTACTGAAGCTGTTTTACATTTAAAAAATGCTGGTTTTCAGGCTTTTTTAATGGGAGAAAATTTCATGAAAACAAAAGAGCCAGGCAAAACCTGTAAGCAATTTATTAATCAAATAAATACCCAAAATTAGATATGGAAAAACAAGCACTTCAAATTAAAGTATGTGGATTAAAGTATCCTAAAAATCAGGCTTTAATTTCTAAATTAGAAGTAGATTATGCAGGATTCATATTCTATAAAAAATCGGCAAGATACACTTTACGAGTAAGCGAAAAAATTCCACCAAACACCAAGAAAGTAGGTGTTTTTGTAGATGCCAAAGTAAGCGAAGTGGTTCAAAAAGTTAAAGAATTCGGTTTAGATGTAATTCAGTTACACGGCAAAGAAGACTTACTATTTGTAAGAGAGCTTCAATTAAAGCTATACGCAAAAGAATTAAATGAAGTTAAAATTTGGAAAGCTATTGCGGTTAAAACAGCTTCAGACCTAGAGACCATTCAAACCTTCGACACCAAAGTAGATGCCATTTTACTTGATGCAAAAGGACCTTTACCAGGTGGCAATGGCACTAAATTTAATTGGGATTTGCTAAACGATTTACAAATTGAAAGTCCATTGATATTAAGTGGTGGCATTAAAATTGACGATACGGAGCAAATTAACAAGTTACGAGAAAAAAATAAAATTTGGGGAGTAGATATTAATAGCGGATTTGAAATTAATCCAGGACTTAAAGATTTTGGAAGAGTAAAACGTTTTGTAGAAGAAGTAAAAAATGAAGTGATATGAAAACAGAAAATCCATATTTAGTTAATGATGCCGGTTTTTACGGAAAATTTGGTGGTGCATTTATTCCTGAGATGTTGTATCCTAATATTGAAAATCTTAGACAACAATATATTTCAATTATTGAAGAAGATTCATTTCAAAAAGAATTAAATAACCTACTTAGAGATTATGTGGGACGCCCTACTCCACTTTATTTTGCTGAACGTTTAAGCGAAAAATATGCTACAAAAATTTACCTAAAACGCGAAGATTTATGTCATACTGGAGCACATAAAGTAAATAATACCATTGGGCAAATTCTATTAGCTAAACGTTTAGGGAAAAAGCGAATTATAGCTGAAACAGGAGCTGGACAACATGGCGTTGCCACGGCTACTGCCTGTGCGTTAATGGGAATTGAATGTGTAATTTATATGGGAGCAGTAGATATAAAACGTCAGGCTCCAAATGTTTCTAGAATGAAAATGCTAGGTGCAAAAGTAGTACCCGCCAACTCAGGAAGTAAAACATTAAAAGATGCTACCAACGAAGCTATCCGCGATTGGATTTCTAATCCTGAAAATACACACTACATTATTGGTTCGGTGGTAGGTCCACATCCTTATCCCGATTTAGTAGCACGTTTTCAAGCTATAATTTCTAAAGAAACCAAAGCTCAATTACTAGAAAAAGAAGGGAGAGAAAATCCCGATTATGTAATTGCTTGTGTAGGTGGTGGTAGTAATGCTGCAGGTTTATACTATCACTATTTAGATCAAAAAGATGTAGAAATTATTGCAGTAGAAGCCGCTGGAAAAGGCATCCTAACAACAGAATCTGCTGCTACTACTGCCTTAGGAAAAGAAGGCATAATTCATGGAAGTAAAACCTTACTTATGCAAAGTAAGGATGGTCAAATTACAGAGCCATATTCAATTTCTGCAGGTTTAGATTACCCTGGAATTGGTCCCATGCACGCCCATTTATTTGATTCGGGCAGAGCAAAGTTTATTTCAATTACCGATGAAGATGCTATGCAAGCTGGACT
>CBFIGU010000123.1:0-5963 GCA_965662165.1 Psychroflexus sp.
CCTACGTTTGTTTTTGTAATATTTATTGTAAATTACATGATAATCTACGGTTTTTGTAAAGCTTTTAATCCAATCATTCACTTCTTTAAGCAACTCAGGTGAACTTTTTCGAACACCCCATGCTATTTGTTGTGTAAAACTTATTTTAGTAGAAACATCTAAGTTAGGATAGTTACTGGCATTGATGTAACCAATATTTTGATCTACTACGGTATATTTTAATTTTCCACTGGCAACCATGCCAATAATTTCTTCAGTGGTTAAAGTACCTGGAATGGTATCGATATGTATTTTGCCGCCTAACTCTTTGTTTAGGTTTTCTAATCGTAAAGCGTAAGAAGAATTCTTTTTTACTGAAACCGTATCTCCTATAAGTTGAATTGGATCTGTAACCATTTGTTTTTCAATTTGATGAAGCTTCATTCTTCTCCAGTTACTTGGTTTGCGTTGTACCAAAACTTGATTAGATAAATACAAAGGTTCTGTAAATTGAATTTTAGTTTGCCTATCATCTAAAATGGTGTATCCATAAGCAATCAAGTCTCCATCACCTCGAATTAACATATCCATTAATTCATTTTCATCTTGAGCAATCACCATTTCAAGGCCTACATCTAATTCTTTACAAAGACGCTCTAATAATTCGTATTCAAAACCCATTGTTCGGCCTTTGTATAAGAAATAAGTTGTTCCGCTATAAGTAGTTAATGCTTTAAGTTTTCCGCGTTTTTTAATCTCTTCAAAATCAACTTCAACTTCAACTAGTTTATCATTTTCAGTTATAGTTTTAGAATTTTCAGGAGAAGAAGAACAACTCATTAAAATGCCAAGACATAAACAATAGATGTATTTCATAAACTTGATTTTAGGTCAATATACAAAAAATTACGCTTTTGCCTACTAACTTGAATACGAACAGCAATGCCTTCAACTGCTTTGTGAAAAAATTGATTATAGTATTATTTGAAAATTTGATCTAATACAATAGAAAATCGCTTATAATACTTCAAATGATGATCAGACACTTTTCGTTTTTTCTTCATTTTAGCAAAATGTGTATAAAAACTGAAGTGTGCTCTTATTACGGCTACAAAATGACTGAATTGAAATTTGAATAAAAAGAAAAAAGCGGCAATTCCATCCAAAAGCATCCTAGCTACCAATTTTGCATAAATATTTGTGGATGAAGCATTTTTGAGTAAGTTGAACAATGAATTTCTAAAATTGAGAAACGTTTTGCGTGGGTTTAAATTGCTTAAAGTTCCGCCACCTAAATGAAAAACTTCGGCTTTACCAGTATAATAAACAAGACGTCCATTGTTTTGTAAACGCCAGCATAAGTCAATTTCTTCCATATGTGCAAAATAATCTACATCAAATCCACCAGATTTAAAAAATGACTTTACATGAACAGCTAAGCATGCTCCACTTGCCCAAAAAACAGGAATCTCGTCGTTGTATTGTTCTTGGTCTTTTTCTATCGTAGAAAATTTTCTACCACGGCAAAAAGGGTATGCAAACCAATCTAAATATCCACCAGCAGCACCAGCATATTCAAAATATTCAGGATTTTTATAATCAAGTATTTTTGGTTGAATAGCTGCAATGTTGTTGTTACTTTCAAATAAGTTTAAAATAGGAGAGACCACGTCACTTTTAAAGGCTACATCATTATTTAAAAGGATGGCGTAGGGTTCTTCAATTTGTTGTAAGGCAATATTATATCCTTCAGCATAACCATAATTTTTTTCTAAAAGAATACATTTTACCTGCGGAAAGTTTTTTCTGACAAATTCAATAGATTGATCTGTAGAAGCATTGTCTGCCAAGTAGATAGTTGCCTTTTTTTGAGCATGTTGAACTACACTAGGCAAAAATTCTTGTAAAAGAGCAAGGCCATTCCAATTTAGTATAAGGATTGCTATTTTCATGATTTAGCGTATTCTGGTAAATCTTTCAAGAAAAAATAACTTTGTTCTGTATAATCCATTTTACAAAAATAATGGTTTAAACCATTGGTAAGCATTAAATATTCTGCATTTAAACTTAAATTATACCTAGCAATTTGATCGAAAGTTGATTGGGTAATTTTTACGGATGGCGCTTTGCACTCTACAATTAATTTTACTTGACCATTGTTGTTAAAGCCTAAAATATCGTAACGTTTTGGCATTCCGTTTACTTCTACTTTTTTCTCTTCGCTTAATAATGTAATGGGATATTTTTTTTCTTGAATTAAAAATTGAACACAATGTTGTCTTACCCATTCTTCTGGAGTTAAAACAATGAATTTTTTACGCAAATGAGCAAAAATCCCTATTTTATTTTCTGTATTTTTGAACTTGAATTTATATTGCGGAAAGTTTAATTTTTGCATGCTTCAAAGAAACAAAAAAGTTTAAATTTTACTTCATTATTTTAGTTATTCATGAGAGAAGCCAAAAAAATATTAGCTGACTTAAAAGCTAAAAAGTATGCGCCAATCTATTTCTTAGTAGGTGAGAAGGAAACTTTTTTTGTGGACGAAATTTCCAAATACATTGAAAATCATGTTTTAACTGAAGAAGAAAAAGGCTTCAACCAACAGATTTTATATGGTAAGGATGTGAGCATGGAAAATGTGATTGAAAGCGCCAAGCGTTTCCCTATGATGGCACAACATCAAGTAATCATAGTTAGGGAAGCTCAAGCGCTTTTAAAAAGTTTAGATGCTTTACTAACTTATGCAAAACAACCCCAATTATCTACTATTTTAGTTTTTTGCTGCAAATACAAAAAGCCAGATGCAAGAAAAGCAGCCATTAAGGAAATTAAAGAGAGAGGAGTTTTTTTTCAAACGCCAGCTATTTATGAAAACCATGTTCTAGACTGGATTCCTGATTATTTGGCCAGTAAACAATACAGTATAGATACCAAAGCTTCAAAAATGCTGGTTGATTTTATTGGAATAGATTTAGCTAAACTTAGTAAAGAACTCGAAAAATTGATTCAAATATTACCGCTTGGAAGCCGAATTACTCCAGATGCTATTGAAGAAAACATTGGTATAAGTAAGGACTTTAACGATTTTGAATTAATTAATGCCATAGTGCATCGCAATGAAGTAAAAGCTCAGCAAATAGCAGATTACTTTAATCAAAACTCCAAAAACCACAGTATTTTCTTTACAATTCATCAACTCTTTAATTTTTATAACAAGCTAATGGTTTTCCACTCTTTGAGTGATAAATCCAATGTAAATGTTTGTCGGGAGTTAGGGATTCCAAACTTTTTTGTGAAAAATTATATTCAAGCTAGTAAATACTATCCCATGAAAAAGGTAAGTCAAGTCATAACTAATTTGAAGGAGTTAGATACAAAAAGTAAAGGTGTAGGCACAGGTAGATTTTCTAATGAAGGGCTTCTAAAAGAATTTTTAGTAAAAGCTATGCGCTAAGAAATCAGGATTTAATAATCTACCGCCTGAGAGATTTTCTTGGAATATAAAGGAATTAAATAGCGAATGGAATATCCAAATCCAGCTCCAATTCTGTTATCTGTATAAGTTCGATTGAAACCTGGAACGTTTAAATTTTCAAAATTGGGAACGTCAGATTGGCTTATCATCGCTTTTAACTGTACGTGAGCACCCAAGTATATGTTTTTAAGCACTTCAACGCGAATTCCTAATTGAAATTCGGTCCAAACAGCATTAAGATTATTAAAACTTCTATTTACATCCTTGATGTCTGGTTCAAAATAATTGTCTCGTACTGTAATTCGGTATGTATTTAAATCATGAGAAAATGAAGCTGCACCAATTCTAAAACCACCGTATAATAGGTTATCCATACCTATCCAATTTTCGTAAAAATTGTACAAGCCTCCGAGTTTAATGTAACTTCCTGAAGTACTTACATCTAAATAAGGTTCGTCAAAATATAATTCTTCATAACCCAACTCGGCAGAAAACCAAATTTTTTTTGTAAACCTATAATCGCCATTAATTTCAAAACCAGTATATTTTTCATCATAGAAACTTCTAGCTAATTTATAAACATCGCCACCCAGCATGAGTCCATAACGTTCTTTATAAAAAACGCTATCACGCTTTTGCTCAGCTTTTTCTTGTTCTTGCGCGTAAAACGAAAGACTACAGAAGAATAGACTAGTGAAAAATAAAAAGATGTGTATCTTCTTCTTGTTGGTCATTTTCTATTGAGGTTTGTATAATTTCAAGGCTTCTTATCCAGTTATTTTCAGGATTATCTTCTTGAATTCTAAATGCCTGAAAGTCTAAAAATTCATTTTTAAAACCACAAGCGCGGTTTACATAAACATTACGATTCGCATAAATGAAGTTAAGTTCATCTACATTGATAAACTCATCATTGCTTGCACTTCTAATAAAACTATATCGTGTAGATTCTTGGTCAGTTCTTAGCGGAATGCTAATTTTATTTACCGTGCCAATATCTATGGTGTCTTCTTCGCCAAAAGCTACAATACTTAAATCACTTACATTTTTTAAAGTCTCTGTTTCGTTAATATCATAGAATTCTATGATTAACCTAGGTGTTACTTGAAATGCTTCTGAGCAAATATCATCTCTTTCGCATCCCCAGAAAAGATAGCTGCAACATATAAAAACTAAAAATGGCTTGAGCGTTTTCATTTAAATTTTCTTTTCTAAACAAACTACATTTTCAACATGATGGGTTTGTGGAAACATATCTACCGCTTGAGATTTTACGATTCTGTAGGATTCGCCTAAAATTTGTAGATCTCTTGCTTGGGTTGCAGAATTACAACTCACATAAACAATTCGTTTTGGTAAAACTTGTAAAATTTGTTCAACAACATCTTTGTGCATTCCATCTCGTGGTGGGTCGGTAATAATTACATCAGGGTTTCCGTGTGTTGCAAGAAATTCTGCAGTAAACATCTTTTTCATGTCGCCAGCAAAAAATTCTACATTTTCAATCTTATTATTTTTTGCGTTTGTTTTAGCATCTTCAATTGCTTCAGGAACAGCTTCAATACCCACCACTTTTTTAGCCTTTTTAGCTACAAACTGAGCTATGGTTCCAGTTCCGGTATATAAATCGTAAACCAATTCGTTTCCGCTTAAATCTGCAAATTCTCTAGTGAGTTTATACAATTGGTAAGCTTGTGCTGAGTTAGTTTGGTAAAAAGATTTAGCATTAATTTTAAACTCCAAACCTTCCATTTCTTCTACAATATAAGATTTACCCGCAAAGCAAATTACTTCTTGGTCGTAAATAGTGTCGTTAGCTTTGGCATTAATTACATATTGAAGCGAAGTAATTTCAGGAAATTTAGATTGGATGTGATTGAGCAATAACTCTCTTTTTTCTTTATTTTCTTTAAAGAATTGAATTAAAACCATGATTTGACCTGTGGAAGTAGTCCTTATCATTAGTGTTCTAAGTAAGCCTTCTTGCTTTCGTGGATTAAAAAATGCCAATTGATGTTTAGTAGCAAATTCCTTAATCTCATTTCGAATAGCGTTACTAGGGTCTTCTTGTAGATGACATTTTTCTATATCTAAAATTTTATCCCACATTCCAGGAATATGAAAACCCAGTGCATTTTTATCATTAATATCAGTTTCAGAGTCAATTTCATCTTGGGTTAACCATCGTTGGTTGCTAAATGAAAATTCCATTTTATTACGATAGAAATACGGACTTGGTGCTGCCAAAATAGGGTAGGTATTCTCGATTTCTACTTTGCCAATGCGTTTTAAGTTTTCTAAAACTTCCTTTTCTTTATAAAATAATTGATGCTGATAATCCATATTTTGCCATTTGCAGCCTCCGCAAACTCCAAAATGATCGCAAACTGGTTCAGTACGTTTATCGGAAAGTGATTTAAAACGAGTTACTTTAGCTTGAAAATAGCCTTTTCTCTTTTTATAAGTTTGTACATCTACAACATCGCCAGGTACGGCCTGATCTATA
>CBFIGU010000124.1:0-5953 GCA_965662165.1 Psychroflexus sp.
AGTATAAGTTATAATCAAAGTGACAAAGCAGTTGAAGATACCCAGGTGCAAGTTTTTTCTGATCAAAATATAAGTAAAAAACGAATAGATGTGAATTTGTTTAAGCAAAACGATGCTTCAACACCTTTAGATGCCTTTCGCTTAATTTTTATGCAAGGAGCTAATAATGATATCGGTGCTGGAGATATTCCAAAATTAGATAATATTGATGAAAATATTTGCACTATACAAAATGGACAGCTCTTAGCGATACAACTTAGAGATTTACCTACGTCTAACGAATATGTAAACATGTTTATAAATAATTACAAACATACTGCATACCGTTTGCAAATAGACATCGATTCTTTTGATGATTTGGATGCTTATTTATTAGATTTATATACTAACGAAGAAATACTTCTTATTGAAGGAGAAAATAATTATGACTTTAATGTTGACTCTAATATTAATTCATCAACTGCTTTCAATCGGTTTCAAATTGAGTTTAGAGAGACCCTATCTATAAATGATAATGTAATTCAAGATGTAAAATTATATCCTAACCCTGTAGTAGATGATTTTAATTTAGTGCTGTCAGATCTAGTTTCAAATTATGATTTTACTATCTATGATTTAGTTGGTAATCCTATTATCCCTTCAAAATATACAGTTTTTAAAGAAGGAAATGTTTTAAGCATATTAAATTTTAATGAAGCTCCTGGAATATATTTTATTAAAGTTGTTGATAACAAACAAACTGTTAATACTTTGAAGTTTATTAAAAAATAGCTTCTTGCGTAATTTATTAATATTGGATTTTGATTAGATAAGCCCCTACTAGTCTGTAGTGATATTTTAAATTTCAAAATATTGTTTTTAATAACCCATCTTATCAATACCTTTAAATATTTTTAAATATTCTTTGTAAATCTTTGTTTGAGAATATTTGATATGTTCTTGTACACTAATTAACTTTATCAAAAAACTATTGCTGGTTATTCCTCTACTTGTGTAATGGAATGAACGTAAAAGATTTTTGTTTGTTGAAATGGGAAAACATAGAAGGTGATACGTTAACCTATAGGCGAGCTAAAACAGTACGAAGCCAAAGGGAAAGCAAACGTATTTCAGTAGCCTTAAAGCCTGAAAGCTTGGCTATCATTGAGAAATGGGGACAAGCTTCTGCAAACAAAAAAGAAGATTTCATTTTTCCACACATCGACCTCAAAATGAACGCGGAACAAAAAAGGGCTATTCATCATCAACTAACAAAAACCATAAACAAGTACGTAAAGCAAATAGCCAAAGAAGTAGGTATAGATAAAAAGGTTGCAACATATTTTGCACGCCACAGCTTTGCGTACGTACTAAAGCGTTCAGGTGCTAAAATTGAATTGATAAGTGAACTACTAGGACATAGCAACGTTGCTGTAACAGAAAGTTACTTGGATAGTTTTGAAAAGGAACAGATACAAAAAGAACCAGATGTGCTTACATCTGGTTTTAATCACACTAACTAAGAGAAAAAAATACTATCACAGTAAATAAGTTGGCTTATTGGTCACTTAAATCGTTTGATTAAAGAGCTTCTTTATTTACATTATGTGTTACAAATGTGTTACAATGAGAAATAAAAAAAAACCTTATATCTCTGTAAGGCTTTGATTTTACTGGTGGTTCCACATGGGCTCGAACCATGGACCCCCTGTCCCGAAAGCTTTCGGGAGAGTCAGATTTTTTTGGTTTCAAGCAGAATTTTATCGACTAACTCGGGGTATCTAGTTAGGTTATCAATGTATTTGCTACTTTTCATAGATTTAATTTTTCTCTCTAAACGAATAGCATGAGCAAAACTATTTGTAGGAATAAACAATTTTATTGACCAATCATTTGCATTAGATGTAAATCTATTTTGACCATAGAATGATGAATTATGTTTTTCAATACGTTCTTGCAAATTATCTTGGCAGACTCCTATATAGTTTTTATTTAAACTTTTTGAAAATATAATATAACAACCGATGTCCTTCATTTTTACTTATAAAAAAACCCTAACATCATTGAAAATCAAATAGTTAGGGTTGTAAAAGGTGGTCCCACATGGGCTCGAACCATGGACCCCCTGATTATGAGTCAGGTGCTCTAACCAGCTGAGCTATAGGACCAAACTTAACTAAAACAAGTTGCTAGAAACTTGCGTCTTTTTAATTAAGGACTGCAAAAATAGATATTAATGCTATACCTGCCAAAATTTAATTTGATTTTTCTTGACATAATTCAACTAATACGCCATTACTCGATTTTGGATGTAAAAATGCAATGAGTTTATGGTCAGCTCCAGATTTAGGTGTAGTATTTAGAAGTTTAAAACCTTCAGTTTCTAAGCGCTTAATTTCAGCTTCAATATCATCTACTGCAAATGCAATATGATGTATGCCTTCACCACGTTTTTCAATAAATTTAGCAATTGGGCTATCTGGTTTGGTAGCCGAGAGCAATTCAATTTTACTTTCACCAGTTTTAAAAAACAAAGTAGTTACGCCTTCACTTTCCACTTTTTCTTCTTTGTAAGGTTTAGTGTTCAGTAAAGCCTGATAAGTTTCTGATGCTGATTCTAAATCTTTAACCGCTATGCCTAAATGTTCAATTTTTTTCATGTTTTCAATTTTATCAAAATTAATTATTTAAACTGAAATAAACTTTTGAAAGTAGGAGTAGATTCATTCTAAAATCTACCATATTACAAATTGCTATATTGTATTGTAAATTCATAGAAATACTTATTCTGCTAGCTTATCAATTTTAAACTGAATAGCTTACTTTTGCAGCATGGAAACGACAAGACAAAAAAAAATTGCTGGGATTTTGCAGCAAGATTTAAGTGATATACTTTCCCGCACATTAAGGGATGCTGGCCGTGGTAATGTAATTGTTTCGGTTACTAAAGTTCGAGTTACACCAGATTTGCTAATTGCCAAAGCTTACTTAAGTGTTTTTCCTGCAGAACATGCCGAAGGCTTAATAGCGGAAATCAACGAAATGAAAACGAAGTTAAAGCATCAAGTGGCATTAAAAACAAAAAATCAGTTAAGAAGAATGCCAGAACTTACATTCTATAATGATGACACCTTGTCTTATATTGAACAATTAGATAAAGCTGTAAAGGGTGAAAATAATCCTATTAAGGATGCAAGCTTACTGAAGGATAGAAAGAAAAAGTGAAGTTTTCTAGTTACATTGCCAAACGTTATTTGTTCTCCAAAAGTGAACGTAATGCCATAAATTGGATTACAGGTATTGCTGCTCTTGGCGTAGTTGCAGGAGCCTTTTCTTTATTTGTTGTAATGTCTACTTTTGCAGGTCTAAAAGAGTTTAGTTTACAATTCTCTAACGAATATGATCCTGATATAAAAGTGCTGCCTAAACTTGGTAAAACACTTGTTTTAAATCAATTACAATCAGAAGAATTAGATGCGTTAGCTGAAGTTGAACGCTTAAGCAAAGTAGTTGAAGAACGTAGTTTAGTAAAATTCAAAAAAAATACTACTGCTGCTTATATTAAAGGAGTAGATGCTAATTTTCTTGAAGTCACTCAAATGGATAAAGCAGTAGATTTTGGAAATTGGTTTACTAATGAATATCAAGTTGTTTTAGGAAATCAAATAGCCAGAATTCTAGGCACAGGAATAAACGACCCAACGGGTGTAATTACGTTTATGGTTCCTAAACCAGGAAAAGGACAAATTAGTAGTTTGTCTGGCAATGACGCATTTAGAACAACTAACGCCATGGCTACTGGCTTTTACAGAATAAGTGAAGAGTTAGATGGTAAATACATGTACGCAGACTTAAATTTCACGAAATCTTATCTTAGTTTTGATGAAAATGAATTTACAGCAATAGAAATTAAATTAAGCCCAGAAGCCAATCTAAACGATGCAAAAGAAAAAATTGCCAATATTTTTGAAGGTAAAGTTGTTGTAAAAGATAGAATACAACTTAATGATCAACTTTATAAGATGCTAAACACAGAATATTTAGCAGTCTATTTTATTTTTACTTTGGTAATTATAGTTGCTCTTTTTAATGTAATTGGATCTTTAATTATGGCTATATTAGATAAGCGAAAAGACATAAAAACCTTATCTAATTTAGGCGCAACTGCTAGCCAAATAAAACAAATCTTCTTTAAGCAAGGTGTTTACATGACTTTAATTGGTGGAGGTGTTGGCTTATTGTTAGGACTTCTTTTAATCTTGTCTCAAATGCATTTTAATTGGTTTTTAATTACACCTAACTTACCTTATCCTGTAAAAATAGAAATTTCAAACTTGCTAATAGTTGCTGCTACAATTTCAGTTTTAGGCATTATTGCTTCTTGGATAGCAGCTCAACGCGTTGAAAAGGTATTGTTTAAATAATATAGTGCATTCAGGCTTAACTTATTATGAGTTCTAGCGCTTCAAAATTATCAATAATTACTTTTAAAGTGTCTTTACTTTTTAAATTCACCATGGGACCTAGTGCACCAGATAAAACTACTTCTCCTTTTTGAAGTGGCGTTTGCATTTCTATCATTTTATTCGCTAACCACTTTACGGCATTTAAGGGATTTCCCATGCAAGCTGAACCTTCACCAGTAGATGCTAATTCTTCATTTTGATATAATTGCATTTTACAATCGGTGAGGTTAATTTCATTCAATTGAATTTTTTGTTTACCTAAAATATAGTGACTTGCTGAAGCATTATCTGCAACAGTATCTAAAATTGTAATATCCCAATCTTTAATTCTGCTTCCTACAATTTCAATAGCAACAACAGCATAATCTATGCAGCTTGATAATTCATCAATTGAATTTACAGGATCATCGATAGTATTCTTTAAAACAAAAGCCCATTCGGCTTCAGCTTTAGGTTGCATTAGAAGGTCATAATCTAAAGTGCCGTTATCAATTTGCATTGAATTAAATAAGGTGCCAAAATCTGGTTCATCTACTCCAAGTTGTTTTTGAACTGACTTTGAAGTTAAGCCAATTTTCTTCCCAGTTATCTTATTTCCTTGACTTATTTCATTTTCTACACCAATAGCTTGTACTTGGTATGCTTCTTTAATCGTTCCATTGTGTAAAACATCACGAATTGGTAAACATGGAATTTTACTTTTTTTGGCATGGAGTAAAATATCTGCAACTTGTTCAATACTTTGATTAGACATGTGTAAATTTTTAAAAAATGATTTCTCTAAACTCAATCAATTTGTAAATGTAAATAATTGCAAAACTTAAGCAGACTATAAATTTCATAAAACTAGAAACTAAAAAACCAACAAAAGAGCCAATTGCAGACCGAAAAGCATTTTCTGTATTACTTTTATTAAATATAATTTCGCCTAAAAACGCACCTAAAAAAGGTCCTATTAAAAAGCCAAATGGAGGAAAAAAGATGAGTCCTAAAATCAGCCCAATAGTTGCACCCCAAGAGCCAAATTTACTGCCACCATACCTTTTAGTTCCTATTGCTGGAAGAAAATAGTCTAGTATGCTTATGCCAACGGCAACTACAAAAGTAATGACTAGTAAATAAATGTTTTCTGGAACGTCTTCTATAAAGTAAAGCGTGAGAAGTCCAAGCCAGCCTAATGGCGGTCCTGGTAATACGGGTAAAAAACTTCCTATTAATCCAGCAATTAATAAGACCACACCAATGATGAGTAGTAAACTTGTTAACATGAAAGAAGTATTGAAATAAAAAATCGCTTAAAAGTAATATTTAAGCGATTAATTAATGGGTTAAAAAAGAATATTTCTTCCTATTTCCACTCTTTTATGGATGCCTTATTCATTTTTACATAATCGTCATTTCCAGCTTTTTCAGCAGCTTTCATAGACTCTTTTGCAATTTTAATGGCATCCTTTTTCATTCCTGCTTTGTGGTAAATAAGGGCTTGTTGTCTCAACATCCAGTAGGGT
>CBFIGU010000125.1:0-5805 GCA_965662165.1 Psychroflexus sp.
TTAGACATTGGTTTACACCTTCATTAGCTAATACATCTGCCATTAAAATAGCATCTCTACCATCAATAAATCCTGGATTACAGTTTTGTAATTTTAAACCATCTATGACCAATTGTAAGGCAATGTTGTTACCGCCATTTCCGTTGTACACATCAGGATCAAAACCATATTCATCAATCAAATTCCAAGTAAGATCCCAAAGCATTTGAGCCCAAATATACCCAATTCCATGTGGCTGAGATAAATTTTGATTGTTAGTAATACCAAATGTAAACGGACTAATAGTTGTATCTGTACTGTAGGGCGTAGGTCTAATTCCTACTCCAGTTGTGGGTTCAGAAATTGCAAAAGTTCCATATCCACGACCTTGAGTTCCCACATCTGTGGCTTGCATAGTGAGTAGTAAACCTATAAAGTCACTCCAACCTTCACCCATTTGTTCTTCGTTAAAAAGGCAATTAGCTTGCATTTTTCCCCCTGTTAAGCGGTTAGAAAGTCCGTGACCATATTCATGTGCAATAATTCCATTATCAAAATCTCCATCAATAAAATATGGACCGTTATTTACTAAAGTTACATTAATGCTTGTATTATTTTCTAATTCAGCAATTAAAGCTTCACCTTCGGCTTGAGAAATCATGATAGACGGAATATTAATGGTATTGGATTGTCCGCCCATAATAATAACTGAGTTGGGTTCGTTATTTACAACTATAACCGCTAAAGCTCCTGCTTGTTGTGCTTTTTCAACTTTACTTACAAACGTACATTCACCTCTTCTAATTACGGCAATTTTCCCGCTGATTTCGCTTGTGTTTAAAACAAATCCACAAGCCAAGTAATCTGTATCAAACTCACTAACATCTTCTACTAAAACTAAATCTGCATTAATAGGATCAGTAGAAAGTCTTGGTCCAAAACCGGCTTCTAAACCATTAATATCTTGGGTTAGCTCTGCTGGGCTTTCAACTGTTAGTGGAGAGTTTAATGGTCCTGGCGGTGACCACAAAAACATGGTCATAGATGGGTTACTACCGTCTGGCGGTGTTCCAAAAGTGGCATTATTAATTCCTGCTCCATCTTGCGCATCTGCAAATACAAAATCGTTTCCGAAACCTTCATTCGTATAGTTTGTAGCTTGAAAATTCCCCGCAGCTTCATCAAAACCATATTGAAAAAGAACATCGTGTAAGATGTTGTTCCAATAAAATAGATTCGTAATTGCCGCATCTTCATAAATTTCAGGTGGTGCATCGAAAGCAAGTGGATAGTCAAAAATTAATTCATCTCCAGCATCTGGTGCATAACCCACTGAGTTATTTCCATTTCTATCTTCCTGTGCCCAAACATTATTACCACGAGTTATGGTAAATTCGGCACCTGCTACTCCATCTGTATCGTGCCAACCAAAGGGTGAAGCTAAAGCATCTGATGGATTTACAATTAAACTGCGCTCTCCATGATTTGGAGATTCAACAGGAACTGGAAATACCCTGTATTGAGCATTATCTACTGAAAAATTACTTGTTTGAAAAAGAGTATTTGACTCTGAACTACTAGTTGGAAAAGCAGCTTCAACTTTAGGCTGATGGTTTTTATGATTATGATTTAAATTACAAGATAAACTCCAATTATCTTTACTTATGATTTCTCCTGTTATGGCATCTACACGAACACTCCACCACTTATTTTCGTTTTTTGCGTGAATTGATAAATCCCAAGCCAAACGAATTGAATTGTTAGCTTTTAAAGGCTGATAAACTAATTTCACTGGAATTTCATCGTGAGAAATATTTCCGTTTGTAAATAAAAACTCTTTAGTACTTACAGCAGTAATGACGGCTAAATTACTTGGCGTATTTAAACCGAGTGCTGAACTTGCCGATAAAATTGCACTATTTGGACTTAAAACTGGGGATTCAGCATTAATTCTGCTTAATATGTTTTCTTCAAAATTATGTGTAAAATAAAGTGCTTTTCCATCCCTTATGGCTAAAACAGCCATTGCATTAAAAATAGGAATAGAATTATACTGTTGATTTAAGTATAAATTATTTGTATTTGTACTTTTTGAAAAATGCATTGAATTGATAGAAAAATCATTTACATCTTCTTGAGTAAGCTTACTATTTGTAACTTCTTCTGCTAGTTTTGACTGTATAAGATTTGTATAATCTTGTGCGTAAATTGATGTGGTAATAGTTAATAGAAAAGCAAAAAATATTGACTTCTTAAAATTCATGAAAATTAATTTCGTGTAAAATAATATAAAGTTTTGTAAGCCGAAATTATAGCTGAAATAAGAGAGTTATTTTAACAAAAATGCAATTGTTTTTGACAAAATTGAGAAAACAAACATTTAAACTTGAAAAGTAAAAAAGGAAATTGAGAAAAATGTAGACTTAATTAGATTCTTTGGTTTGCAAGAAAAAACCAACTACTGCAGAAATGATTACTCCAATAGAAATATTAAATAAAATTGCATTTTTTATGTATGCTTCTAGATTATGGAAGTTTTTAGCAGAAGCTTCTTTACCACCACTCATCACATATTTTTCGATAGCTAAATCTATGAATTCGGGTGAGAGAAACATATTCATATAATAAATAGTAGCAGGAGAAAGCGCTGCAATTAAAATAGACAATATGCCACCAGACAATAAACCTTGTTGCCAGGTAATCTTACCTTTAAAATATTGTTTTTTCTTCTCTCGAATAGCTAGATAAAAAAACACCACTTGAGGAAAAATGATTAATAAACTGTAAAAAGTATGAAACTGAATTAACTCGTCATGCCAGCCCAAAACCTTTTCTAATGAAAGCCAAAGCATATTGAAGCCTGTAAAGTATAAGGCCCATTTGAACTCGATTTCAAACTTTTTCAAGATGCTTTAGCTTTTAATAGTTTAATTGTGCTTGGTTAGTACCCATTCCCCTTTTTGAATTAATGGTAAAGCTTGTTTGTACTTAACCGTTTTTTCTTCTCCGTTAGCCACATTTTTAATTGTCACTCTATCGTTTCTACCAATTTTAGGTTGTTCTCTAACAATGGTTTCAGTAACTTGTTGTTGCGGTCTTCCGGCTTGTTGTCCTGCTGCTCTATTTTGAGCTGCCTGCTCGTCTAAATTCTGAACTTCGTCTTTGCGTGTTTGTACTCGCTCTTTAGGTCGCTGTGTTTTAGCTTCCTGAATAGCAGATGAATCACGTTGTGGAATTTCTCCTTTAAATAAGAAAGAAATTACATCTTTATTTACTTCATCTAACATTACTTTAAACAATTCGAAAGCTTCAAACTTGTAAATAAGTAAAGGGTCTTTTTGCTCGTGAACAGCTAGTTGAACGCTTTGTTTCAACTCATCCATTTTACGTAAATGATTTTTCCAAGCTTCATCTATAATCGCAAGGGTAATGTTCTTTTCGAAGTCGGTTACTAATTCTTTTCCTTCGCTTTCGTAAGCATTTTTAAGATTAGTAGCTACTTGTAAAGTTTTGGTACCGTCTGTAAATGGAACAGCAATACGTTCAAAACGTTCACCATGTTCTTCATAAACCTGTTTAATTACAGGAAATGCAATCTCTGCATTGCGCTTCATTTTCTCTGCATAATTTTCGTATGCAGCTTTATAAAGCTGACCCATAATTTTCTGCGGTTGTGCCTTTTCAAATTCTTCTTTAGTTATCGGTGGCTCAATTGAGAAAAAGCGAATACTTTCAAATTCAAAATTATCGTAATCGTTACTTTGTTTGTTGGCTTCTGTAATTGACTCTGCCGTATCGTAAATCATATTGGCAATATCAATTCGTAAACGTTCACCAAATAATGCATTGTATCTACGCTTGTAAATTACTTCACGCTGCGCATTCATTACATCATCATATTCAAGCAATCTTTTACGAATACCAAAGTTATTTTCTTCAACTTTTCGTTGTGCTCTTTCAATAGATTTTGAAATCATAGAATGTTGAATTACTTCACCATCTTCTAGGCCCATTCTATCCATTAACTTAGCAATTCGTTCAGAGCCGAATAAACGCATTAGGTTATCTTCTAAAGAAACATAAAATTGTGAACTTCCTGGGTCTCCTTGTCGACCTGCTCTACCACGTAACTGTCTATCTACTCGTCTTGAGTCGTGACGTTCTGTACCAATAATGGCTAAACCACCTGCCTTTTTAACTTCATCTGAAAGTTTAATATCCGTACCACGACCTGCCATATTTGTGGCTATGGTTACAATTCCGGGTTTTCCAGCTTCAGCTACAATATCAGCTTCTTTTTTATGCAGCTTGGCATTCAGCACGTTGTGGTTAATGCTTCTAATTTTAAGCATTCGGCTTAGCAACTCAGAAATTTCTACAGAAGTTGTACCAATTAAAACTGGTCTTCCTGCTTTAGAAAGCTGAACCACTTCATCTATAATGGCGTTATACTTTTCTCTCTTGGTTTTAAACACCATGTCTTGACGGTCATCTCTAGCAATAGGTTTATTAGTAGGTATTTCTACCACGTCTAACTTGTAAATTTCCCAGAATTCGCCTGCTTCTGTAACGGCTGTACCTGTCATTCCAGAAAGTTTTCGGTACATTCTAAAGTAATTTTGTAAAGTAACGGTTGCAAAGGTTTGTGTTGCATCTTCAATCTTTACGTTTTCTTTTGCTTCAATGGCTTGGTGTAAACCATCGCTGTAACGGCGGCCATCCATAATACGGCCTGTTTGCTCATCTACAATTTTCACTTTATTCTCCATGACCACATATTCTGTGTCTTTTTCGAATAAGGTGTATGCTTTTAAAAGTTGACGCATGGTGTGGATGCGTTCGCTTTTTACACTAAAATCTCTGTAAAGTTCTTCTTTTTTACTAATTTCTTCTTCTTTAGGTAAGTCGCTGTTTTCAATTTTAGCGATTTCTGTACCAATTTCTGGTAAAACAAAGAAGTCAGGGTCTTCTTTTCCTGAAAGGAATTCGACACCTTTATCGGTTAAATCGATTTGATTACTTTTTTCTTCAATTACAAAATACAAAGCATCATCTACTTTATGCATTTCGCGATTGTTGTCCTGCATGTAATGGTTTTCCGTTTTTTGAAGCAGTTGTTTTACACCTTCTTCGCTTAAAAACTTAATTAAAGCTTTATTTTTTGGTAAACCACGATACACTCTTAAAAGCTGAAATCCACCTTCTTTGGTATCACCGCTTTTAATTAACTTCTTGGCTTCAGCCAAAACCCCTGTTAAGTAGGAACGCTGAGCTTCAACAATTTTTTGAATTTGTGGTTTCAAAACTTCAAACTCGTGTACATCTCCTTTAGGAACAGGTCCTGAAATAATTAAAGGCGTTCTAGCATCATCAATTAAAACCGAGTCTACCTCATCTACAATGGCATAATTAGGCTTACGCTGCACAAGGTCTTTAGGAGAATGACTCATGTTGTCTCTTAAATAATCAAAACCGAACTCATTATTGGTTCCGTAAGTGATGTCTGCATTATAAGCATCTCTTCTTTCTTGCGAATTGGGTTTGTAGTAATCAATACAATCTACCCGCATTCCGTGAAATTCGAATAACGGAGCCATCCATAGACTATCCCGTTTTGCTAAATAATCGTTTACCGTTACAAGGTGAACTCCTTTTTCGGTAAGTGCATTTAAATAAACTGGAAGTGTGGCCACTAAGGTTTTACCTTCACCCGTTTGCATTTCTGCAATTTTACCTTGATGTAAAGCCAAACCACCAATTAGCTGCACGTCGTAATGAACCATATCCCAGGTTACGTCTTTACCTGCCGCATTCCATGAGTTTTTC
>CBFIGU010000126.1:0-5758 GCA_965662165.1 Psychroflexus sp.
TTACTTTTGTGTTAAAACTAAGCTTTTGAAAATTACTTTTTTAGGCACGGGTACGTCTCAAGGAATACCTATTATTGGTAGTGATCACCCGGTTTGTCTAAGTGAAAATCCCAAAGATAAACGCCTTCGAGTTTCCCTTCTTTTAGAGTGGGATGACTATACTTTTGTGATAGATTGTGGTCCAGATTTTAGACAACAAATGATTGCCAATAAGGTTAAAAAATTAGACGGTGTTTTATTTACCCACGAACATAACGATCATGTAATTGGTTTAGATGATGTAAGGCCTTTTTACTTTCGACAAGGTGATATTTCTATTTATGCGCATCAACGTGTTCTTAAAGAATTAAAAAAGCGATTTGAATATGTTTTTGCTATAGAAAATAAATACCCTGGAGCTCCAACTTTGGATGAAAATATCATCACTGATCACGTTTTTACAATCGGTAATAAAGAAGTAACTCCAGTAAATGTTTACCATCCAGAATTACAAGTTTATGGTTTTCGATTTGGTGATTTTGCATACGTAACTGATGCCAAAATAATTCCCGATAACGAAATTGAAAAATTAAAAGGGATAAAAACTTTGGTTTTAAATGCTTTAAGAAAAGAAGAACATCGTTCTCATTTAAGCTTAGAGCAAGCCATAGCCGTTTCAAATAAAATTGGTCCTGAGCAAACTTATTTTACACATATCAGCCACCATATGGGTTTTCATGATGAAGTTCAAAAAGAATTGCCAGAGAATTTTTTCCTAGCTTACGATAATTTAAGTCTTGAAGTGTAATGAAATGTAAATTCTACTTATTCGGTTTTGTATTTAGTGCTTTAATTGCACTTATGGTTTTTTATAATTCTAAAAAAGGCTTAGAACGTCAGGAGTCAACTATTGAGCGTTTAGAATATAAAATTCAAGAACTAGAGCAAAAATTAAGCGAAGCAAAAAACGAAAATGTGTAGCTTATTCTGCGAGTTCTTTTTCTTTGAATTGTGCTTCATATAAATTTCTGTAATATCCTGTTTCTTTAGCAAGCAATTCTTCATGCTTCCCCATTTCTACTATTTCTCCAGCTTCCATCACCACAATTTTATCTGCATTTTTAATAGTAGCTAGTCGGTGAGCAATTACGATTGAAGTTCTTCCTTTGGTAATTTTTTCTGTGGCGTTTTGTATCAGTTGTTCAGAGTAGGAATCAATAGACGAAGTTGCTTCATCTAAAACTAAAATACTAGGTTTACTTACATAAGCTCTTAAAAAAGCAATAAGTTGTCGTTGCCCAGAAGATAGCATTGCGCCGCGTTCCTTCACATTATAATCATAACCGCCAGGAAGGGTTTCAATAAATTCTGATACCCCAATTTCTTCGGCTGCTAGCATAACTTCTTTTCTGCTAATTTCTTTTTTCTGAAGCGTAATGTTATTTAAAATGCTATCTGCAAATAGAAAGACATCTTGTAAAACTACTGCAATTTCTTCTCTAAGTGAAGACAATTCGTAGTCTTTAATATCAACTCCATCTAGGGTAATTCTACCTGCATTAATTTCATAAAAACGAGAAAGTAAGTTTATGATTGTACTTTTTCCTGCTCCAGTTGCTCCAACAATGGCAATGGTTTCGCCTTTTTTAACTTGCAGGCTTAAATTTTTAATGACTGGTTCGTCAGGTTTATAACCAAAGACTACATTTTCGAAGTTAAGATTTCCATTTACATTGTTGGCAATTAACTTGCCTTCATTTTTAATAAAGGCATCGGTGTCTAAAATGCCAAATACCCGATTTGCAGCTACCATTCCCATTTGTAGCGAGTTAAACTTATCTGCAATTTGACGTAATGGCCTAAATAATTGCTGCGTATATTCAATAAACATCACCACTAAGCCAATGCTCAAGGCTTCGTTACCAATAATTCGCATACCGCCATACCAAACCAGTAAACCAATGGCAATTGAAGTTACCATTTCTACAAAAGCAAAATAAATTGAATTATACCAAACGGTTTTAATCCATCCTTTTTTATGCTCTTCATTAATTTTTTTAAAATCATCACATTCTTTGTCTTCTCGGTTAAAAATTTGAACGATTTTCATTCCTGTTATTCGTTCCTGAACAAATGAATTGAGATTAGAAATTTGATTTCGAACAATTTCAAAAGCGCCTTTCATTTTACGCTGAAAAATTCGAGTAGCGATTATAATTAATGGGAATAAAGCCAAAACAATAAGTGTTAACTCCCAGGATTGATAAAATAAAAAAGCTAAGATGGCACCCATTTTTAGAATGTCGCTCATAATCATAAATAGACCTTGACTAAAAATACTGGCTATGGTTTCAATATCGCCAACTGCACGCGTAACTAATCTTCCAATTGATGTTGTGTCGAAGTATTTCTTCTTAAAATTCAGAATCTTCTTAAAAAGTTGAACACGAATATCTCTTATCACTTCTTGTCCCAGCCAGTTGGCGTAATAGATAAAGCTAAGCTGAAAAACAACTTCTGCAATTAAAGCCGCTAGAGTCCAAGACAATAATTCTACTAAAAAGCTATAATCTTTGGCAGTGATTGCATCATCTATAATCAGTTTTAAAAGGTAGGGGCGAACTAAACCCACAATACTTAAAGCAATGGCAGCAAAAACTACATACACGAAGGTTAACCGGTATGGTTTTGTGAAATTTAAGAGGCGTTTAAACAAGTTAAAGTCGAACGCATTTCCTGTTTTAGATTTACTCATGCTGCATCAATTCTTTTGGGTATTCTATATATTTTAAACACAATGCTTCCGCTGGAACCGATTTACCAGCTTTAGATCGTTCTTGACTTTCAATAATCTTTTCAAAATCTGAAATACTGATTTTTTGTAGACCTACTTCAATTAAAGTTCCAACAATGGCTCTAACCATATTTCTTAAAAACCGATTGGCGGTGATATTAAACTCTAAGATTCCATTTCCTAAATCTTGCCAATCCGCTTCATAAATCTCGCAATTATACGTATAAACTTGCGTTTTTACTTTGCTAAAAGCCTTAAAGTTACGGTAATTTTTCAGCTTTTGAGCTGCTAAATTCATCAATTCCAAATCTACTTTACGTTTTATATAATAAGCTTGATCTATTAAAAACGGATTTTTTTCTTGCGTAATCTGGTAGCTATAACTTCGTTTAGTAGCCGAAAATCGTGCATGTGCATCTTCTGGAACTGGCCAACAATCTTGAATAGCTATGTCTTTTGGTAATAAAGTATTGAGTTTAAAAATAAATTGTTTTTTATCTTTTATGTGTTCTGAACATTCAAAATGGGCAATGTAATTTTTAGCGTTTACACCTGTATCGGTTCTACCTGAACCTACAATTTCAACATTTTCTTGCAATGCAGTATCTATGGCCTTAGTTAGGGTTTCCTGTATGCTGGGTTGATCTGGTTGAATTTGCCAACCGCAATAATTTTTTCCTAAATATGAAAGTTGAATAAAGTATTTCAAATTTATTTTTTTGCAAAGTTAAGAAACCGCTGTAATTGAATATAAATAATAATCAAAGGTGGTTTATGTATCTATAAAACGATCTTTTTCTTCAGGAGTAGGCATAGGGCAAGCTTCCATTTTACCAAACCAATCATACCGATTTCTGGCTACAAAATCATAAAACCAATTTCTAAAATTTTCGGGTAAATACTTAAAAATGCTTAAAATAGGCCAAGCTCCAGATAGTTGACTGGCAATTTCTAGCGCTGCGGTAGATTTAATGTAATAGGCATTACCGGGATCTATAAGAATTATGGAGTCTATTTTTTCAGTATCGATTCCACGTTCTTTTGTCATTTTAATTCCTAATTCACTTTGTAGCGATGCAAAATAAAACAAGTTGTTTTTATCTCTTTTCATGATAAAACGCACAGAATCATTGCAAAAGTGGCAAACCCCATCAAATAAAATGAGCATTTTTCCTTCGGGAAGTTGATTTTTATTTTCCATTATTTAGCACGTTTAACTAATTCTAGTTGGTCTTCGGAAACACTGGTAGTAAATGCGCCGTAATTTACAACAGCTTTTCCTTTTTCAAACTTATCGATGGTTCCCACTGCTTTACCATCTATCATTCTCACGCTATCGTTTATTTTTAGTTTTACTTTTGGCTTTTTCTCTTCTTGCTTTTCTTTTTCAGCTTGTTTCTCTTTCTCTTTTTTCTTTTCGACTCTTATTTTTTCTACTTTTTTAGAAAGCTCTTGTTTTATTCTGTGTTCTTCTCTTTTCTTTCGTTTCTGTTCTTTTTTGGTTTCTTTAATTCGTTTTGAATTCTCTTTTTCAATCACTTTCAGAAACTCGCCAATCAGCTGTTTTTTATTTTTAGAGTTGAAGTATTTTTCGCCTATGCTATTAATTTTTTCCCCTAAGCTAATCATACGTTGATTAGAGTCGTAAAGCTCTTGGTATTTTTCAAGTTTATCTTGAATTTTAGCATTTATTTCATCATACTTTTCTTGCTCTTGGGCTGCTTCTTGCTTTTTATTTTTTAATTCGCTGTTGGTTTTAGCCAATTTAGAACGTTCCATTTGTAGTTTGGCTATGCTTTTATCGAAACGAATTTTACCACGTTCTACTTTTTTCTTAGAACGATTAATTAAACTGTAAGGAATTCCATTTTTTTGTGCTACTTCAAAGGTAAAAGAGCTTCCCGCTTCACCAAGTTTAAGCTTAAAAATGGGCTCTAAGGAATGTGCATCAAATAGCATGTTGGCGTTTACTATTTCCTTGGTTTCATTGGCCATCATTTTTAAGTTGGCATAATGGGTTGTTATGATTCCATAAGATTGTTTTTCATAAAATACTTCCAGAAAAGTTTCAGCTAAAGCACCACCTAATTCAGGGTCAGTACCCGTTCCAAATTCATCAATTAAAAATAAGGTGCTGTCATCGCATTTTCTTAAAAATTTGCGCATGTTTTTTAATCGGTAACTGTAGGTGCTTAAGTGGTTTTCAATACTTTGGTTATCGCCAATATCAGTTAAAATTTTATTGAAAAAAGTAAGCCTAGAATATTCGTGCACAGGAACTAGTAAACCTGCATGCAACATAATTTGTACAAGCCCGACGGTTTTTAATGTAATACTTTTACCACCAGCATTAGGACCCGAAATTACAATAATTTGATTGTCTTGATCTAGGCGAATATCTTGCGGATAAGTTTTCGCATTCTTTTTATTATTATCAATTAGCAATAAAGGATGGTAAGCATCTTTTAAGTAAATCTCTTTCTCTTTTGTTAGTTTTGGTAAAATGCCATTATACAATTCTGCATATTTAACCTTAGCAGAAATTAAGTCCATTTCACTCAAAAATTTCTGAAAGTCGTCCAGTGTTTTTACATAAGGTCGAAGTGCATCGGTAAGTGCAAGTAAAATACGCTGAATTTCTTCGTGTTCTTCATATTGCAAATTGTTGTACTCCGTGTCGTAATGTTGTGTCTCTTCTGGCTGGATGTAAACAATGCTTCCTGTTTTTGAGTGACCTAAAACCCTACCTTTAACTTTTCTTCTATGCATAGAAGTTACGGCCAACACTCTCACATTTTCAACTACACTTTCCCTTATATCATCTAAATATCCAAAACTACTATATCTACCTAAAGCGCTAGAAAAACTACTTCCAATTTTGCTTTTTACAATGTTTAGGTTTTTTCTAATTTGTTGGAGTAGCGGGGAAGCTTCATTTTTAATTTCACCAAAACGATTTACAATTTCTTCGATTCGTTCATGAAT
>CBFIGU010000127.1:0-5753 GCA_965662165.1 Psychroflexus sp.
TTTCATTTGAAGAATGTGCTGGTGCGTATAAATTTTTCCATGGCATTTGCTGTCTTAAAGCCATTCGCTCAACTGCTCCTTGGTTAGCATCTACTGCCACACCAACAATGGCAAGTTCTGGATTTTCTTCTTTTAATTTTTTTAAATCGGCTACCCCTTCTAGGCTAGATAAACTCCAAGTAGTCCAGAAATAAAAAAGCTGAAACTGATCTTTGTATTCTTCTGCCGAGTAAGGTTTACCATCTAAGTAATTGGTTTTAATTTCTGGTAAATAAAATCCTTCATTTACCCCAGTGGGCATATCATTAAAACCTAAATTTTGAAATATAAATTCACCATTTTGACGCGTTAATTTAAAATCATAATCATTTAAATGAATGACTTCTCCCAACTGAAAACGCAAAGGTTCAATTTCAGATTTTACTGAATCATTTTTTGGATAAATGAGAAATTGAAGATTGTTTGGATTATTGTAATACTGCGTAAAATTCGATTTTGCTTCTAAAACAAAGTTCTGGTCTGCTACTTGAAACTCGAAAGTCTTTAATTGAGGAATACTCATGCTTAAGAAGTATTTTTCAGTATAATTCGTGTTTTTTAAATCTCCTTCATACGGATTCATGAGCAGGCTAAAGTTAATTTCAGGGTTTTTTTCTGATTGGACTTTAGCTTTCAATAATAATTCTACTTTATTTTCTTCAAAGAAAGCTTCATCTTCTTCATCTATAAATTGAATAGGATATTCAAATTCTTGAATTTCTTCATCTGCAAAATCAAAGTCTAAATTGGTATCGACCACTACTGCTCTATTTCCATTTTCAAGCTCACCAATTAAAATATTCACTTTAGAAGCCTGCGGTTCAGAAGAAAGTGATGGTGCTTCAAATTTGTAAATTTGTTGAAGCATCTCAAATTCTTCAGCAGATATTTTTTGATTTTTAAAATCCTGGTAATACGATTGTGCAAGGTTAAAATTGAAACTTTTTATTTCGTAATCTGTAAAATTATCAGGAATATTTTTAAAATCTAGTGTTTTATCTTGCACATTGTAGACCACTTCTCGACGCGGATAAAAGTGCCCAAAAGAAAATTGCTCTTTAAAAACTACATTAATATCTTCTAGAACTTGGTTAGTGTTGCTTTTAGTATTAGTCTCTTCGCAAGCAACAAACGGAAGAATTAGGAATGCTAAAAAATAAATTTTTAAACGATTTATGATGTTCATCGGTTTCTTTTTTGCTTAAAAAATTCAATTAATAAATCACTACATTCTTTCTGCATAATTCCATGAGTCACTTCTGTTTTAGGGTGCAATTGAGTCCCAAAAGCACGATAACCCCGTTGAGCATCTTCTGCAGCAAAAACCAGCTTACTTATCTGACTCCAATACAATGCGCCAGCACACATTTGGCAAGGCTCGAGACTAACATATAATGTACATCCTTTTAAATATTTACCGCCAAGAAAATTAGCTGCAGAGGTAATAGCCTGCATTTCTGCATGAGCAGTCACATCGTTAAGTCGTTCGGTTAAATTATGGCTTCTTGCTATAATTTGGTTTTTACTTACAATAACAGCTCCAACAGGAACTTCACCTAACTCAAAAGCAATTTGAGCTTGCTCGTAAGCTTTTCGCATAAAATAAGCATCATCAAATTCTGCAATCATGGGTTAAAAATACGAATTCAAGCTTTACCTTTGTGAGAATGAAGACTGGAATTTTATCGAAAATCAACTCTCCTGCAGATGTAAAAAAATGTAGTGAAAATGAGCTTTTAACTTTAACAAATGAGCTACGTGAATTTATTATTGATGTGGTTTCTACTAAAGAAGGTCATTTAGGGGCAAGTTTAGGCGTAGTTGAATTAACAGTAGCTTTACATTTTGTTTTTAATACGCCAAAAGACCAATTAATTTGGGATGTAGGACACCAAGCTTATGGACACAAAATTTTGACAGGCAGAAGAAATGAATTTCACACCAATCGAAAACTAAATGGCATTTCAGGATTTCCCAAACGAGCAGAAAGTAAGTATGATGCTTTTGGAGTTGGCCACAGTTCTACTTCTATTTCTGCCGCTTTAGGAATGGCTATTGCTGCACAACTCGATGGTGATTTAGAACGCCAACATATTGCCGTGATTGGTGATGCTTCTATCGCCGCAGGTATGGCTTTTGAAGGCTTAAACCATGCTGGAGTAACTGATGCTAACTTATTGGTAATTTTAAACGATAATGCCATAGGAATTGACCCAAGTGTTGGTGCCTTAAAAAACTACTTAACCAAAGCTAAAGTAGGTTTTAAGCCTAAAGAAAGTAATATTATTGAAGCTTTAAACTTCAATTACAAAGGACCGATTGACGGACACGATTTACCTGCTTTAGTTGAAGCTTTAAACAAATTAAAACTGCAAAAAGGACCTCGTTTTTTACATGTAATTACCAAAAAAGGAAAAGGATTACAAAAAGCAGAAGAAGACCAAGTTACTTATCATGCGCCTGGTAAATTCGACAAAACTACAGGAGAAATTATTGCAAAAAAAGACGAAAACTTACCGCCTAAATTTCAAGATGTATTTGGCTTGACCTTGGTAGAATTAGCAGAACAAAACCCTAAAATTATTGGTATTACGCCTGCCATGCCAACGGGAAGTTCGATGAAATACATGATGCAACGTTTCCCGAATCGTGCCTTTGATGTAGGTATTGCCGAACAACACGCCGTTACGTTTGCAGCAGGTTTGGCCACTCAAGACTATGTAGTTTTTTGTGCGATTTACAGTACGTTTTTACAACGAGCTATGGATCAAGTTATACATGATGTGGCTATTCAAAATTTACCCGTTATTTTTTGTATTGATCGTGCTGGTTTAGTAGGAAATGACGGTGCCACACATCATGGTGTTTTTGACATTGCTCTATTAAAAAGCATTCCGAATATGATGATTGCTGCGCCTTCTAATGAAGTAGAATTGCGAAATTTAATGTATACCGTTTCAAAAGGAGTTAGCCAATCCATTGCCATCCGCTATCCGCGTGGACGAGGAAGCATCATCGATTGGCAACAAGATTTTGAAGAAATTGAATTGGGAAAATTTCAACAACTAAAAGATGGGAATCAAATTGCAGTAGTAAGTTTAGGTACACTTCGCACAGAAGTTGAAAAAGCTTTTGATTTGCTAAATGAAGATGCCAAAAAAGAAGTTGCGCATTATGATATTCGTTTTGTAAAGCCTTTTCAAAATGAATTTTTTGAAATGCTATTTACTCAATTCAGCTGTATAATTACGCTAGAGGACGGAAGTATAAAAGGTGGTTTTGGTGAAGATGTAAGTGCTTTTGCACAACAAAAATCTTATAAAGGAAAAGTAATCAACCTCGGGATTCCAGATAAATTTATAGAACATGGAAGTCCAGACGAATTGTATGATTTGGTAGGTTTGTCTGCTGCTAAGATTGCAAAAGTGATGGAAGAAAATTTGTGATAAATTGAAACTCTGGAAGGGTTTAGAATATTTTGAAAACTGAAATAGGCTTCTTATTACAAGTTAAGTCCAATTAAAAAATCTCATTTCATAGGATAATTGTAGGATAATTGAAATTAAATGATAGTATCTTTGATAGTATCAAATGATACTATCGCGAATGAAGCCGCCTTACGAAATAACATCTTCTATTTTAAAGTTAATAACTTCTATTTCAGAAAAAATGGGAGAAAAAAATAAATCAATTTATATTTTGAAATAACTGTTTAGAACTTGGTTTAAGCATAATGCGAAAAAGTGCTACATTGAAATCTATTAAGTATAGATATAATTAGCTCAAAACCGAAAGTGAAGTACTTAGAGTTTGAGACAACTTGTAACCAAAAACTTTACTAATTAGCAAACATAAAACTTGAAAGAGAAAAACTAATCAAAATTACATAAATTAGCTTCAAATGAATTTGTCTTGAAATGAGAACACTCCTTTTTATCGTAATAATTAGTTTTTCAATGGTTTCCAGTATACAAAATCAAGGCAACAACAAATTTATCTTTTTCCTTCATAATCGGTTTTTAGAAACTCATAAATTAAATGAATCTCATCCAGAGTTCGGGCGCACCCAATACAAAGAAATTATATCAGAATTTGAAAAAAATGGGTTTACAGTTATTAGTGAAAAAAGAAATGGAAATATAAACGCCAAGGAATATGCCATGAAAATCGTAGATCAAATCGACAGCTTAATAAAAGAAGGTGTTAATCCTAATAGAATAAGCGTAGTTGGAACCTCAAAAGGTGGATATATAGCACAATATGTTTCAACATTAGCAAATAATCCTGACTTAAATTTTGTATTTATAGCCAGTTTTCAAAACAACGACATTGAAAATATTCCAGAAATAAATTATTGTGGTAACATTTTAACAATTTTCGAAAAATCAGATCCATTTGGAGTTTCGGCAATAAAACGAATAGAAAATTCAAGTTGCCAAATAAAAAACTTTAAAGAAATTGAAATAAACATAGGATTACGACACGGTTTTTTATTTAAACCACTTAAAGAATGGATGGTTCCAACTATAAAATGGGCAAATGGGGATTATAAATAATACAGCATTTAAGAAATCCTATTCATAAATTTAGTCACACCAGATTCAGCATTTTTTAAACCTAAGTAGTCAAATTTGCTTGAAACAGCTAAAATTAATAATCTAATAAATACAACTTAAAAGAGCTTCAAAATGATAATAAGAAATATTATTTTGCTCGATGAATTGATTACAAACTAGATAAAAACAAATAATGATAAATAAATTTTTAAAAGCAAAACACTGGCAACTTGTACTGGTAACTTTTGGGTTACCCATTATTATTCAATTTATAATGATAGGATCAATGGTTTCAAATATAGCATCCCAGTCAAACCCTGAACCAGCATTGATATTTAGTTACATGAGCGTAATTCCAATAGTATTGTTTTTATTTATTTTTTTCTTTTATGGTTGGTTTTGGTCTGTAGCAGTCGGGCTTCAAGAAAAGGTGCCTGTAAACCTAAAAATGAAAGTGAAAAGATTTAAGATTTTCTTCTTTATTCCGCTTATATACATTTTAATGTTTTTAGCTTTTTTTGGTATCGGAATTAATATAATTTCTAGCGGAAATTCAATATCTAATATCGGTATAATTGGTGGTGCTTTTGCTGTGATTATTCCACTTCATCTTTTTGCAATGTTTTGTAATTTCTATTGTCTATACTTTGTTTCTAAGACTTTTAAGACTGTTGAATTACAAAGAGAAGTGAGTTTTGGAGATTTTGCAGGAGAATTTTTCATGATTTGGTTTTTTCCTATTGGTATATGGATTATTCAACCGAAGATCAATAAAATGATTGAAAATTAAATAGAAATTTCAACTCCATTTTTAAATCTAAAAGTGGTTGAGAAAAATTTAAAGACAAACTAAAACTATTCTTTTTTAACTCTGCAAGGGTTTTGAGCCCTTGCAGAACTGAAAAAGTATAATTTTAAAATTGAATTAACTCATTTGCCACTTCATAAACCAAGCTAGACTCATAACCTTTATAAAGTAAATGTTGAATTACTTTTTGCTTGGTTTTAGCATCTTTTGCATTCCCTAAACTTCTCCATTTCTTGTTAGCTAATTGGTGTAGAGTTTCTAAGTAATCTTCGTTTTTAATTTCTAGCATTCCTATTTTTATTAAATGTTCAGGAATGTTTTTTTGTTGCAAATGCATTTTAATTTTTCGT
>CBFIGU010000128.1:0-5669 GCA_965662165.1 Psychroflexus sp.
GATTGGTGAAGTCCCAAGTATAAGTTTCCCATGCTCCAGAAACTGTAGTAAGTGCATCGCGTTCGTCTGCAAAACCAGCAACATTGCTTTCAACTTTAAATTTTAAAACTGTACCAACAGGTGCTTCTGTGTATACTTTCATGGTGAATGTACCCATGGTAGACATATTTGTGATAAAGTTGTTTAAAGCTATTTTACTTTTTGCCCATGGAGCACCTCCACTTCTAATAAATTGACCTACAGTAGCACTAGGGTTTTCAGCATCTGGAGCTGGGTTAGGGACAATTTCAGCTATACCACCGTCTTCATTGATAAAGTCTGTAGTAAGCACGCTGTTATTTTCAAAATCAATTGGAAGAGTTGTAGGTTGAGCATCTGGAATACTTGGTCCTACAATTTGCTCAATATCATCAAATAAAAATGTTGACGTTTCTGTACCGTTTCCTTCAATACCAAAGCCGAATAAAAAATTAATTTTATCGTAGTCTCCCGTTACACCGTCAAAATTCCAAGAAGCTGTTTCCCATTCGCCACTAGTTGTTGTTATATAATCTAAATTTGTTCTGCCGCTAACGCCTTCTAATTCTAATTTAATTCTGGTACCAATCGGTGCCATAGTGAAAACTTTCATAGATATTTGCCAAAGGTCAGAAAAGTCCAAACTTTCGTTTAGAAATACTCTGCTACCAGCCCAATATTCTCCACCATCTTTAACCACTTCAGCAACTGTATTACTATTATTGTTAGGGTTAATTTGCGGATTTGATATGATATTTAGAGTGGCGCCAGAATAGCTAATGAAGTCTGTACTTACTTCTCCAGATTCAAAATTTATAGGTAAACTTAATGGAACTGGAGCTGTTGGTCCAGCTACTTGTTCTACATCATCAAAATAAAATGTAGATGTGGTACTGCCATCACCTATATTACCAAAATCAAACATAAAAACTACTTCGTTTAATTCATCAGAAACTCCTAAAAACACCCATTCTAAGGTTTCCCATTCACCTGAAACAGTTGTGAAAGCATCTATCTCAGCTGATGAGCTTTCGCCTTCTAATTTCAGTTTAACTGTTGTTCCTATAGGAGCCTCAGTATAAACTTTCATTCTGATTTTTGTAAGGATAGAAAAATCTAGGTTGTTTGTGAGTAAAACTTTGCTTCCAGCATATACAGCTCCACCATCTCTAATAATTTGACCAACAGAATTGCTTGTGTTAATTCCATCTGTTAAAGGGTTTGTAGTTACAATACCTGTCCCGCCATCAAAATTGACGAAATCTTCTGTAGTTAAATCGTTTTCAAAGGTAAAAGGTAAGCTTTGTGAATAGCTAATGCCAATAGCAAATAAGCTGATTAAAAGTGTAGAAATTTTCATTTTCAATATTATATATTAATAAAATAAATACCATAGAAATGATGTCTATGGTTAATTTTAAACTAAGCAAATGAAAAGATTACACGAAGTTAAGCTTGATATTTGTTTGCGTAAAATAGATTGTAAAAATAAACATTTATCTTTATAGCAAGCCAAAAAAATTTCACCTTTATTTGTCTCAAAATTAGTAAAAACTATGCACTTTAGTAAATCCGCTTTAGCTTCCAAGAATACTTTTTTTTTGTAATTATGTCAGACCAAAGGGTAAAAGGTAAAACTGTTTCTAGATTAACGGTTCAAATAATATTTGGGTCAAATTATAGAAATTTAGTAACTAATAAGGCTGATGTTCAAAAAAATGTATAGCATTCTTAATTTAAATTTGTAATGTGGTAAGTATAAATATATTGAAAGCAGTAGTAAGTAATGGCCATATGCATATAGAGTAACAATATTCATAAAATATGATTGCGTTATTAAAAATAACTAAAAGGAAGAAGTACTTGTAAATTTACAACAAGAATCCATCAAACTGAATAAACAATACTGGGTTAGATATTTTGGTGAATAGGATTTAGAGTTTGGAGAAAAGAAACATAATTTATGAAATGGTAAATGAATATTTAGAAAATTATACATAATCAGGTAATTATAGTAAAACTTCATATTTGAGTTATAGCGTAATCCTGACTTACAATTTATGAAGAAACTATGACACTTAAGAATATAGTGGCTTAGTTTTATAACCAAATTTTTTTCTAAAAAGCAGAAAAATTTCTATTTTTTGTATTTATAAAATATAGTGTAAGGGTTAAAAAATTGGTTTTAAGGAATTTATATGTTGGCACATATTTAGTTATATTTTGTTTAAAATTATACATGGAAATAGCTATAGTTGAAGATTGTGTTATGACAAGGTTTATACATACAACACTTATTAAAAACCTTAATAAAGATTTTAATGTGCAAAACTTTAATTGTGGAGAAGAATTTCTTGAAGCTTTAAAATCAAAACAAATTGAAACTCCTGATTTAGTCATAACCGATTACAATATGAAACAACTTACTGGTATAGATTTAATTAATGAATTAGATGATTATCGAAATTTAAAACAAATTAAAGACAAGCTATTTGTTTACCTTGTAAGCGCTAATACAAATTTAGAAAATAGTCTTAAAGAAATAAATAATGATACTTATCAAGGATTTATACCAAAACCACTAAATGAAAATAATGTAATAGATATATTAAGTGAACAGGGTTATGGTAATTTTCAAAATGCAATATAGGATTGATTGAATTATTCTTTTCCTAAGTTTATGTTTAACTTGTGTAAAGCTATTTTAATTTTGATAATTACAGGTTCTATTTCAAAAAAATTATTGGAACTTTCAACTTCTTTTATTTTACTAAGCAAATCGTATAGCATTAAATCAGATACACTTGGTTTTATTTTGTGTAAAGCTTCTTTTGTCAAATCTAAATCTTTTTCAAAACAAGCATATTTGACTTTATCTAAGCCATCTTTAACAAGCAAGTGAAACGTATGAAGTAATTCTTTTATAAATTCTTTGTCACCAGCTGCTATTTCGTTTAAATACTTAAGACTATAATCAGTTTTAATTTCATTCTCTTTTTTATGAATTAAATTTGGTTTTCTATCTTTAAAAATTTCTTTACAGGTTTTTAATAATTTTTCTTCTGTAAATGGCTTTGTAATGATATCGTTTATGCCCTTACTTAAGTATGATTCTATGTCTGCTTTAAATACATTTGCAGTTATTGCAATTATAGGGGTGTTTATTTTAAGTTTGGTTCTTATTTTTTTGGTTGCTGTAATACCATCCATTTTTGGCATTTGAATATCCATCAAAATTAAATCATACTTGTCTTTTAGTTTTTCTATAGCTTCAAGGCCGTTGGAAGCCATGCTTATTGTTGCTTTTTTGCGTTCTAATATACGTTTGATAATTAAAGCATTCATATGATTATCTTCTACAATAAGTATATTCTTATTTTGAAGCATATCAGGTTTAATCTTTTGTTTATGTGATGTATGTAGTTTATTAGCAATTTTTAATTTTAGTTGAAGCTTAAGCTTTGTACCAATGTTTTTTTTAGACTCAATATCTATATTCCCATTTAATAAATCTACTATATTTTTTGATATTGGCATCCCTAGACCAGTGCCATCATATTGGCTGCCACTTTTTTCTGTTACAAATTCTGAAAAAATATTTTTTAAAAATTTCTTTTCAATACCAATCCCATTATCTTTTATGGTAAAAACTACATCAACTAGGTCATCATTTTTATGTAGACACTCAACATCAAAATACACATCACCATTGGTTGTAAACTTTAAAGCATTGGTTAGGAAATTCACTAGTACTTGAGAAATTTTAGTAGCATCTGAATATACATTAACATCTAATTCTTCATCAAAACTAAAATAATACTGGTTGTTATTTTTTTTTGCTAGAAAAGATAGTATTGAAAAAGTATTGTGACAAAGTTCTTTTAAGTTAAAATAATTAAGGTTTAAGCTTACTTTTCCCGCCTTTATTTTAGCAAGGTCTAGAACATTATTAACTAAATTTAGAAGATATGAAGATGCATTTATCGATTGTTTGAGAAGTGTTTTGTTATCTTCTACGCTGTTTTCATAATTTATAACTTCATTTATATTACCATTAATTACGTTTAATGGCGTTCTCATCTCGTGACTAATGTTAGCTAAAAATTTTTCTTTTTCATTGGCTGCAACCTCAGCAAGTTTTCTGGCATTAATAAGTTGCTTTTCTAATTTCTTTTGTTTTGTATTATCTATGAAAGCTCCAATTACACCAGTTTTTTCACCATAGATATTATTTTTTGCACCTAAACTAATTAATATATTCTTAATAGACTTATTTTTTGTTAAAGCATCAATTTCTAGATTTAATTTTTGGCTAGATTTTAAGTTTTGTAGTTTACTGCTAATGTAAGATTGATTTTCTTTGGGTATAAAATGTTTTATAGCATTTTTACCCTTTATCTCTTCTAAAGTATAACCAAATAATCTAGTATGTGCTTCGTTTATAAACTCAACATTAAAATGATTGTCAACTTCAATTAAGCCAACTTCAACACTTTCAAGAAGTGATTGGTATTTTTGTTCTTGATACTTTAGCTTTTCTTGGTCTTCTTTTCTTATTTTAATATTTACTAATAAATCAGCAAAAAGTTGCAATAATTTTTTTTCTTTATCGGTGTATATTCTAATTTGTTTAACAGAGTCAAACCCAACAAAACCCATTAATTTTTTGTTATTAACTAAAGGTAAAGTAATAAGACTTTTTATACCTTGAGCTGACAAAATATTTTTTAAGCAATATAATCCACCTTCGGGTAGTTTAGATACATCTTCAACAGCAAAAACTTCACCTAACTTGTGCTTTTTAACCCAGTCTTGGATTTCTGATGTAGGTATATTTTGTAAATTGTCAATTTCAGCAGATATTCCTTTTGAGCACCATTCATATGTGTTAGATGATGTTTTCAGATCCTTATCGTAATCAAAAATATAGGTACGATCTGCATTTACAAACGTACCTATTTCGGCTAATGAATTTTGAATATTGTCATCTATATCTTTAAGGTCAATGTTTACATAGGTAGAAGCCATCTTAATTAATAAATCTTGAATAGCTATTTCTTTATCTATTTGCGCTTGAATTTTATTTTTTTCTTCAATTGCCTTGTTATTTAGAAGTGCATTAGTATAAAACTTGAAAACAGGAATCAGATTTTTTAAAAAGCTTGAAGAAATGGGTTGGTTTTTTACTAAAATAAAATACCCAAAGTTTTCTAATTTGAATACTATATAGTTTAGGCTCTTTATTTTTGAACAACAGAAATAATACTTATCTAAGTATTGCTTTAAAATATTTTCTTTTACTGCTCTCAGGTCTAAACTTTCTTTAAAAGCTGCGGGATAGATTGCATCTTTAAATATGCAATTCATTTTTTCATTTATTATAAAAGCAGTAAGACAATTTAGTTTTTTTACATAAAAGGGTAAAGTTTCTTGTATTAACTCATCATTATTTTTTGCATTTATAGCGAATATAAGTTCTAGGATTATTTCTTTCTCGTGTAAAGGGTTTACCATTTTGCTGTTGTTACAATTTTATTGAACATCTCTAAATACGAGTCTCCATGATTAATTACTTCACCAATAGAAAAGGCTCCAAATAGGCTATTTGGTGAAATTTTATTTAGCTCTAAATTAATATTATCCCCGTGGAA
>CBFIGU010000129.1:0-5446 GCA_965662165.1 Psychroflexus sp.
CACCACCTTGCAAGCTTACATAATCTCCATTTTTTGGATTAATAATTACTTTAACTTTGGTATTGGGGTTAATTTTGAGCAAGGCATCTACATCTATTCCAGCCGTTTCTGTTTTATAGTCTTCAGTTTTGGGTTGGGTTAAGATATCATCAGGATTATTCTTATTTACAAAAACAACCACTCCATCTCGTTCTACTTCTGCAGCTTGACTTTGTGGATTGATATAGGTTAAGTCTGAAGATTCATTGATTTCCAAAACACCTTCAATTTTTGGAAAATCTAAATTACCACTTAGTTGTAAATCTGCTCCAAAGTTTAGTTTTCCAAAATATAATTTATTGTCCTTTTTTGTAGTATTTAAGGCTTCAAAATTACTTGCCTTAAACTTCAAGTCAAATCTTGGCGTAAGGAGTTTTTCTGTGAAAACAGCTCCATCTACCAAAATTGAATTTTTATGTTGATCTTGAATTTCAAAATTCGAAAAACGAATAGCATCCATATCAAAATCAATTTGCTCATCGCTTAGTGAAATAAACGTCTTGAAATCATTCAATTTAAATGAAGCATTTTGAAAGGATAAATTACCTTGGTATTGGGTCTCGGCTTGATTACGATTAAGTTTAAAATTAGCAGTCAACAAACCATCTGCACCAGAAACGTAATCTGCTGTAAATTTTTCTAATAAAGGTAAATTCAGTTTTTTCAGCTTGGCTTCAACAAAAAATGTAGGTTCTTCCTTCGTCTGATTTATTTCTCCACTCGCTGCAAAATCGATTTGATCACCTAATAAACCTAAATTTAATTGATAAGTTTCATTGAGTTCTGCTTTGGCATCAAAATTTAAATTCCCTAAGTTATTTTCTAATAAATGAAGCTGTTGAATTTTAAAATCTGAAATAAAACCAAGTTTTGTAAATGGATTAATCGCCACCAAATTACCCGACATTAAACCTGTTGCAAATTGATTTTCTGGGTTTAAATAGTTGGTTAATGTAGACAATTTAAAATTGGTGAAATTTAATCCTACATGTGGTTTGTCGATATCAAAATTGTTCTTCATTTCGAAACGCTGTTCATCATGAGAAATTTTAAAATCCGTTACGCTTAATTGATCTGATTTGGTGTTGGAATAAATTATAGAATTGGTTTCAGGTATATTCCAAGCAACACTATTTAAAACCAAATCATCAGGTTGTATAGAAAACTCAAAACCATCTTCTGTAAACAAAGTTGTGGTCTGTATATTGAAAAATGAAACTCCTTCTTGCAAAGCTTCAAAATTAAGTTGAAGCTGTTTTTCTTTTAAAATACCCGACAATTCTGTCTCTGCTAATTTGATGATTCCAGATGCTAAATTTTTAAAAGAAAATGAAAAATCTGCCTTTTCTGCATTGGTAATTAAGTTGACTTGTAAACTATCTAAACGAGTATCTGCGTAAACCAATTTTGGAAGTTTTAAGTCTGCTTTTAAAAAATGATTTTGTTCTTGATAAATAAAATCAAAACTCAGCGTATCTGTTTTTTTTAGGTTCGGAACTATAATTTCATCAATTAACGGGCTCGAATAAAAATCAAGTTTTGCTTGCATAGTTACAGCTGGCTCATCAAGTTGTTTTTCATTTTCTTGAT
The DNA here is from genome assembly GCA_965662165.1 of Psychroflexus sp. Taxonomy (GTDB): domain Bacteria; phylum Bacteroidota; class Bacteroidia; order Flavobacteriales; family Flavobacteriaceae; genus Psychroflexus. The sequence goes on from CBFIGU010000129.1 coordinate 1,630, forward strand.
TAGTTTGTGCTTTAGTATTTTTATTTAAGTAATATTGAATGTGATTCTTTAATGCATTAACTACTTCTGCTGGTTGGACATTAGCGGTGAAAGACGAATTTAAAAAAGAAGATGTAGCTTCAAAATTAGTTAGCTGCTGGTCGGTTTTAAATTTAACTTCTAAGGGATTGATTTGGTATTTCTGTTGATCATAAACAACCAGCGTGCTATCTATTTTTGTTGAAATATCAAATTGATTCTCATCACCTACAAATTGAGCTGAAATTTTACTTTTTGCCCGAATATCTTGAGCTGTAAAACCTAAATTTTTGAAGTTTATACCTTTTAAATTAAAATTAAAATTGGCTTGGGTAAGTTCATCATTTAAATCAATTTTACTGTCGGCATTAAATTGAAGGTTTTGTTGGTCTAAATTAAATTGGAAGTTAGCCACTTTATTTGTTAGGTTTCCTAAGAATTCTAAATTAGCTAAATCTATATTAGCATATTTTAATTGCTTAAAACTTGAAGTGAAACTAGCGCTTAAATTTTCCCAATCTTCGCCTTCACCATCGGCTTCTAGCGTCCACGAAACTTTTTCTAGTTTTGGTTGTTTCAATATTTTTCCAAGTTCTAAATCTATTAATGCTAATTTAGTTTTCAATTGAATATTAGGCTCTTGCTTCAGTTCTACAAAAAAATTCAATTCTCCTTCTGGAAGAAGAATTACAGCATTAGATTGAACATCATTCAAATTGCCCACTAAACTACCATCAAGTTGAATTTGACTAGGAAGCTCAAGACTTTCGCTAGTGAAATCAGTAAATTTCTCAACATCATTTTTAGTCGATTCAAAATGAATTTGAGAAAGATTATAGCTTAACTTTTCAAATTCACTAAGGTTGTTAATTTTTCCTTTTGCATTAAGCTTGGTTGAATTAACTTTCAGTTGAAATCGATTTAAATTAATTTGCTCTGAATTTCCATTTGAAGCCACACTGAGCTGAATTAATTCGTTTTTGATAGGTTTCAATTGAATTATAGAATCCAATTGAGGAAGATACGGAGTAAATTCAGCTAATTTGAGATTGGCATCGAGATTAAAATTGGCATGATTAAACTCTTTTGGATTTTGGATCCATTTGAATAATTGATTAAACTCTACATCTAGATTTGCATTTAACTCATTTTTTAATGTTTTAATGTAAAGAGATGAAACTTGAATTTGCTTTTCATTCACATCAAAGTTGAAACTCGCATCACTTACTTGAAGTTGACTATTTTCTTTAAAGCTTAGTTCATTTAATTGAAATGATAATTTTTCTTGCTTACTTAAATCGAAACTTGAAATATTAGCGGTAAAATTGGTAAGTAAAATATGCTCCGAAGAAAATTTCTTAGCCTTAGCTTCAACTTGGCTTGAATTACCAATCTGGTATTCAAATTCATTATTGGCTACTGCAAATTCGTTAACCTTTATATCCAATTGTGGCCAATTAATTGTACTAGAAGTTTCATTAGCATTTACTTCTTTTTCATTGGTTTTAGGCAAATTAATTTTGATTTTAGAATCTTGAAGCGCAAAATGTTCTAGTTCATAAACATTTGTATTTAGATTTACCGCTAAATCATTTAATGTAAAGTCTTTTAAATTTGCTCCGTAGACTGTAGATGCATTTTCATCTTCATAATAAAAGCTGACTTGACTAAACAAAAGTTCTTCTAATTGAATAGTAGGTAAAATTGAATTTGATTTGTTCTGTGAAGTTGTTTGAGCATCAACTATACTATTATCTTTTTTAAGTTGAATGTAGCTTAAATCTGTTTTACGTACATCCCAATTCTTTAAATTGAAACGCATATTTTCAAGGTCGAACACTTGGAAATATAAATCTAGGCTTCCAATTTTAGCTTCAGCTTGCTGAGCATTAATTTCATCATCATATCTTAATTGAATATCTTTTAAGTTAATGTGTTTTATATCGAATAGATACGGGTTTGTTGCTTCGTCTTCTTTTTGATCTGAGCTTGCAAAAGCATCAATTATATACTGAAAATTATATGTTTTGCTAGCCTTATTTCGCTTTATATTGGCAACTACGCCATTCCATTGTAAATCCTTCAGTAGGATTTTGTTTTCTTGTACAATAGGAAGTATGGGAATGTATAATTCTAAACTTTTTGAATACAATAAAGTGTCTTGAGCTTCATCTTCTAAGTAAAGACCTTCCATGGATAAGTTTCCATTAAAGGTGATGTAAAATTTATCTATGGAAAATGGAGTTTCAATTTGGTCACCAACGTAATTGGTAATCCTATCGATAATTAAATTTTGACCCCAAGGACTGCGAATAAGCAGTACTAAGATGATGAATAATAAAAACAAGATTAAAACGCTCTTCACCGCAAAACGGAAAAATCGCTTCATCTTGCTTTTTTTGTACTTTACTTCTTTATCGCTCACTGGTCTGTTAAAATTCAAAAATACATGAATACAAGACCAGATAATAATTTAGAGACTTAATTTCTGTTAAAACCCAAAAATAAAGTGACTTGCCCGACAAAGCCACTATAATAAACTACTGTAAAGTGAAACCTTTTGGTATAACCGCACCTTTCTTTAACACCACTATTCCATCTTTTACAGAATACGTATCTGTTTCAACTTCTTCCAAATGACTACCACCGTTGATTCTTACATCATCTCCAATTCTACAGTTTTTATCGATGATGGCATTATTGATGAAACAATTCTCACCAATTCCCATTAAGATATCTACTTTTTTGTTCTCTATCTCATCTAAGGTTTCATAAAGATCAGAACCCATCATGTAGGTATTGGTGACTACTGAATTTTTTCCAATTCTAGATCGAATTCCAATTACAGAGCGTTCAACTTTTGAAGCATGAACAATACAACCTTCAGAAATTACGGCATTAATCAATTCGGTATCTGCAATTTTAGAAGTAGGTAACATTCTGGCTCTTGTATAAATACGCTTCTGCCTGTCGTATAAATTAAATTTAGGGATGCTATCGGTTAAACCTAAGTTGGCTTCAAAAAAGGAATCAATATTTCCAATATCTGTCCAATAACCAGGGTACTCATAACTTATCACTTTATGATTGTGTATTGCTCCAGGGATAATTTCTTTTCCAAAATCAACCGTATCTGGGTTGTTCATCAACTCTTTTAGTAAATCTCTATTAAAAATATAAATACCCATGGAAGCTAAGTATTCTCTACCTTGAGCTTTCATTTCGTCACTCACATCAGACTCCCATCCCGATAGCTTATCAGTCGAAGGTTTTTCAATAAAAGAATCAATCTCATGGTTTTCATTCGATTTTAAAATACCAAATGATGTAGCTTCTTTTGCATTTACGGGTTGCGTTGCGATAGAAATTTCGGCATTAGAATCAATATGCCTTTTAATCATATCATTAAAATCCATTTGGTATAATTGATCGCCAGAAAGAATTAAGAAATATTCATAATCATGATTTTCAAAATGATGCATGCTTTGACGAACTGCATCTGCGGTACCTTGAAACCATTGGTTGCTTACCATAGTTTGCTCGGCTGCTAGAATATCTACAAAAGCCTGACTAAAAAAACTAAAATGATAAGTGTTTTTAATATGTCGGTTTAATGAAGCCGAATTAAATTGTGTTAGTACATACATTCGTTTTAAGCCACAATTAATACAATTAGAAATAGGAATATCTACCAACCTATATTTTCCAGCAATAGGAACGGCGGGTTTAGAGCGTTGCTCAGTTAATGGATATAAACGAGAGCCTTGGCCGCCCCCTAAAATGATGTTTAAGACTTTGT
>CBFIGU010000130.1:0-5388 GCA_965662165.1 Psychroflexus sp.
CGGTAGCATTAGATTTTACAGAGTTAGAAAGTAATTTAATCCCACAAAATACACTATTTGCTTGGGAAGTTAATGATTCCGCTAACGCTACAGGGGCAACATCTCAAAATGAAGCTACTTCAGTATTTGAACAAACTTTAATAAATCAAACCTCAGAAAATCAAAATGTAATATATACAGTATATCCTGAACATGAAAATTGCTCGGGACAAGCTTTTCAAGTAGAAATTTTGGTAAAACCCAGTCCAATTGTAGATGATTTTAGTTTAGAGATTTGTAGCGGAGATGAGATCAGTTTTCCCATGGATAATCAACAAGTCGTTTTTCCAGCAAATACCCAATTTACCTGGCAAGTAGAAGAAAATAGCTTTATTGATGGAGCTGTACCTAACCAAGAGCTTACAAGCCAAATTCAACACAATTTAACATCAACTAGTATTGAAGTTCAAGAAGTAACATATATAATAACTCCTTGGTTTGATGGTTGTATAGGTGAAGAATTTGAATTATCAGTTGTGGTTAATTCAGTACCAACCATTGAAGATATTAATTTAAGTGTCTGCGCAGGGGGAAGTTTTTCACTTTCAACAGAAGATTATTTTGCAGGAATGGTACCAAATGGAACTCAATTTACTTGGGATTACCCAACGGGAGAAAATATCGATGCTATAAATGGAGCTACAGCACAAAACACACCAACAAACTCTATTGAGCAAGAATTAACGAATACTACTGGAGAATTAACTAGTATTGTTTATTCCATTACACCAGAAACAGCAACTTGTATAGGAGAAAGCTTTTTATTAAATGTGCAAATTGAAAATTCTGGAGAAATTGCTCAACAGCCAGAAGCTTATCAGCAAATCTGTGTAGATGGTGTGGTAGATCCTTTAGCAGTAGAATTAGAAATTACATCAGAGAGTACTACTTATCAATGGTTTAGTAACTCAGTTGCTTCAACAGAAGGAGCTGAAGCCTTATCAGGGGAGACAAACTCAATTTTAAACTTAGATAATTTTACTGAAGAAGGAAATTACTTTTATTTCGTTCAAGTAAGTCCACAAGACAACGAGTGTGGAGATGTTATCAGCGAGTTTTCTCATATTGAAGTTGTTGCTCAACCTAATGTAGAAATTACTACAAATCAAGATGAATTGGCATATTGTCAAAATGCTGAAGCTTCATTGCTAATTGCAAATGCTTCAAATGGAATAGGAGACTTTAATTTTCAATGGTGGGTAAGTCCTTCAACTAACTTTAGTGATGCTATATTACTAAGTGGAGAAAATCAATCGGAGATGACACCTTTCACGAATGAAGTGGGCAATTTCTATTACTTTGTAGAAGTTTCTCAAGCAAATTCGGGTTGTAGTAATATAAGTGAAGCAGTACAAGTTCAAGTTTATGAACAACCAGAAATCACCTTACAACCTCAACCTATTGTTGCTTGTTTGGAAGATAATTCGCAAGAAATAGTTGTTGAAATTAATTATCAAACAGGAAATGCAAGCTACCAATGGTATGTAAGCGAAAATGCAGATTTAAGCAATGCAAGTGCAGTAGAAGGTGCTCAGCAGGCTAACTTATTGCCTAATACAAGTCAGGTTGGTGAAGCATATTACTATGTTGAAATTGAATTCGATAATGCATCTTGTAATACATTAACTTCTGAAGCTGCTTTAGTTGAAACCATTGTAGCCCCAGAACTTGAAGTTATTCCCGATGTTGAATTGTGTGTGGGTGAAGTTTTTGAATCTATTCAATTTTCTAGTTTAACTGAAAATATGTTGACAACGTATACTTGGACCAATTCTAATCCCAATATTGGCTTAGCAACAAGTGGTAACAATTCCATCCCAAGTTTTATAGTTGAAAATAATACTGAAGTGACCCAAGTAGCAGAAATTACCGTAACAGCAACTTCAACTTTTCAAAGCCAATCCTGTGGGGTTTCTACACAAACTTTTAATATTACAGTAAGCGCTCCAATTCAAGCTAATCCTACTTTTTCTGACTTTAATGGAGTAAATACACGTTGTGAAACTTCAAATGAAGCTTATATTCTTTTAAATCCTAATGGTGGCTTGGCTGAAAATATGAGCGATTATGAATTTTTGTGGACAGGACCTGATAACTTCACATCTACACAACAAGATATTTATAATTTAAATGCTGGTTTGTATCAGTTAGAAATTACAGATAATGCTGGTTGTGCTGCTTATTTTGAGTACGAAGTAATTGCGCCTGAAGCGCTGGTTATTCAAGAGAATTTATTGTTGAATATACTATGTAATGGCGATGCAACCGGAATGATTGATGTTGAAGTAACAGGAGGAATTGGTAATTATACGTATTACTGGGAAAAAGATGGTGCCGTATATTCTACACAAGAAGATTTATCTAATTTAGAAGCTGGGCATTATGAATTAACTGTTTTTGATGAAAATGTATGTTTTGCCAGTCAAGCATTTGAGATTAATGAACCTCAAACCTTAAATGTTGAATTAGTTAATAGTGGTGGCGCAACTTGTTATGGAGAAGAAAGTTCAGGTTTTATAAATATTGAAGTTACTGGTGGAGTTCCTTTAAGTGGAGGTAATGCCAATTATGATTATCAATGGACTAATGCTAATGGCTTTGAAAGTAGTCAGGAAGATTTAGAAAATTTATCTCCAGGTATTTACAATTTAATAGTTACAGACCAAGTGGGATGTTCAGTTGAACTAGAAGTAGAGATTGAGCAACCTGATGAATTGGTAATTAATTACGATGTTACTTTAGAATCCTGTACTAATGCAGAAGATGCAAGTATAAATATAGATGTATCTGGTGGTGTAGCGCCATATAATATAAATTGGGAATCTGGTGAAGGTTCGACTAGAAGATTGGGTTTAAGCTCAGGAACTTATATTGTGACGGTAACAGACGCGAATGGTTGTGAGCAGACGCAAGAAATAGTTATTTCATCTCCTGCAAGCTATGAAGCTACATTAACAGCTTCAAATCTTACTTGTTATGAAGCAAATGACGGAATGATTAGTTTAGAAATTATTCCAGAAGAAAACTTCAATCCAACCAATTTGGCATTTAATTGGACAGGACCAAATGGTTATACAAGTAACTTACAAAACCTTGTGGATCTAGAAGCTGGCTATTATGAAGTTGAAATATCTAATACGGATTCTTGTATACAAACTTTTGGAGTAGAAGTAAATCAACCATCAGCATTAGAAGCTTCTTATTTTGTTGAAAATACTTCATGTAACGGTGCTCAAGATGGAGAATTAATAGTACAAGTTGAAGGTGGAACAGCTCCTTATTTTTCAGAGTATGGAGAATTCAATGATTTTATAAGTATTGAAAACCCACAAGTAGGAACTTATGAAATTGAAATAATGGATTCTAATGCTTGTGAGGTTTTTGTCCAAGTTGAAATTACAGACGAAGTTTTATTTGAAATTCCAGCTCCAGAAGGAAATTCATATCAGCAGTTTTGTATTGAAGACCAACCTTTGGTTTCAGATTTAAGAGCCACAGGATTAGAAGTTATTTGGTTTGCAGACTATGCGCTAACTGAAGAATTATCTCCTTTTGATGAATTAAAACAAGGAGAAACATATTTTGGGGTAAATTATAATTCAGAATATGGTTGTATGAGTAGAGAAGCCTTAGAAGTTACTGTTGAAGTTTTAGATGGTAATTTAGAAGTGAACAATCTTATTACAGTGAATGGAAATAATTTGAATGCAAGGATGAAAATTGTCAACATAAAACGTTTTCCTGAAAATAAAGTTAGTATTTTTAATCGCTATGGTAAACTAGTTTGGGAAGCAGACCATTATGATAATGCGCATGTTGTATTTAAAGGAATAGCAAATGTAGATGGAACTGTGAGCAAAAACCAAGCTTTGCCAACAGGCGCTTATTATTATGTTTTACAGTTCAGTTCACCCTGTGGCTTTAAAACTAAAAAAGGTTTTATACAAATTGACAACAATCTATAGAAATGAAAGGTCTTATCTCTAAGTGTTTAGGCGTTTTTTTCGTTTTATTTTTTAGTTTAGCGATACATGCTCAATCTGACCCTAAATTGACAAACTATATTTTTACACCTTTAACTTTTAATCCAGCTTATGCGGGTAGTTTTGAAGGCTATAGTGCATCTGCTTTGTACACATCACAATGGGTAGGTTTTGATGGTGCGCCTGAAACACTTTATTTAAGTGCTCATAGCAAAATTGGAGATTCTAATGTAGGTTTAGGTCTAGATGTATTAAGTGATCGAGTAGGAGCTACCAAAGAAAACAGAGCGCTTGCAAACTTTGCATATCATTTAAGATTAAATAGCACTTGGCGTTTATCTTCGGGTATTAAGGTGGGTTATTCTAATTATGCAATAGATTATAGGCAACTCTCTATAGAAAATCCACAGGAATTTAACCCAAGTTTAGGTGATGTAAGTAATCATAGTTTTGTGTTTGGAGCAGGGTTCTATTTACATACTGAAAAGTTTTTTATTGGCGTTTCAGTTCCAAATTTTTTAACCACTCAATATGTTGACGAATTTAGAAATACATTAGCGAGTAGTACTCCAAACCTTTTTGGTAATATTGGTTATCAATTTGAATTAGAAAGAGATGTCATTCTACAGCCTACTGCATTAGTTAGACTTGTAGAAGGAGCACCAATTAGCACTCTTTATTCTTTGAATTTCAATTGGCAAGAACAATTTTATGCCAATGTAAACTTTGAGTATGATGTATCAATAGGTGGTTTTGTTGGAGTGAGAATAAGCGATCAATTTATGGCTGGTTATGCCTATGATGCCACTATGGGAAGATATTCTCGATTTAATGGCGGTATTCATTCATTAGTACTAACACTTAGAGCCAAAGAACGCTACAGACGTGGTCGTTGTGGTTGTTACACGTACTAAATGTAGCTGAGAAACTTACTTTTTTAATGAATCTTATGGAGTTTATTGTTTCCCTATTCTCATACCGACGAAGGAGGTATCACATTGTCAACTTTTTTGATTACTATAAAGTATTCTTGCTTTAAAAGTTTATGTGATGTCTCATTTCTTTCGACATGACAAGTGCTGTGTTATTTGAGTAGTGTTTGTCATACCGACGAAGGAGGTATCACATCACTAGTTTCACAGATGATTATTGAAGATTTACACTTTAAAAGTTTATGCGATGTCTCATTACATTCGACATGACAAGTATTGCGTTATTTTGGTTCACTGTTATCATACCGACGAAGGAGGTATCACATTGCTAATTTCATAAAATAATATTGAATACTCTTATAGTAAAATTAGTATGCGATGAATCATTACACTGGACATGACAAGTGCTGCGTTATTTGAGTAGTGTTTGTCAT
>CBFIGU010000131.1:0-5360 GCA_965662165.1 Psychroflexus sp.
AATGGGCTTGTGTGAGTTTAACAAATTCCCAAGTATTCCTGTAAAAGTTACCATTAATGAATATCTTGAACTTGCTAAAGAATATTCTACACCAAAAAGTAGCATTTTTATTAATGGCGTTTTAGATAAATTAGCAACAGAGTATAAAGAGAATGGTAAAATCAATAAAATAGGCCGTGGCTTAATCTAGTACTTAAATTATTATTACTTTTGTCGATAAATTAAATAAAATAAAAAAACCATGAAAAAATTATTGTTATTAGGAGTAGCTATTGCTACAATTACTTTTACATCTTGTCAAGAAGAAGCTTCTAAGAAAGTGGATGACGAAAAAGTTGCAGAAGCAACAGAACGTGATGCACAACAAGCTAAATTTCCTACCATGGATTTTGAAGAGAAAGAACACGATTTTGGAAATGTAGAAGAAGGAGATGTGGTAGAGCACGTTTTTAAATTTACTAACAATGGAGATGCACCATTAATTATTACTGATGCAAAAGCTTCTTGTGGTTGTACTGTACCAAGCTACCCAAAAAATGAGCCAATTGCTGCTGGTGAGTCTGGAGAAATGACAGTTAAATTCAATACTCGTGGTAAGCCAAACCAACAAATGAAGCAAGTAAGAATTACTGCTAATACAGAGTCAGGAAGAGAATCAATACGTATTAAAGCTTTTGTAAATCCTAAAGGTAAAGCTGCATCTGGATCTCCAGTTCAATAAACACATATGGAAAATATACAAAGCCTATTACCATTTGTCTTAATCTTTGTTGTGGTTTATTTCTTTATGATTAGACCACAAATGAAGAGACAGAAGCAAGAAAAACAATTTGCTGAAAATCTTAAAAAAGGTGATAAAGTTGTAATGAAAAGCGGTTTACATGGTAAAGTAGTTGATTTTAGCGAAAAATTAAATGCTGTAATCATTGAAACTGGAGCTGGAAAAATGACATTTGATCGGTCGTCTATCTCTCAAGAACTTTCTGCACAACTGAATAAGCCTAAGAAAGAAGAAAAAGACAAAAAAGACAAATAAGTAGTAGTTACAAATTATAAAAAAAGCCATTTCTTAATTGAAATGGCTTTTTTAAGTTAATCACTTATTGATACTTATGGTTTCAATACAACTCTGAATCGAGACTCGTTATTAATCATTCTTTCATAAGCTTCATTTACATCTTCTAATTTATATTCTTCAATCATGGTTTTAGTGTTAAATAAAGAACTAAAACGAAGTGTGTCTTCAGAATCGGTTGCTGTCCCACTGGGCCAACCCGCAACCGACTTTCTTCCCATCAGCATTTGCATTGGACTTACTTCTACAGTTTCGGGAGTAGCGCCAACCATTAATAACTTACCATCTATACCCAAACCATCTACCACAGAAGACATAGCTTTGCCACTTGGTGCAGTTCCTAAAATTAATTTGGCACCACCAAGCGCTTGCAGTTTTTCTGCTGCATTTTCAGATTTAGCATTTATAAAATGATGTGCTCCAAGTTTATTTGCTAGCTCCTTTTTATCATCACTGGTAGAAATAGCAACGGTTTCCATTCCCATTTTGTGGGCATATTGTATAGCTAAATGACCTAAGCCACCAATACCTTGTATGGCAACTAAATCTCCTGCTGTAATTCCAGAATTACGCAACGCATTAAATACAGTAATTCCTGCGCAAAGTAATGGAGCAGCTTCTACAGATGATAATTCATCTGGAACTGAAGCTAAGGCTTCTTGTGGCGCACACATGTACTCAGCGTAACCACCATCATAAGAAATACCACTTACCTTTGCATTTTCACAAGATATAAAATCACCACGTCTACACGGTTCACATTCAAAACAATGCCCACCATGCCAACCAACGCCAACGCGTTGGTCTACTTTCCATTGGTCTACATTTTCGCCAGCTTCTTCAACTATTCCTATAACTTCGTGTCCTGGAATTCTAGGATATTCAATTCCTGGAAAGGTTCCGTCTTTTACAAAAGCATCTGAGTGACAGATACCACAAGCTTCTACTTTTATTAAAACTTCATTTGCTTTTGGCGTTGGCTTTTCAATCTCTACCAGATGAAAATCTCCACCTGCTTCTTTAATTTGTGCTGCTTTCATATTTTGTTTTTTGTTATTTAAACTATTCTTTTACACTTATGCCTTTAAAATTGCTATAAAAAAAAACAGTTTCAAAGTCAAAATTTAATATATGACTTATGAAACTGCTTTTCGTTAATAAGACATTAAAGTCTTAAGAATTTGTCTAGCTAAGATTAATCCTTAATGAAAGCTTTTATGTAATTTTTACCATCAATCTTCACTTTTACAAAATACTGTCCAGATTCTAAATTTTGAACTGGGATAACTGTTGTACTTTGATTTTGAGATTTACTGTAAAGGGTTTGCCCTAGCATATTATAAATGGTAAGATATTCTATTTGCTGTGGTGCTTTAATATTAAGAATATTACTTGCTGGGTTGGGGAACATACTAATCTCAATAGCATTGAAATCATTATTAGAGAAATTACTATCAATAAAAATTTCAAATGTACCTTCATCGCCTGCTGCAAAACTTACTTGAATGTAGTAAGTATCTCCTTGTGTCAGACCTGTTGGAGAAATAATGCTCTCTCCATTGGTTCCAGTTCCCACTCCACAAGCAACTTCTACTAAACTAGTTAAATCTGCACAATCGTCTATTGTTTCATAAACAGCAATTTGAGCTGTACCTAAATTAGATAGACTTTGAACAATAATATCTGTATTACTACTTGAAGGAGCAACATAAGTAAACCAAATTGTATTGTTTATGCCCGAAGTAAAACAAGATGCAATTGGCTCGTTAGCCTGAGTAGTAGCATTGGTATTATCTCCTATTATTGTAGTGAATTCTGGTACTGCAATTGCATTACATAAATCATCATTATCTGGTGAAGCTAAGGTGTCTAGTGTTGTAAAAGTAAAGCTTTGTCCAGCAATTGGAGTTCCTAAGCCACAATCTGTAATTATATTTGCTGTATAAGTTGTATTAGGAGTTAAATTATCTACCGAAACATTTGTAATCACTGAATCTACAGTTCCACTAGAAACAATTGGAGTTCCCAAACTTGTTTCACGAATTATCCATTCATACGCTACAATAGTTGATGACTGAGAAGCATCCCAACTTAAAAATATAGAAGTTTGAGTAATATTACTCACTTGGATGTTTTGAACTGGTAAACAAGACTCATCTACATTTGTTGTCGTAAATGTAACTGGAGCACTGAAATTTGAATCTCCAGTATCACAATTAGCAAGCACATAAGCTTGATAAGTAGTTGAAGCTTGTAAATTATCAACATCAACAAAATTTGAATCTGTTGTATTGGTATTTACAGGAGTATCAACTCCTGGCGTATTTTGATCATTGTAAATAAACCAAGTATAACCACCAAAATCGAAATCAGTTGAATTAGTTACTTCATCCCAACTTAATGAAACCGACGTCTCTGAAATTGATGTTACTACTAAATTATCTGGCGTTTCACAACCAGAATCTTCTGTAGTAAATGTAATTACTTGTGAAAAGTCACTTTGGTTTACACCACAATCACTCACTATTGCAACTTGGTATGTGGTGTTTTCTATTAAGCCTTCAATTATAAGACTATTAGTACCAAACTCTACAGTGCCAGATTCTAAAGCTGTATCTACACTAATTGTTGCAAATTCATCAAAAATATACCAAATATATCCATTTTGAGCTGATTCAACTCCATCCCAATTTAAGTTGATTTCGTTCAGACCAATATTAGAAATATTTAGATTAGTTGGAGCGTTACACTCAGGATTAAGTGTAGTGAAACTAAATGGTCCTTGAAATTCACTTATTTCAAAATCACAATCAGATTGAATGTAAACATCATAATTAGTACTTGGTAATAAATCTGTGATTTGCGTATTTGTTTCTGTTAATGACTCAGAAAATATCGCTGTATTCACATCAGGACCTTCTCCTTCATTATGAACTACATATGTATATCCTAAAGATGCATTAGCAACAGCAGACCAACTAAATGAAGCTGTAGTTTGAGTAACTTCATCAAAATTTATAGCATTTGGTGAGTCACATTCTCCAATCGTAGAGAAACTAATTGCAATACTAAATTCACTTTCTGCTACATCACAGTCAGATTGAATATAAAAATCATAATCTGTTAATTCTGATAATCCTGTTAAATTTATAGATGTTATCCCTGCAGCTAAAGTACCACTAAATGATGGTGTAGCTGTTTCTGGGTCTTCATTAGACAAGTAAACTTCCCAATTATAGCCATTAAGTGCGTTGGCAAAATCATCCCAACTTAGTGTAGCTTCATTGATTAATACTTCATCTACAACAATATTTTCAGGAGCATTACACTCTCCAAAGGTGGTAAATGTAATCGCATCTGTAAGTTCACTATCGCTAAATTCACATTCAGCTTGTAAATATACTTGGTATGTTGTTCCAATTTCTAAACCTGAAAGATTTACAGTGTTAGTTGGAGACGATACGTTTCCTGAACTTACGGGACTATCTACTCCTGGAGTATCACCATCTAAATAAACAAACCAATTAAAATTAAGTTGTGGATTGGTGTTTTCTACTTCTTCCCAATTTAAGGTAGCTTCTGTTTGTAAAACATTTGTAACTTCTACATTAATGGGCAATTCACAAACTGGTGGCGAACAACTAGAAGTAAAGTTGAAAATAGTTTCTGATGGATTGATACTAGTTTCTGCTGAATTATAAATTTCTTCATTAAAAGGATTTGTAATCGTAACACTTACTTCTGAAGCAGCGCTTCCTCCAATATTCCAGATTAAATCCGTGTTCACTGCATCACATAAAGCAACACTTTCTTCGAATACAGATCCATTTGAGAAATTTTCTCCCAAGGTAGCTACCACAACACCATTTTGAACAACTTGCATTGTTGCACCATTCCATCCATTTCCTGCTGAATCTTCTAATGTAAAAGTGTAGCTACACTTTTGATTATCTTCACAAACTTCAGTTGAAAAAGTGACCACATCAGAAAGTTCACTTTCTTCATTATTGAAACAGTTGGATTGAACATAAACATCATAAGTTGTAGCTGGCGACAACCCACTAATTAAAATATTATTGGTAGAATTAGTATCACCAGAAGCAACTGGGGTAGCAGTCTCAGGATTTTCGCCCGATAAATAAGCAAACCAAGTGTAACCATCTAGCGCAGACTCATCTGCTTGAAAACTTAGCGAAGCAGAATCCGTTTGTATGTTTGATATAGATAAATTTAATGGGGCAATACAAACAGGTAATTCATCTACTCTTAAATCATCAATTATAAA
>CBFIGU010000132.1:0-5220 GCA_965662165.1 Psychroflexus sp.
TTAAACCAGAAATAATTGTCTATTTTTGCAAAAAAATTAACTATGCTTTCAGTTTCAAATCTATCAGTTCAGTTTGGTAAACGTGTTCTTTTTGACGAAGTAAACACTACGTTCTCCAACGGAAATTGTTATGGAATCATCGGTGCGAATGGTGCCGGGAAATCTACTTTTTTAAAAATACTTGCCGGAAAACAAGAGCCTACTTCCGGTCATGTGCATTTAGAACCAGGAAAAAGGATGTCTGTTTTAGACCAAGACCACACAAAGTATGATGATTATACTGTTTTAGATACCGTTTTGATGGGGAACGAACCCTTGTATAAAATCAAAAAGGAAATGGATGAAATCTATTCTAAAGAATATTTTGATGAAAAAGATGGTGAGCGTGTAGGCGTTTTACAAGTAGATTTTGAAGAGATGGACGGCTGGAATGCAGAGAGTAATGCAGCTTCTTTATTATCTAACTTGGGTATTGATGCCAGTTTACATTATACAGCTGTTAAAGATTTAGACGGTAAACAAAAGGTAAGAACCTTATTGGCTAAAGCACTTTTTGGAAATCCTGATGTATTAATTATGGATGAGCCAACAAACGACTTAGACTATGAAACTATATCTTGGCTTGAAAACTTTTTAGCAAATTATGACAATTGCGTAATTGTAGTTTCTCACGACCGTCACTTTTTAGATGCGGTGTGTACTCATATTTCAGATATTGATTTTGGAAAAATTACTCATTATTCTGGTAATTATACTTTTTGGTATGAGTCATCTCAGCTAGCAGCTAGGCAAAGAGCTCAACAAAACAAGAAAGCAGAAGATAAAAAGAAAGAATTACAACAATTTATTGAACGTTTTAGTGCTAACGTTTCCAAATCGAAACAAGCAACTTCTCGTAAAAAAATGATTGAGAAGCTAAATGTAGAAGAAATTAAACCATCTAATAGACGTTATCCTGCTATAATTTTTGAACGCGAACGTGAAGCTGGAGATCAAATCTTACATGTAGAAAATTTACAGTCTTCTTTAGAAGGAGAAGTGCTTTTTAGTAAAATTGATATCAATTTAAATAAAGGCGATAAAACGGTAATTTACTCTAGAGATTCTCGCGCCACATCTGCTTTTTACCAAATAATTACTGGTAACCAAGAAGCAGAAAATGGTAAATACCAATGGGGAATTACAACTACACAATCTTATTTGCCAAACGATAATAGTAAATATTTTGAAGAAGATTTAAGCTTGGTAGATTGGCTTCGTCAATATGCTAAAACCAACGAAGAAAGAGAAGAAGTTTATATACGTGGGTTTTTAGGTAAAATGCTTTTTAGTGGTGACGAAGCATTAAAGACTTGTAAAGTTTTATCGGGAGGAGAAAAAGTACGTTGTATGATGAGTAGAATGATGATGATGAGAGCTAACGTCCTTATTTTAGATGAGCCTACCAATCACTTAGATCTTGAGTCGATAACAGCTTTTAATAACTCATTGAAAAATTTTAAAGGCAATATTTTATTTACAACACACGATCATCAATTTGCACAAACCGTTGCTAATCGAATAATTGAGATTACGCCAAACGGAGTAATTGATAAGATGATGACATTTGACGATTACATGTCAGATAAATCAATAAAAGAGTTGCGAGATAAAATGTATGAAACTGTACCGGCATAGCTTACAGGTTCTAAGTTTATAAATAAAAAAGCTTCTTATTCAATAAGGAGCTTTTTTTGATTTTAATTGTAAATTTTAAATTTATCAAATAAGACAATAGAGAGCTTTTTTAGTGAATTATTCCTGTTGATTGCTATATCTCAGAAACAATTTTCAAGGTTATTAGTTATTTATAAATTTTTAAAGAAAACAAGATATAGGTATAAAACTCCATGATATACGTAAATAAAAAATGCCCCATAAAAGGGGCATTTTTAAGGGTGGAAGATGGGTCTCGAACCCACGACCTCTGGTACCACAAACCAGCGCTCTAACCAACTGAGCTACATCCACCATGTGTGCTTTTCAGCGAGTGCAAATTTAGTATTAATTTCGGATTCAAAAAAATATTTTACACTTAAATTAAATCAAAAACAGAGTCTATGGCTGGATAATTTTCTAAAGTGAAACCTTCAGCATAATCAGTGCCAATTAAGCGACCTAAATTTCTAGAACGGTAAGTTACGCTTTCAAGAAAATTAGAAGATGAAATTGGAGTTTCAGGCTCATCTGTATTTTTAGTGTAAAATTGACTTTTATATGCTAAAACCGATTGCTTTTTAATCTCTATAAAACCAGTAATATCAATAATTAAATCTGGTTCTAAATCTTTCCATTGTATATAATGTAATACGTGTTTTGGTCTCCAAGCGGTTTGTGAATTTCCATCAAGTTTTGTTTCCAACTTTCTTAAACCACTTAAAAAACAAGCATGGCTAACCAATTCACTGGCCTTTCCATGATCTATGTGGCGGTCGTCTATTGCATTACAAAATACCACTTCTGGCTGATATTTTCTAATAATTTCAATAATTCTAAGTTGGTGAGCTTCATCATTTTTTATAAATGCATCTCTAAAGTGTAGATTTTCTCTTACTTCTGCACCTAAAATTGAAGCGGCATTTGCTGCTTCTTCAGCTCTGATTTCTTGACTTCCTCGAGTTCCCATTTCGCCTTGAGTCAAATCTATAATTCCAACTTTTTTTCCTTTAGAAATTTCTTTGGCTAAAACACCAGAACAACTTAATTCCACATCATCTGGGTGAGCGCCGAAAGCTAAAATATCAAGTTTCATATTAGGCTTTTTTTAATTGTCTAATTTTAATATTAAATGCTGCGAAAAGTAAGGTCATAAATGGGCTCACATAGTTAAAAATGGCATAAAAAAAGTAGTCTGCCACTGGAACGCCTAAAACGCCGCTATGGTAAGCGCCACAAGTATTCCAAGGTATTAATACAGATGTTACTGTACCTGCATCTTCTAAACTTCTACTCAAATTTTCTGGGGCTAAGCCTTTTTCTTCGTAAGCTTTACTAAACATCTTACCTGGAACAACAATGGCTAAATATTGGTCTGAAGCGGTTAAATTAATAGCTAAACAACTCGATACAGTACTCGCAAATAATCCAAAAGTAGATTTAAAAAGTTTTAGTAAACCTTCGCTAATTTTAGTAAGTGCTCCAATTGCATCCATAACACCACCAAAAACCATAGCACATAAAATTAGCCAGATGGTAGGGAGCATTCCTGCCATTCCACTGGCTTCAAAAAGTTCTTCTAGCACTTTTAAATGTGTAGGGAATTTAATATCTACAGTTATGGCATTCATAATTCCTTTATAAGCGTTGGCTCCATTCCAAACAGTTTCTTCAGCAGCTATTAAAATTAGATTAGGTTGTAAGAAGAGTGCTAAAACCGCAGCGGCTAGTGTGCCACTTAAAAGTGCAATTAATGGTGGTGTCTTTTTAATAATCAAGAAAATAACAAATGCAGGGACTAGGAATAACCAAGGAGAAATTAAAAAACATTCTTCGAGCGCATTTAAAATTTCAGTAGGATTGGTTTTGCCTGTGCTATCTTGGGTAAAGCCAATAATAATAAACGCAATAAGTGCTACCAAAAAACTAGGAACGGTGGTAAGCGTCATATAACGAATGTGCGTAAATAAGTCTGTTCCTGCCATGGCTGGAGCTAAGTTTGTTGTATCACTCAAAGGCGAAAGTTTATCGCCAAAATAAGCTCCAGATAAGATAGCACCAGCTGTCATTCCTAAAGAAATATCTAATGCATTAGCAATGCCTATTAATGCAATACCTACAGTGGCCGAAGTGGTCCAACTACTCCCAATAGAAATAGATAAAACTGCACAAATCACCACGCAAGCTGCCAAGAAAATAGTAGGATTTAGAATTTGTAAACCATAATAAATCATAGTTGGAATGATGCCACTTATAAGCCAAGTTCCAGATAGCGCACCAACCATTAATAAGATAAGTAATGCGGTGGAAGTCGATTTTACATTTTGTGAAACTTCTGCAACCATTGCTTTGTATGGTACTTTGTTGATGAAGCCAACTACAACAGCAACTGCTGCTCCCATGAGTAAAATGAATTGATTGGAACCACTTAAAGCTGAGTCGCCAAAAACAAATACGTTGTAAGCCAGCATGCTAACTAAAGCTAATACTGGGATTAATGCACTTATTAAACTTAAATTGGTATTTTGAACAATATCTTGATTCTTAGAATCTGAAGTTTGGCTATCCATAGGCATTTACAATTGTTGTCAAGTTTACGACAATTGAATTGAAACTGCAAGACTAAAAGCTTTTTGAATGCAAATAGCTTGATGGTAAACCAAAAAAAAAGCTAGCAACATCTTGCTAGCTTTTATCTTAATCTATAAATCAAAAAAGAACTATTGATTCTTTTTATGATCTGCTAAAAACTTTTCGAGACCAATGTCTGTAAGTGGGTGCTTTAATAAACCTTCAATACTAGAAAGTGGACCCGTCATAACATCTGCACCTATTTTAGCGCAATCAATTACGTGCATGGTATGTCTTACAGATGCAGCTAAAATTTCAGTTTCAAAACCGTAATTATCGTAAATATTTCTAATTTCAGCTATCAGGTTTAATCCATCGGTAGAGATATCATCCAATCTTCCTATAAATGGAGAAACATAAGTTGCTCCTGCTTTTGCGGCTAATAAAGCTTGCCCCGCCGAAAAAACTAATGTGCAATTGGTTTTTATGCCTTTATCTGAAAAGTATTTTAAAGCTTTCACCCCATCTTTAATCATAGGAATTTTTACTACTATTTGTGGGTGAAGTTTAGCAAGCGCTTCACCTTCTTTTACCATTCCATCAAAATCGGTAGATATTACTTCTGCACTTACATCTCCATCAACTATTTCGCAGATATTAATATAATGTTGTTTTACATTTTCTTCGCCCTTAATTCCTTCTTTAGCCATTAAAGATGGGTTGGTGGTTACTCCATCTAAAATCCCTAAAGCTTGAGCTTCTTTAATTTGGTCTAGGTTTGCAGTATCTATAAAAAACTTCATATTGTGTGTGTTATTTTTAACAAATTTACAATTTATAATGCTTAGCTAGCATATTTTCAAAAATTTTATCTGGTAAAATTCCCTTAAGAAAAACCGACAATTTTTGAAGTGTACTCCCCACTTTATAGTGTACTTTTGGATTCTTTTGATT
>CBFIGU010000133.1:0-5179 GCA_965662165.1 Psychroflexus sp.
ACAATTTATGGAAGGTACGCTAACAACCGATAGCGGCCCAATTACAAATATTTGGCAGGATTTGTATAGCGGAATAGCCCGTGCGAATTTGGTTATTGCTAATGTTCAAAATCTAGACAATAATTTAATTGCAGAAGAGTCTAAAAACGATATTTTAGGACAAGCTTATTTTTTAAGAGCTCTTTTTTACTACAACTTAGGAGTTTACTATGAAGAAGTCCCATTAATTACAGAACCACAAATTTTAGAAGAAGCTTTTGTTCCAAAAAATACTGTCGAAGAGATTATGGCACAAGTAACAGAAGATTTAATCAATGCAAAAGATTTGTTACCTGCAAACAGACCAGCATCTCAATTTGGGTACGCAACTCAAGGTGCAGCTTATGCTTTATTAGCTAGAGTTCAGCTATACAATGGAAATTACACTGGAGAAAATGGAGTAATTGATGCTACAGGTCAAGTTATGGGCTTGGGCTATTCATTACATTCTAATTATGGCGAATTATTTACGCTACAAGGTGAAAACTCATCTGAAGTAATTTTTTCAGTTCGATTTGATAGAGATCCTAACACAAGTAATCAAGAAGACTTCTCAGCTACCTTTTTAGGAACTCCAAAAGTAGACGAACGTCCTATGCCAAACCTTGTAAATAGTTATTATGCTACAGATGGTTTGCCAATTACTGAGTCTCCATTATTCGATCCTAGTAACGAAAGTGAAAATCGTGACCCAAGAGCAAATGCTACTATTTATTTTCCTGGAGATGTTTATATAACAAATCCAGATGAAAGAGTTTTTAGTGGAAATAGTCCAACAGGTTACGGAAAAAGAAAATACATTAGAAGAGAACCAGAACCAGATTCTGGAGGTGTTGGAGGTGCAGGATCACAGGATTTTTATGTAATCCGATATGCAGATGTTTTATTAATGAGAGCAGAAGCTTTTGCGGAAACAGGTGACCTTTCTGGTGCAGCAGATTTAGTAAATCAGGTGAGAGCTAGAGTAAACATGCCTAGTGTTCAAGATGTTGAAGGAATTACTGGACAAAATGAAATGATAGAAATTGTGAGACACGAAAGAAGAGTAGAATTAGCTTTAGAAGGTTTGCGTTTCATGGATCTAAAACGTTGGGGAGAAGTTAATGAAGCTTATGAAAGAGCCGCAGCAGATCCTGTTGGACCCTACAACCCAAATTATTTAGGAGAGCGTTCTGAAACTTTTCCAATTCCACAAAGTGAAGTTGACGTGAACCCTGAATTAGTTCAGAATCCCGCTTGGCAATAATAAATTATGAATATTAAAATAATTAAATAAATTGAGTTATGAAATGGATAAATAAGATTATGTTTTTAGCTATGGCAATTGCTATTTTTAGCTGTAGTGATGATGATGGAGTAGGAGAAGATCCTGTAGTTGAAGAACCAGATCCAGATCCAATTGAAGAAACTGTAGGAAAGAAAGGGGTAGCATTTACAAATAATTCACCACAATGGTCCTACCGAACAAGTGATATGAAAGCACACTGGATGTACAGCTGGGGTAATTTCATGAGAGAAGAAATTCCAGAAAATGTTGAATTTGTTCCTATGATATGGGGAAGAAATGCAGCAAGTGATGAAGTGATTGATAGACTGATAGATTTAAAAAACCAAGGAAAAATAAATTATTTATTAGGTTTCAATGAACCAGACGGAGCAACTCAAGCAAACATGACAGTAGATGAAGCTATCGACTTATGGCCAAAACTTGAAGAAGTGGGAGTTCCACTTGGCTCGCCCGCAACTGTTAATCCAGATAACGAATGGATGCAAGAATTTATGCAAAGAGCAGATGCAGAAGGTCTAAGAGTTGATTTTATAACTGTACATCACTATGGTGGTACTAGCGTTCCTAATTTTATCAATAAATTGAGTAATGCTTATCAAAATTACGGCCAGAGACCTATTTGGATTACCGAATTTGCAGTAGCTGATTGGCAAGCGACTTCGCCGACTGCTAATAGGTATACTGATCAAGAAGTAATTAACTTTATGGAACAAGCTTTACCTGCCTTAGAACAAATAGAATATGTAGAGCGCTATGCATGGTTTGATACTCAGCAGAATATGCCACAACTGTACTCATCTTCGTTATTTGATGAAGATTTTAATATAACAAGTGTTGGTAATGTGTATTCAAACTTTTCACCAAACACAGAAGTAGGACCAGGACAAGATACCGAATTTGTTCCACCAGTTGAAGATGGAGAATTGATAATTAATGGTGGATTTGAAACCGCTCAAGTTGCTCCTTGGCAGGGCTTTAAGAATGGTGCTGTTGGGATTGCTACCACAGAGCCATACACAGGTAATTTTAGTGGTAGAATTGAAAACGGTGATGGTTCTTTATATCAAATCGTAGAAGTAGAACCTGGCAAAACATATAATCTCAAATGGTTTTCAAAATGGAGAGACCCAGTAACCAATTCAATATTTTGCTCATTAAGAAATGCTTCTAATAATGAAGCTATAGATCAAACTCAAGATTTGCCAGTCACAACAGAATGGACTGAAAGTAATTACGAATTTACTATACCAGATGGAATGACTGAACTACGTATTCAATTTTATAAAGCTAATGGCTTTCCTCCACTCTATTTAGATGATGTGTCATTAATGGAAGTTGAGTAAAGTAAAACCCAAGCTAAGGGTTTTAACCCTTAGCTTTTTATATAAACCAAAATATAATATCTTATGAAAAAAATTACACTTATTTTTTTAAGCTTATTTTTTATTACAGCCTTTAGCTATGGGCAAAACCTAGTTGAAAATGCTGATTTTGAAAATGGTTCACCAGGAGATCCTGTTCCATCGTGGGGAGGTTTTAAAAATAGAATAGCCATAGATGATATTACCAACTCTCAAGTTGGTCAAATTGAAAATGGAGATGGTTCATTGTTTCAAGAATTTGCTGTAACTCCAGGCGAACAATATTATGTTACTATCAATTATAGATGGTTAGGTTCTGGCGGTGCAGCGAATTCAAATTTAACAGTTCGAATTAAAGATGCTAGTAATTTGCCCTTTAATTTAAGCTTAATTGATGGAACCATAGACGACGGTTTTCAGTTAGATTCTGCTTTAGATATATGGAATACCGCCGAATTTAGTTTTGTTCCACCAGCAGGTATTACAGAAGTACGTTTATTAATGTTTAAACCTAATGGAAATAAACCTTTAAATGTTGATGATATTAGTGTATCAACAACACTATCTACATCTAGTTTAGAGAAATTTGATTTTAATTTTTATCCAAATCCAACTCGAAGTCAAGTTAATTTATCGGCTAACCAAGCAATCGATAAAATTGAAATTTATAATCTAGTTGGTAAACTAATAAAAGTTCAAATTATTAATAGCAATAATGCTCAAGTTTCTATAGATGAATTAGCTCAAGGTGTTTATCTTTTAAAAACACATATTGGTAGCACAATAGGTACAGCAAAACTTGTAAAACAATAAAGAGTATTAACTAGAGTAGAACAAGGGATTTATCTACTTAAATTAGATAAGTCCCTTTTTAATGAAAGAATTAGATGTCCAAAACTATTATTGCATTTTCACTTTTGTTGTGTTTCTTTTCTTGTAAAGAAAAAGTAGATAACTTTCAAGATGATAATAACCCTAAGGTAAAATTACCACCAAACGTTATTGTAATTCTAATTGATGATGCAGGTTATGTAGATTTTGGATTTATGGGAAGCGAAGATTTAGACACACCCCATATTGATGAGTTAGCCCGTAATGGAGTAATTTTTACAGATGCACATGTTAGCGCTACAGTTTGTGCGCCATCTAGAGCAGGCTTAATTACAGGACAATATCAACAACGTTTTGGTTTTGAAGCTAACCATACAGGGTTTGGCGATTCTGGAGATATTGGCTTAGCCAAAGAAGTAACCACCATTGCAGATGTTTTTAAGGAAAACAACTATAAGACCGCTGCTATTGGTAAATGGCACCTAGGAACCAAAAGCTACAATCATCCCAATCAGCGAGGGTTTGATGAATTTTACGGTTTTTTAGGTGGAGGAAGATCCTACTTTTCTATGGAAAACCCTTCTTCAGAACACATGCTACAATACAATGGTGAGCGCATAGAATTTGATGGTTACTTAACAGACGTATTAGGAGATTTTTCAACAAATTTTGTTGAACAAAATCAAAACACACCTTTTTTTATGTATTTATCTTATAATGCAGTTCACACGCCAATGGAAGCTAAACAAGAACATCTAGAAAAATACAAAAATCACCCTAGAAAAGAACTTGCAGCAATGACATGGTCTTTAGATGAAAATATTGGAAAATTAACAGATAAACTATCCAATCTTGGTATGTTAGACAATACACTTATTTTTTTCTTAAGTGATAATGGTGGAGCACACAACAATCAATCTTCTACAGGAAAATTAAAAGGTTGGAAAGGAAATAAATTTGAAGGCGGACATCGAGTTCCATTTGTAGTGAGTTGGCCAAATAAAATAAAAGAACCCTTCACGTTTGATGGGTTAACTTCATCTTTTGATATTTTTAAAACTTCAATTGAAGCAGCTAACCTAAAAGTGAAAGACGATTTAGTTTTAGACGGAGAAAACTTAATGCCTTACTTAACTAAAGAAAAAAAAGGAAATCCACATTCGGAATTATATTGGAGAAAACTCGAAGAATCTGCTGCTAGGGTTGATGATTTTAAACTAATAAGTTTAGAAGGTTATGGCAATGTACTTTACAACTTAGAGAATGATATATCTGAAACACAAGATTTATCTAAAATTCAAGAGCAAGAATATAATAGACTTTCTAAAGCGTACAATAAATGGGAAGAGAAAATGCAAGAACCTAAATGGGTAGAGTCCAAATCTTGGATGCAAGTAACCTACCATATTCATAAACAATTAATGGAAAATAAGCCAATCCATTTTTATTCTCCTACTCAAATGAAAAAATACCATCAGAAAGATGAATAGGTTTTAAAATTACAACTCAATTGTTTTTAGGCGATACACATTACTTCATGTTTATCGCTTTTTTTTATTCCTTACATTTGCTACATAAATAAAGATATTTAATTACTCAAAACTTGATTTATGTTAGAAGGTATACCTTCAGAAATTCAATTAATACTTGTAGTAGTATT
>CBFIGU010000134.1:0-5177 GCA_965662165.1 Psychroflexus sp.
GTTTAACTAAGAAAATCATTAAGTCTTAATACCAATACACACAATTTTAATATTAAAGTCGACTTATTAACTTAATAAGTCGACTTTTTTATTATACAGAACAAAAACTACAAATATAAAATACTGATAATCATAACTTTATTTGTTTTAAGTTTAAAAATAAATGTTAAAATATAAAACTTATACTACAAAAAATTGAAATTATTCTACATAATGTATATGTTTGTAGAACTAATACTACTTTGTTTAACTCAAAAAACATTAATATCATGAAAACAACTACAAATTCATTTTTATTACTCAGTGTTTTAAGTTTTATAACTTTTACAAATATTATGAAAGCTAATGATATTGCAATGCTCATCAACAAAAGTATGGATGAGACTGCCTTTGTGCTAGAATACCGTGATTATGATGTTTGGGATGGTTACAGTAGTTTCATACCTACTACAGTTCAGTTTATTGAAGTAGCTACTGGGGCTTCAATAACTTTAACAGGAGATTTGGAAGTTGCTGGACTTCGTTTAGCTTCGGGATCAACATTAAATTTAAATGGACATAAACTTACTATTAATACTGGAGATATAGAAACACTTGGAGGTGAAATTGATGCATCTTCAGATTTTTCATCTATCTCATTTACAGGGATATTGGCTCAAAATTTCGATGCATCATCTTTAGTAAATGATGAATTATGGGAGTTAGATATCAATAAAACAAATCAACTTAATGTAACTAATACAATCTTAATTACCAGTCTTGTTAAGATTCAAAGTGGAGATTTAAACGTAAGCAACGCTACATTTACATTTGGCTGCAAATTTAATACAGGTGGGATTAAGACCGCTCAATTAGATCAAGTTGCATTAGGTTCTACAATTACAGGAGAAGTAGATGTAGAGCAATGTTTTAGTGCTAGAAGAGCTTTTAGATTTGTGGGGGCACCAGTAAATACAACTACATCTATACATGCTAACTGGCAAGAAGGTGCTACATCATACACTGATAATCCTAAAAATGGTTATGGTGTTCACATTACAGGTGTTGGAAATAATAGTGATGGTTTTAATGGATTTGATTGGCAACCTTCTGGGAATCCATCACTTTTTACATGGGATGAAACTAATCAATCATGGGGTGAGATTGATAACACTAACGTAAATACATTAAGCGCTGGAGATGCTTACAGGTTGATGGTAAGAGGTGATAGGTCTACAAATATAACAACATCAAATGCTTCAGATTCTGACACGAAATTAAGTACGACTGGTACTTTGCAAGTTGGTTCTTTAGATTTATCAAATAAGTTTTCTCAAGTGGCTGGTGAGTATACTTTCGTTGCAAATCCATATCAAACTGCTGTAGATTTAACTCAAGTTTACAATGAATCAACAAATATTTCTTCAGTTGTTTGGATTTGGGACCCTTGGTTGGGAGGTCTTGATGGAAGAGGTGCTTGGCTAACTTATAATCTAGTAACTTCTGACCCTTCAAATAATAGTTCTGAATTCAATGGTTTCTTACAACCTTATCAAGCTGTGATTTTTGAAACTTTAAGCAACGGACCTGTAAGCTTGGAGTTTAAAGAGTCTCATAAATCAATTAGTCAAACCACTCAAGAAGCTTTTTCTGAAGATGAAGAATCTTTGAGCATGCAAGTACAATTATATACGGAAGATTCTTTTAATGCTAACAGTACTTCATCAGATGCATTTGTAATCAACTTCACAGAAGATGGTTACAATGGAATAGACCTTAGAGATGTACCTAAAATGGATAATATAGATGAAAATCTTGCCAGATTTCATAGTGGAGAGCTATTGGTTGTAGAGAATAGAGCAATGCCACAGGTTAATGAAGAGTTAACTTTGTTTATGAATCAATTTTCGAGCACCGATTATGTGTTAAAATTAATGGTGCCAGAATTTGATATTGTGGATACTAAATTAGTTGATTTTTACACAGGTGAAATTCATGATTTAGTTCAGGGTGAGAACCACATTTACTTTAGTATAGATGCTAGTAATGCTTCACAAGCATATAATAGATTTAGAATAGAATTTTCACAACAAACCTTAAGTTCTTCAGATTTTATAACGAATAGTGATGTGAAAATGTATCCAAATCCTGTAAATTCTGATTATTTATATGTTGAACTTCCAGAGCTAATTGCTGGAGATGTGACTGTTACAATATACGATACCCAAGGAAGAAAAGTAAGTGAAAGTGCTTTTAACAATCTTAACACTAAGTCTTTAAAAATTGATCAATTAAACTTAAGTTCAGGTATGTATATATTGCAAATTAATAACGAGCAAAATACTTATGACAATATTAAATTTGTGAAAAGTTAATTAAATATAACTTTAATCTACAAAGCCATGCATTTTATTATGTGTGGCTTTTTTGTTTGCGGATGCTAATATTGTGAACTCAAAATCTTTAATACCCAATCACAATTAAGTCTTGAAAATAGTAAATCTCTTGTGTAGAATTATTTTGATGAAAAGCTATTTAGTTGTTTTTTAATTTTTTTAAGTTTAGTTTTACTATTAAATTACTTATTATGAAGTATTTAATTAAAGTTAGTTTTGTTTTTGTAGTTTCATTAGTAGCAGCTCAACCACAATCTGCAGTTACTGATGTTCTAGCAAGTTATGTTGAGCGTACCGAACAACTTAGTTTATATACCGATGGTAGTGATGTCTATTCCTTTGGTATTGGTACAGATAACGATTTACTCCTAGAAGCTTTTGAAGTGGAAGATTCCATA
Source organism: Psychroflexus sp. (assembly GCA_965662165.1). Taxonomy (GTDB): domain Bacteria; phylum Bacteroidota; class Bacteroidia; order Flavobacteriales; family Flavobacteriaceae; genus Psychroflexus. Next base: position 2,774 of record CBFIGU010000134.1, read on the forward strand.
AGTTTCGGGATAGATCGCATTGCTGATCGCATAGTATTAAGAAGACGTGGTACAGCTGGACAATCTGGAGGAAACGGTACTGATAGAAATATCTTATTTTTTGAGCAAGATGCTACTTATGGCGGAGTAAATAAAAATTTCAGTGGTGGTTTTTTCCCTACAATGGAAGATGCGTTAGTATGTACTTGTATAAACCGTGGCTCAGATAATGTATTTTCTAATTCAGGTGGTACCAATATTAATAACATTCAGCGTTTAGATTATATTTTTGAAGATGGGATTACAGTGCCTGCTAATCCGCGAGAAGGTGGTTTTCCAATATTTGAGCGTGGTGGCAATGATGACTTTAAGTTTGCTGTTATTAATTCTTTAGATGCCAGTAACGATCCAGCAACATATGGAACTGTATATAGCTATTCGTCTTCGCAGTGGGAGACAACAGGTTACAGCATTACATCATCTGTGTTAAGTGGTTTTCCAGATGATGGTCAAAATTTAGTTGAAACTGCTAATTTGTCTTCCCAGCAAATACAAGTAATTTTTATTAGCTTCGAAGATCTTGGTTTTACAGGTGGAGAAACGGTTTATGGTTACTCTCTAGCAGGAGATAATGCAACTACAAATTCTAATAATTTTGTTGATTTCAGTGATCCTACAGATTTTCCAAATACACCCGAAGCTGACGGAGGTATGGATATCATGTCTGGTGGTGCTTTTACAAGAAAATCTTTTGTACATACTTCTACTGGATGGTACCGAGGTATTGACCCTAACGCTTCAACTACAACATGTGATAATCCACTTACTGTTAGTGGAGGTACAGCTAATATCAATTCTGATAAAACTTTCAAATCAATTTCAACTGTTAATGGCTCGCTTAACCTAAATAATAACACTGTTGACGTTTGTGAAGATATCAATGCTAGATTTCCATTCGAAATTAATAATGGACTAATAAGAATGTCAGGTTCGCAAATACAAAAAATTACTGGAAGAAATTTACTTTCAATTGATGCCTTAGAAGTTGATAATTCGGGTAATGGTTTAGAAGTTGAAACAGATGTAGATATTTTAGATTATTTAAAACTAACTGACGGTGACATAACAACCAACGATAGGCTAACCTTTTTCTGTGACTTTTCAGGTCTAAATCCTAAGACAGCACAAATCGATGATTTAGGTACAAATTCCATCATAGGAGATGTTACCACCTTACAATGTTACCCAGGAAGGCGTGCATTTCGATTTATTACCCCAACAGCAACAACAACTACAAATATAAGGGAGAACTGGCAAGAAGATGCAAGTGCTTGGAATGATGATCCTGTTCCCGGTTATGGAACGCACATTACAGGCTTAGGAGTAGAAAACGCAACACCTACCAACGATGGTCAAAATGGTTTCGATTGGCAACCTTCAGGAAATCCTTCGTTATTTGAATACAACAATGTGGCAGGTACTTGGAGTTCAATTGGAAATACCAATACCAACACCTTAAATGCTGGAGACCCTTATCGAATTATGATTCGTGGATCCAGAGATGTAGATATTCAATTTAACGCATCTTCTACCAGCAACACACGAATAAGAGAAACGGGAACAATTACAAAAGGTCCTGTTAATTATAGTAATGGTAGTTGGCCTACAGCAGATGATCGTTTTATTTTCTTAGGTAATCCTTTTCAGGCAATTGTAAGTATGAATGATGTTTATACAGCATCTACCAATATAAGGCCACAAATCTATATTTGGGATCCAAAATTAGGAGGAATTGCTAATGATGGTTTTCTTGGAGGAAGAGGTGCCTTTGTAACGATTAATGCATCAACAGGAGCAACAACAAACTCAGATTCAGATGCAAACAATTATTTTATGCCAAAACAAGCCTTCTTTGTTGTTCCTAATGGTAGTGGAGCTATAGATGTTGAGTTTCAAGAAAGTTTTAAAGATATTTCCCAAAATCAAACCACAATTTTTTCAATTCCAGAAGAAACAAAGAGTTTAGATATAAAGTTGTACGATGAAAACTCTTATATATTAGAAGCTACTTCTAAAGACGCTATTCGTATTGAGTTTTCTGAAGGTTTTGTAAATGAAATAAATCTTGATGATGCTTTCAAGTTGCAAAATATTGATGAAAATTTAGCAATACTAAATGATGGTAGCTTATTGTCAATGGAAGAGAGAAGTTTGCCGACAAATGAAGAAACGCTGCAATTATATGTAGATCAATATAGAACAACTGATTATGTGTTTACAATTAATTTAGAAGGTTTTGGTACAGATATTAATGTATATTTAAAAGACCAATATACAGATGAACAACATCAATTAGAAATAGGACAGCAAAACGAAGTTTACTTTAATGTAGATCCAAGTATAAATGCATCAACTGCTTTTAATC
>CBFIGU010000135.1:0-5131 GCA_965662165.1 Psychroflexus sp.
TATGCGGAAGCTTAGTTTTTTTGTATGGTTTTGCTAATCATCGAAACGAAACCAAAAAGCTTAAGTCTGTACAGATTGAATTTGCTGAAGTAGCCGAGTTTTTTATCGAAGAAAACGATGTTTATAAATTGTTAATACAAAGTAATGAAGCCTTCGAAAATTTAACAAAAGAAAGCGTAGATTTGAAGGTTTTGGAAGCCAATTTAGAAAATAATGAAATGATTAAAGATGCACAAGTTTTTTTAAGCATTGATGGTGTTTTAGGTGCTGAAATTGAGCAAAGAAAACCCATTTTACGGTTTTTAGATGGTGGTTTTCAATATTTAGATGAAGATGGATTAATCATGCCTTTATCAAACCATTATTCGGCTAGAGTGCCTGTTGCTTTTGGGTTTAATTCTCAAGAAGCTTTAGGCTTATTTCCGTTGGCTAGAGCTATTCACAAAGATGTATTTTTAAAACAACAAATTACAGCTTTGCACCAAACCGAGCTCGGTGAAGTATATATGGAAGTAAGAGATGCCAATTTTAAAGTTGATTTTGGAGATTTAAATAACATCGATTTAAAGCTCGCTAACTTCAAAGCTTTTTTTGCTAAAGCACAAAAAGATAGAAGGTTGAAGGATTATAGTAAAATAGATTTACAATTTGGTAAACAAGTTGTTTGCACCAAAAAGTAATATGTAGAGTAACATGGAAAATGAACAAATTGCAGTAGGCTTAGATATCGGAACCACAAAAATTGTGGCTATGATTGGGCGTAAAAATGAGTACGGTAAAGTAGAAATTCTTGGGCTCGGAAAATCTAAGAGTTTAGGCGTACACCGTGGTGTGGTAAATAATATTACGCAAACCATCCAATCTATACAACAAGCTATAAAAGAAGCAGAAGCAGATGCCGGTATTGATGTAAAAAAAGTAATGGTTGGTATTGCAGGGCAACACATAAGAAGCCTACAACATAGCGATTATATTACGCGTAAAAATTTTGATGAAGTCATCGAAGAAAAAGATATTGTAGAGCTCTGTGACCAAGTTCATAAACTGGTTATGTTGCCAGGAGAAGAAATTATACATGTTTTACCTCAAGAATATAAGGTTGATGGTCAAGGCGAAATTACCCAACCTATTGGAATGCACGGAGCAAGGCTAGAAGCTAATTTTCATGTAGTTGTAGGTCAAATTTCTTCAATTAGAAATATAGTTCGCTGTGTAACCAATTCTGGTTTGGAGTTGGGCGGTGTAAATTTAGAACCCTTAGCATCTGCAAATGCCGTACTGAGTCAGGAAGAAAAGGAAGCGGGAGTTGCACTTATCGATATTGGTGGCGGAACAACCGACTTAGCTATTTTTAAAGATGGAATAATTCGTCATACCGCTGTAATCCCGTTTGGTGGAAATGTAATTACCGAAGATATAAAAGATGGTTGTTCAATTATTGAAAAACAAGCTGAATTACTGAAAGTAAAATTTGGTTCGGCTTGGCCAGGAGAAAATAAAGAAAATGAGATTGTTTCCATTCCTGGATTACGTGGTCGTGAACCAAAGGAAATATCTTTGAAGAACCTTTCAAAAATAATTCACTACAGAGCAGTTGAGATTATTGAACAAGTTTTCTTAGAAATTAAAAATTACGGACACGAAGAACAACGCAAAAAATTAATTGCTGGTATTGTCATAACAGGTGGTGGAGCTCAATTAAAGCATCTAAAACAGTTAGTAGAATACATTACAGGAATGGATACGCGTATAGGTTTTCCGAATGAACACCTTGCTGGTGATTCTGAGCGCGAAACCACAAGTCCAATTTTTGCAACTGCAGTAGGTTTATTAATGAAGTCCATTAGTAATCAAGAGCATCAAAAGCAAGAAGAAATAGAAAAAGAAGAGAACTCTGCAGCATCTCAGCAAGATGAAACTGTTACTGAAACACAGGATGAAGACGCTTCTTCACAAGAAATTAAAATTGAAGAACAAAAAAGGCAAGAAACTCAGCAAGAAGGTAAAGGCTCAACTGGTCCTAGACAAAGTTTCTTCGACCGATTTGTAGATAAGTTAAAAGATATATTAGATAAAGCAGAATAAATTAAATACGTAATTATGGGTAACAAGGATCAAAACGATTTCGACAGCATTGCATTCGATTTACCAAAAAACCAATCCAATGTAATTAAAGTAATTGGTGTTGGTGGAGGTGGCTCCAATGCAATTAACCACATGTTTCGCCAAGGAATAAAAGGGGTAGATTTTGTAGTCTGTAATACAGATTCACAAGCACTAGAAAATAGCCCTGTACCAACTAAAATTCAACTTGGAGTAAATTTAACTGAAGGTCTTGGTGCAGGCGCCAACCCAGAAGTAGGTGAACAAGCTGCACTTGAAAGCTACGAAGATTTAAAGACTTTGCTAGGTACTAATACCAAAATGGTTTTTATTACTGCCGGAATGGGTGGGGGAACAGGAACAGGAGCTGCTCCTGTTATTGCCAAACAAGCCAAAGAAATGGATGTACTTACGGTAGGCATTGTAACCAGTCCGTTTCAGTTTGAAGGTAAAACTAGAAACGAGCAAGCTCAAATTGGTGTTGAAAAACTAAGAAAAGAAGTAGATTCTTTAATTGTAATCAACAATAATAAATTACGTGAAGTTTATGGAAATCTAGGTTTTAAAGCTGGTTTTTCTAAAGCAGATGAAGTTTTAGCTACAGCTTCTCGTGGTATTGCTGAAGTAATTACCCATCACTACACGCAAAATATCGATTTAAAAGATGCTAAAACCGTATTGAGTAATAGTGGTACTGCTATTATGGGTTCTGCTGTGGCATCAGGATCAAACCGTTCCAAAATTGCAATTGAGAAAGCTTTAGATTCACCTTTATTGAATGATAATAAAATTACCGGAGCTCAAAATGTTTTATTATTAATTGTTTCGGGTACAGATGAAATCACCTTAGATGAAATCGGTGAAATTAACGACCATATTCAGGAAGAAGCGGGTAATTCTGCAAATATAATTATGGGTGTTGGTGAAGATGAAAGCTTAGACGATTCTATTTCGGTAACGATTATCGCAACGGGTTTTGATACAGAACAACAAGATGCTATTGTGAATACCGAAACTAAAAAAATAATTCATACGCTAAACGAAGATCAAAAAGTAGAGCGTAAATTACAGAGCAAACGTATTACTTCGCCTTTGGGAGATGATGAGCCCAAACCACAATCACAGCAAAAAAAGATTATTCATACCTTAGAAAATGAAGATGAGCCTAGCGCCCATAGGAATCCAACTTCAACTGTTCAAGATGTAGACAATCCTTTAATTGAAACAACTCCAGAAATAAAGTCTATTGCTGTTGAAGCTGAGGTAGTCGATTTTGATGAAGAAGATTTCGAAATTAGAGAAGTTAATGAAGCTGCTGCTCCAGTTGAAGAAGAGCAACAAGAAGATATTTCTTTTACTTTTGATATGCCATTGAGTAATCAACAAGAAACAGAATCAACAAACAATCCATCAGCAGAAAGTGAGCAAGAAAAGCAAGTTTTTCATTTAGAAGAAGAACAAGAACGTGATATTCGAAACTTTGAAGTTCATGAAGAAGAAGATTTGTCTGCTTCTGTTCAATCTCTAGCTAGCTCACAGCCAAATCAATCAACTTCTAACATCAAACGATATACTTTAGAAGACGAAGAAGAAATGACACAAGGCTCAGCTGCAGAACCAGAACAAAATAGTGCTGAAGAAGAAGATTCATTTCAATTTCAAACTCGAATAGAAAAATCGAATTCTGCAACAGAAAAAACAGTTCAAAATTCTGAAGACATCGACCCAATGAATTCTTCAATTAGTGATTTATCAGCCCGAGCAGCTGAGCGAAAAGCGAAAATGAAGATGTTTAATTACAAGTTTAGAAACAACCAAAGCGTAGACGAGATAGAAAAGCAACCTGCATATAAAAGAGCAGGAGTGGAGCTAGACCAAACTCGAAAAAGCGGTGAGACCAAAATTTCTAGAACTTCACTGCATAGTGATGAAAATGGAGAAATCAACTTTAGATCTAATAATTCTTTTCTACATGATAATGTAGATTAATTTATAACTTAATTACGTATAGAAAGCCGTTTTAAACAACTCAGTTTAAAGCGGCTTTTTTATGTGGATACTTAAAAATTTACCTTTATAACTTAAAAATACCTGATAGCAGTTTTTGTTAAAATGCTGTAAGTGTCTGTATTTTAAGAAATAAAGCTAAATGTTAATTGCAGATTTTCTGCAATGTAAAGTCAAATAAACCAATTATATTGATAAAATAAAATTTTAATTATATAGGTCTAGCTTGGTGGTTTAAATATCATTCGAAAAGAATCTAGCAATAGACTTATCATGAATTGTTAATAACGCATTTTAACCCCATTCAGAATGAAATACCTGATTTTCTTTTTTAAAATTGGATTATGGCAATTGCTTTTAATCAGCCTAGTTGTTTTAATTATTTTCTTAATTGTAAAATTTATTACAAGTCAGAGTGGCAAAAACTAATTATAAATCGTGTTTCCACAGCATTATTTTAGAATATTACTGATAAGAATACAATGACTGATAAAAAGGAAAAAATCATAACCAATTTACAACTTTTCAATTATAAGTACATTGAAAATACAAACCAACTTAGGGTGAAGCTAGATTTCAATTTAGATGTAATTATTCATTTTAGAGCAAACAAAATTGAAATTAGCAATGAACTTATGCCATGGAATTTTTTGTCTGGTGTTATTAAAACTTCACTAAATAAGAACTTAAAAGCCATACATATTGGTTCTTTGGTGGTGTTCTTATCTATACACATTTTTGAACTATTTGGTGTAGAATTATACTTATTTACCTTAGCTGGTATCCTGATTTTTTACTTTGTAATGATGATTACTTTTATTTTCTTTTTAGTAAAATATGAGTTTTTTAAAAACAGATTAATGGGTTGGGTGAGTGCGTAAAATAATTCAAACTTAAAACTAAAAACCCTTGTAGATATTCTTTACAAGGGTTTTTGTTTTTAAGTTAATAAGCAAAATTTTTATTCTAATAAAATATATTAAAAAGCGGGATGACCGCGTTCTCCAGTTTCGCTTACTAA
>CBFIGU010000136.1:0-5105 GCA_965662165.1 Psychroflexus sp.
CCATGAGACAGCAGAAGCAGCTTTTGATGCTGCGTCTTGTATTGGTTGTGGTGCTTGTGTAGCAACCTGTAAAAATGCAAGTGCAGCACTATTTACATCAGCAAAAATTAGTCATTTAAGCTTATTACCACAAGGAAAATTAGAAAGGGAAGAGCGTGTTTTGAAAATGGTAGACAAAATGGACGAAGAAGGCTTTGGTAATTGTAGCAATACGCTAGCCTGCCAAATTGAATGTCCACAAGATATTGATGTGCTGCAAATTGCTAGAATGAATGCAGAGTATATAAAAGCAAGTACTAAATTTTAAATCAAAAAATAAACTTCGATTTTCTGACTACCAGACTAGTTTTTGGCACTGTATCTTCTTTGCTCGTTGAGCAATTCTTCTTCTTCTAATTCTTTTTTGGAAAGTACTTTTAAAAATGAAGGATGCTGCTCTATGGCATATTGTAGCTTTTCTACAATCTGGTCTATAGAGTCATTCTCATAATCAAACTCCATTGGTGGTTTAATGTGCATACTTTGCAAAATCCCACGCTTTTTAATATTTATTCCTTTTTTATCAAATGAACGTCTAAAGCCATCAATTACTATGGGAATTACAATGGGTTTGTATTTTTTGATAATGTGAGCTGTCCCTTTGCGAATAGGTTTCCAAGGAGTTGTAGTTCCTTGTGGAAACGTAATTACCCAACCATCGTTTAAGGCTTTTCCAATATTGGTAATATCGCTCATTTTAACCTGTCTATTTACATCTTTCCCTTTAGAACGCCAGGTACGATCTATACTTACAGAACCTGCATAAGCTAATATTTTGGGCAGCAAGCCACCTTTCATCGTTTCTTTTGCAGCTACATAGTAAATATTAAGCTTTGGATTCCATAAATACCCAATGTTTTTAATATTATCATTTCTTCCTTTTAAACTAGCATTGAAGACGTGATACATAGCCACAACATCAGCAAAGTAAGTTTGGTGATTAGACACAAACAAAACTTTGTTGTCAGGTAAATCCTTTATAATTTCAGAACCTTCGATTTGTAATTGATTAAAACCGCGGTAACGTCTGTGAGACAAAGAACCCATGATTCTAATCAACCATTTTTTCAAAAATAAATAATGCCCAAAAGGGTTTTGCTTAAATAAGCCCATTTTTCTATTTTACAAGACAAATATAGAAAAACATACAAATTAAAGTCCTTTCAAAATGTATTTGATTTCACTTAAAATCATGGCAGTTGCTCCCCAAACAATAAAATCATTTAATTTGAAGGCTTTTACATCAATTTTAGTTGCGTAAGAAGTGCTTAAATTTTCATTCACCAATACTGAATCGTCTAAAAGATCTTTTATGTTGACTTCTATTAATTGTTCAACTTCAGATTCTTGAAGAATAAAATTTGGAGTTTCATAGCAAACACCAATAAAAGATTTCACTTGAAAATTAGATGGTGGTATATAAATATCGGTGAGCTGCTTTAAAACTTGAATTGTAGATTGTTCCACTCCTATTTCTTCTTCACATTCGCGTAATGCCGTATGAGAAAAGTCTCTATCTGACTTTTCTATTCTTCCTCCAGGAAAACTAACTTGATTAGAATGCACTCCTGGATAGGTATTTCTTAAGATTAACGGAAAATAGATTTCTCCATTTTTAGGATAAAATAAGCAAAGAACAGCTGCGTACTTCGGTGAAAGCTTACTAAAATCTAAAGCTTCTAATTCCTGCTTTCTAGATAAAGGCATCATCTTAGCATGGGCTTTTCTTCCTAATAATTTGTTTTTTTCTATTTTCGTTTTTAAATCGAACAAGTATGCGTTTTTCAAGTTTATTTCTTTTTTTATTATGGGTTACTTTTAGTTGTACTTCAGATAAAAGTACAAAAAGCAAATCAAGTAATACGCCTTCTAAAATTGAAAAAATTGAATTTAAAAATGAACTTCCTGATGTTAATATTCCTTCTAGTGGAACAGAAACCAAGGACTTATCGCACATTAAAACACTTCAACAAGAAGAGTTAATGCCTTTTTTAGAAGATTACGCTAAAAATAATCCAGAAACTAAAATTGAAATTGAAACGGAGTTTGGCAATATCATCGTTCAGCTTTTTTCAGAAACAGTCTACCATAGAGCTAATTTTATAAGACTAACTAAACTTGGTTATTTTGATAGTTGTGTTTTTCATAGAGTAGACCCTAATTTTGTAGTTCAAGCTGGGAATTCAGACCGTGTTTTAACTAGAGATTACCGAAGTGCTATTGGGCGTTATTTAATACCAAGTGAATATACAGATGCTTACCCGCATAACTACGGCGCATTTGCAGCTGCCAAATACAAAGAGCAAAATGTAAGTAACGCTTCTTCTCCATTTGAATTTTATATTGTAACCAAAAAAGATGGAGCTCACCACTTAGATGGAGAGCATACCGTATTTGGTAAAGTAATAAGTGGAATGGAAGTAGCCGAAAAAATATCGAAAGTAAAAACCGATAAAAGTGAATGGCCAATAAGCAACATTGATATCTCCGTGCGAATTCTAGAATAATTTTTTGTGGAATTTATTTCTTAAAAGTTAAGCCTATAACGATATAGCATAAACATGAAAAACTTAAGTTTGCAAAAACTTTTTAATAATGAAAAAAACAGCATTACTACACATACACCAAGAATTAAATGCCAAAATAGTAGATTTTGCAGGTTTCCAAATGCCTGTTTCCTACACCAGCGTTAATGAAGAACATAGTTGTGTTCGTGAAAAACTAGGCGTTTTTGATGTTTCACACATGGGAGAATTTTTTGTTGAAGGCTCTCAAGCTTTAAATTTAATTCAAAAAGTTTGTAGTAATGACGCTTCAAATCTAAAAGATGGTAAAGCGCAATATACTTGTATACCTAATGAAACCGGTGGAATTGTAGACGATCTGATTGTTTACCGTTTTAATGAAGAAAAATATTTAATGGTGGTTAATGCATCTAATATTGAAAAAGATTGGAATTGGATTAATAAACACAATCAGTTTGATTGTAAATTAACTAATGCATCAGAAATGTATTCACTTTTGGCTATTCAAGGACCAAAAGCAGTTGAAGCCATGCAGAGCTTAACTGAAGTAGATCTTTCAAAAATTCCTTTTTATCATTTTGAAGTTGCTAATTTCGCTGGAGCTGAAGATGTGATTATTTCAGCTACAGGTTATACAGGAAGCGGTGGTTTTGAAATATACTGTAAAAATGAAGATGCTGAAAAAATCTGGAAGCAAGTTATGCAAGCCGGCGAAGCTTTTGGAATTCAACCTATCGGGCTTGCGGCCAGAGATACTTTACGTTTAGAAATGGGCTTTTGCTTATATGGAAATGATATAGACGAAACTACTTCTCCTATTGAAGCAAAACTAGGATGGATTACAAAATTCACTAAAGATTTTATCAACTCTGAAGCCTTAAAAAAGCAAAAAGAAGAAGGCGTCACAAGAAAGTTAGTCGCTTTTGAAATGCTTGAAAAAGGAATTCCTAGAAAAGACTACGAAATTGTTAATCATGAAGGAGAAAACTTAGGAAAAGTTACTTCTGGCACGATGTCTCCAAGTCTAAAAAAAGGAATTGGTCTAGGTTATGTTAAAATTGACGAAAGCAAATTAGGCAATGAAGTTTACATTAAAGTTAGAAAGAAACAACTAAAAGCTCAATTGGTTAAACTTCCATTTTATAAAGCATAAATAGATTTTAAAAATACTTGAAACTGCCTTAAAGTCTCAGTGCTTTTTGGCAGTTTTGTATTCTATGGGTAAATCGAAGCAAAAAATATTAATTTTAGGAGTTAGCGGATTTTTAGGAAAGAATCTCTACAAAGAGCTTTACCCCTATTTTGATGTTTATGGCACATATTTTACGCCAAATCCTAAAATGGAGAAAAATAAGCAATTTTTCTTGTGGGATGCAGAACAAGAATTACCTGGTTTGCTGTTAGAACAATTAAAACCAGATTTAATAATTTCTGCTTTTAGATGTGATTTTAAGGCTTTCATTTATGCTCATTTTGACATTATTAATTACCTAATCGCACATCAAAAAAAGTTGATATTTATTTCATCAAGTAATGTATTTGATGCATTCACAAATTATCCATCTTACGAGTACGACAAAACATTATCGCAAAGCAAGTATGGTTTATTTCAAATAAAGATTGAAAATGCTTTGCTACGCTTACCCAACCACTTATACAATATAGTTCGCTTGCCTATGGTTTTTGGATATAATTCACCAAAAATTAATGAAATAAGATGGCTATATGATGTAAATGAACCTATAGAAGTATTTCCAAATGTAGTTATTAATGCCACTGTACACAGCAAATTTACTCAACAAATTCATTACATTATCAATCGAAAAAAACAAGGCGTATTTCACTTAGGAAGTACTGATTTAATACATCATAATGAGTTAATTGAAGAAATTTGTAATGTACTTCAATTAGAAAATCCTATCTTTAAGCAAGTCTATAATTCTAATGAAGACCGATTTATTGCAGTAATTCCAAAAGATAATTTGTTGCCTAAAAATCTTCAAATAACTATGGAAGAAGTAATTGAAAAATCTATTAAAATTCAATAAAATGAAAGTATTACAAGAAAATGAAATTCAAAAGGATTTAAAAAAACTGGATGGCTGGGAATACAATGAAAATGCCATTCATACCAAAATAGAGTTCAAAGATTTTAAAGAAGCTTTTTCAGCTATGACAAGAATAGCCTTTGAAGCGGAAGCTCAGCAACATCACCCAGAATGGAAAAATGTGTATAATAATTTAGAAATAAGCTTAAGTACTCATGATGCTGGTGGGGTTACTCAAAAAGATATTGACATGGCTTTTACTATAGAGAAACTTCTCTTTTCATAAAAACATAAATTAAATATTTATGAGAAAAAATATTTAACACTTTAAAATCAACAATTTAGGATACTATTCCTATTTAACATTGGTTTACTTAATTAAAACTTAACTTCAACAAATTAATCAAATCCTATTCTATATTTGCATACAAAAATGTTGGAAATATGAAAAGTTTAGATGCGTTGAGATGGCGTTATGCAACCAAAAAATTTG
>CBFIGU010000137.1:0-5043 GCA_965662165.1 Psychroflexus sp.
CTTCCATATTTTTGTGCTACTTCCAGAAGCAAAAACGATGTGTTTAGCTAAAAAAGCTTCATTTTTAGTTTTTACTTTCCAAAGCTTTTCTTCGGTTAAATAAAAATCTTCAACCCCACATTGGGTTTTTATTTCAATGTTGAATTTATTACAAGCAGCTAAAAAAGTATCAATAATGGTTTGAGAAGAGTCGCTTTCTGGGAAAATCCTACCGTCTTCTTCAATTTTTAGTGGAACATCTTCATCGGCTAGCCATGCCATCATATCGCCTGTAGCAAATTGATGTAAAGGGCCGCGCAATTCTTTGTGGCCACGTGGGTAATTTTTGGCTAGCTCAATAGGATCGAATTCAGCATGGGTTACATTGCATCTTCCGCCACCTGAAATTTTCACTTTGCTCAGCAAGTTTTTCGTTTTTTCAAGGATGCAGATTTTCAAGCTAGGGTTTTCTTGAGCACAATTAATGGCCGTGAAAAAACCTGCCGCACCTCCACCGATAATGAGAATGTCTATAGGATTTTTTGAAGTAATTTTATTCATGTTCATCAAGTTCATTCGCTAAATTTTCGGCTTCTTGTTGTACATCTAGATAAAGTTGTTTTCTACTTTCAGATAAATTGATTTCTTGTTGGAGTAAGTTTCTTTTTGCATCTCTACCTGATTTTTCTGCAGCATAAGTTACTAATCCTTGCACTAAACCCACTAAATTGAGTAGAGGTACGTAAAAAACGATTAAAATTATTAAAGAAACTATGTTTCCAACTATGGTTTTCCATAATTGTTTTTTGCCTGTTTTGGCATAGGTGCCCATTAAAATAAAATGTAAACCAATGTAATTGCCAAATTGTATGGGTTGTATTTTGTTTTGTTTTTTTTGATAATGTTGTTTTTCAATTTCGGCTCCTTTAATAGCTAAGTTTAAAGTTTCGTGAAACAAGCCTGAAGTAAGTCGTACTACTTTTTCAAGTTTTTCTAAATGTTTCTCATTTTCTGCTTCATCTAACTCTAATAAATCAGCTATGATTTCAGCTTTATGATGAAATTCCTGTTCCATGGTAAAGATGAGTTTAGCTTCTTCGCTATCTATAAATCCATCTCTCTTTGCTTTAAAAATTTCATTATTAATCACTTCATAAACGCCCATTAATTTTCTAACCATGGTAGGAGCGGTATAAGTGGTGGCAAAACCAATGGCTTTATCGAATGCTGCTGAAGTGAGTTCTTCAGTTTGTGTTTGTTTTGGTTGAGTTGCAACTTGTGTAGTTTGCTGATTTTGAGTTCTTCTTCGATTGCCAACTCTACGATACGGCGTGGAATGACTATCCTTAAATAGTTGATTGCTGATTACTTTTCCTAAATCTCTTCCTACTTGACGGATTACTGCATTTGCAAATGACATAGAATTTTTTTTGCAAGATAATTATAAAATAATATTGCTAACAAAATAGATTAGGACGCCTACTTTGGTAAGCTCAGCACAAGACATTATGAGTATAAAACTTAAAAATACTCCAACTTTTTGAACGTGAATAGTACAAATTACAATTAGTAGGTCTACGGTTTGCTAACAGTTTGATAAAGTAAGGATTTTAAAAATAAGCCTTACTTAGTTTTTTGCTTTAATTGTTCGTCTTTTCGTAAAGCTTTTAGTAAAGAAAGACTAACTAAAATTAAGATGACAGCAAAAGGAAAACCTGTAGAAATAGAAGCCGACTGTAAAGCCGTTAAACCACCACCAACTAATAAGGCAATAGCAATAGCACCTTCCATAAAAGCCCAGAATACTTTTTGTCCTTTTGGCGCATTGAGTTTGCCGCCAGAGGTCATTAAATCGACCACCAGCGAACCACTATCTGAAGAAGTAATAAAAAAAGTAGCCACTAAAAAAATACTCAGTGATGCTGTAATTTCATAAAAAGGAAGATTTTCTAACATTTTAAATAAAGCTAAGGAACTGTCTTCAGCTACAATTGTACTTAAGTCTGTTACTCCACTCAATTGTAAATCTAAAGCGGTACCACCAAGTACAGACATCCATAAAAATGAAAATAAAGAAGGAATAAGTACGCCGTAAATAGCAATTTCTTTTATAGTTCTCCCTTTAGAAATCCGGGCGATAAAAGTACCTACAAAAGGCGACCAAGAAATCCACCAAACCCAGTAAAACTTAGACCAATCTTTAAACCATTGGCCATCTTCATTTAATTGATTTCGGTTGGTGCTTAATTCAAAAAAATGAGTTAAATAACTGCCAAGACTTTCTATATAACCATCTAGTAAAAAAGCTGTAGAACCAATTATTAGTATAAATACAAAAAGTATTAAAGCGATAATGATGTTTAAGTTGCTTAGTATTTTTAATCCTTTTTGCAAACCAGAAATCACTGAAATTGTTGCTATAAGCGTTATTCCTACAATGGAAACAACTTGTAGATTTATTCCATTATTCAAATTTGTCATTTCTGAAACTCCTGTGCTAAATTGGATGGCTCCAAAACCTAAAGACGTGGCTAAGCCAAATAAAGTAGCTAATACGGCAATTACATCTATAGCGTTGCCAAAGCCAAAATTTAAAAGTTTTCTTCCTAAAAGTGGTTTCAACGTAGATTGAATAGATAAGGCTTGATTTTTATTAAAGGTAAAATAAGCTAGTGCAATACCAAGTAAAGCATAAATTCCCCAAACATGAAAGCCATAATGTAAGAAAGTATGTTTCATAGCTTGCTGTGCTTTTTCTACTTCAGTAAAGTTAGCATCTATGGGATTATTGAAATGCAACATGGGTTCTGCAACACTAAAATAGACTAAACCAATACCCATACCAGCAGAAAATAACATAGCAATCCAAGAGAATTTTTTAAAGTCTGGTTTTGCTGAAGTACCACCAATTTTAATCTTACCAAATTTGCTGAATGCTAAAAACACCACAAAAAACAAAAAGTAATTAATCGCTGCATTAATAAACCAGCCCAAATTACTCGACATATATTGTTGAAAATTTGAAAAGCTTATTTTGGCTTGTTCATTAAAAACAATGGTGCCGATTACAAAAACAAGCGTAATTAATGCAGATGGAATAAAAACTGGTAGCGAAAAATCGAAGTATTTATTTTTAAATTGTTGCATTCGCTATGATTCTGCTTTAGAACTTCCATTGATGATTCTAAACTTATTTTCGGAATCTGAAGTTTTCTCTAAGTGCAAAACCCCAAAATGAAAATAAGTACCAGCTAAGTTTGCTTCTTCACTCGGGATTAAAAGTTTTGAGTAATAATTATTTTCAATGCCGTGTCTTAAATTATCAGTGTACAGTTTCCCCGTTTCACTTTGATTAAAAAAGCCAGCGCCTAAAATGGTTTTGTGGCAATAAAATTCATCGAAAGATTCGGCTTCATTTTCAAATTCAAAATCGAACCAATTTTCTAAAATGCGAGCAGGATGAACATAATCAGGATTTTCTTCTTCAAACGGATTCAGCTCCACATAATGTCTATTCAAATTTGCCCAAATACAAATGATGTGTGAGCCTTTTTTAAGATTTTGCTGAGCAATGTTTTCATATAATCGATATACTAAATCATTTTCTTTTTTTTCTACCTGCTTATTTTCATAATATACGCCGTGTGTTGCTGGTTTTCCGAACTGAGCATCAAAAAAAGGATATAAAATCGGTGGATTAAAACTAAGCATAGCATAATTAGAATCTTTGATGTTTATTAAATCATCTAAATCATAATTATAAAAATTGATGGCTTGTTGGTCTTGATCTGCGATTTCTAAAAACCGATTAAAGTCGGCTTCATTATATTGTTTTACTTCTGGAAAAAATTGTTGAATTCGCTCTTTAGCGTATTTTATAGCGGTTGGATTAATATCTACTGAAATTACTTTTGGGTGACCTTTTGCAAGTAACAAAGCAGAATGATATCCAGTTCCAGTTCCGATATCTAAGGCCGGTAATTTTTTTGAAGTATTATGATTTAAAAAATGTTGAATAGAGTTAGAAACGGCTTTCGTCATTGCCGAAACAACGAATTCTCCGCGTGGCACTCCGTTTTCGGTAATATCTTTTTCAATTTTTTCACTTAGTTTTTTCCAATCTAGCATGCTAAATATTGTTTTTATCTAGCAAGTTAACAGAATTAATTTCATAAAAAATGGCTTTACATTTTTATTAATAAGTGTAAAGCCATGATTTTAAATTTTAGATACTTCTAACTCTTGCTAGGAATTGCAGCACTTTGTGTTTCAAATTTTCTATCCACTTTTTTCAGTAAACCTTGTAGTACTTTTCCTGGTCCTACCTCTATATATTCTTTCATTCCATCAGCCAGCATTTGTTGCATGGTTTGTGTCCATTTTACAGGAGCGGTTAATTGTGCAATTAAGTTAGCTTGTATAGCTTTAGGGTCAATAACAGCAGTTGTAGTTACATTTTGGTAAATAGGACAAATAGGATTTTTAAAGTGGGTTGCAGCAATGGCTTCTGCCAATTCTTCTCTTGCAGGTTCCATTAATGGAGAATGAAATGCGCCACCCACAGGTAGTAAAAGTGCTCGTTTTGCACCATTTTTCTTTAATAGTTCACAGGCTTTTTCAACAGCACTTACTTCGCCAGAAATTACTAATTGTCCCGGGCAATTGTAATTAGCTGGAACTACGATGCCTGGCACTTGAGCACAAATTTGCTCTACATCTTTATCTTCTAAACCTAAAACAGCAGCCATGGTAGATGGTTGAGCTTCGCAAGCTTTCTGCATAGCTAAGGCACGTTTGTAAACTAATTTTAGCCCATCTTCAAAAGCTAAAGTTTGGTTAGCTACTAAAGCAGAAAATTCGCCTAATGAATGTCCAGCAACCATATCTGGCTTAAAATCTTCGCCTAAAACTTTACTTAAAATAACCGAATGTAAAAATATGGCAGGTTGAGTAACTTTAGTCTGCTTTAAGTCTTCAGCTGTTCCTTCAAACATAATATCGGTAATGTTGAAACCTAATATTTTGTTTGCAGTTTCAAACAACTCTTGGGCTTGATGTGACTTC
>CBFIGU010000138.1:0-4969 GCA_965662165.1 Psychroflexus sp.
TGGTAATTTTAGCTTTGATGAAACAAGCGATAATTTTGTTTTTAAAATTAATACTACGTTCAGCTTTAACTAAGAGCTAGAATTAAACAGTTTTCATTATTTAGCTATAAAAAGCTATTTTGTTGTATTCGATTAATTAATAAGTTTAAAACTGAATCAAAAGCTTTGCTTTTTTGTGATGTGCTAGATGTTACGTTTAAGCTTACATACTTATTATTTAGCGAAACACATCGTACTTTTCATTTAAGTTTAGGCTAAATTAAACCAATTTTAAATTAAAAAGTTTTCAATTTTGATGACTTTTCATTCATAATCTCACAATCATAGAATTATTTAAAAATATTTACATAAACTTTACATTACACATTTATTACTTAAATTAATGATTTACAATTAATTATAGTATTTTTCAATCTAAAATAAATTATTTTTTTAATTTCCAATGTAAATTTAATGTTAAGCGATAGTAACATTAATGTAAATTTATTCGTATATTAGCATAAAATATGATAGATATGAAAAATGTAGTAGCTTTAATGGTATTTTTAGTGATGGGTGTTAGCCTTTACGCTCAGGAAAATAACGAAAAAGCAAAATTCGAAAAAAAAGGAGATTTAGTTGAAGCAACTTATTACTACGAAAATGGTAATGTAAGCCAAGAAGGCTTTTTTAAAGACAGTAAACCTACTGGTGTTTGGAAAGCTTACGACAGAGAAGGAAATAAAATAACTCAAGCATACTACATTAATGGTATTAAAGATGGTAGATGGTTTTTTTGGAAAGATAATGAATTAACTGAAGTTGAATATGATTACAATAAAATCATAAGAGTTAGCGATTATCAAAAAACAGAATCTTTCATCGTGAACCGATAATTAATACAGCATAAATTTTTATAAAAAGTCATCTACCTTTGGGTAGGTGACTTTTTTTTTATGCATAAACCAAGAATTAATCAAAATAATATCATCATTTTATTAATGAATCTTTAATAAAAGTAATACTAAAGGTATAGCTATTAATAATACTTTTGTATTTATGATAAAATTCAAAAAAGTCGACAAAAATTTATATAGTGCTCATCAATCAGCTATAAAAAATTTGTATTTAAAGACCTTTACTACTGGAATTTCAGCTCAACGCATTACAGACCAAGAAGCAGAAACTTACCTCAACGAAATGTTTGAAGATGCTTTTGCTATTTTTGGATTTAAAAATGAAAAACCTATTGCAGCTATTATATCAACTCCATTAGATTTTGACAAACAATGTCCTAAAGCAATAAAAGAGAAATATTTAAACAAAAACACATTATATATAACTGAAGTTTTAGTAGATGAAAACTTAAGAGGATTAGGTCTTGGAAAAAAACTCATGCAGGAATTTGAAAATGATCTTGATGAAAATATCAAGCATGTACTTTTACGCGTATGGGATCAAAATGAAGCTGCGGTTAACTTATATAAAAAATCAGGATATAAAAACTGCGGAACATTGGTGCAAGAAAAAATAAGACCTATAACCCACGAAAAATTTACCATGCATAAAAATTATATGCTTAAGTCATTTTAAGCCTTAACTATGAAAGAATTCAATTTAAAAACCCCAAATTTAGCCGAAGGTAATACCGAAAGTAAGAGACAAGAAATATTAAGTTACTTTATCAGAACCTTTGAGCTAGACACACAGCTTTACAAAACCCTAAAAAGTGATGATGCATTTTATATGCGTGCAGATCCACTTAGACATCCTTTAATATTCTACTACGGACACACTGCTTGTTTTTTTGTGAATAAACTGGTCTTAGCAGGTTTAATTCCTGAGCATATTAATCCAGAATTCGAATCGATGTTTGCTATTGGGGTTGACGAAATGTCTTGGGACGACTTAAATGAAGAAAATTACAATTGGCCTAGCGTAAATGAAGTTAAAGAGTACAGAAGCCAAGTTCGGGAGACCATTATAAAATTGATTAAGGAATTACCTTTACAATTGCCTATCAACTGGGAAAATCAATTTTGGCCAATAATTATGGGTATTGAACATCAAAATATTCACATCGAAACTTCTTCAGTTTTAATTAGACAACTCCCAATTGAAAAAGTACAAAGCGGTGCTTTCAACAAAACCTATAATAAAGAGACTACTCCTCCCAAAAATGAACTCCTAGAAGTTAGTGGTGATGAAATGCTTTTAGGTAAACCTCATCAACATCACTTATATGGTTGGGATTTAGAATACGGTAAACACCAAGAAAAAACAGAAGACTTTAAAGCTTCAAAGTTTTTGGTATCTAATGCTGAATTTTTAGAATTTGTAGAAGATCATGGCTACAACCAAAAAGAATGGTGGACCGAAGAAGGTTGGTCTTGGCGAACTTATAAAAAAGCAGAACATCCATTATTCTGGCATAAAGACAAAGACCAATACAAACTCCGTTTAATGGCAGAGATTATTCCAATGAATTGGAGTTTTCCTGTAGAAATTAATTATTTAGAAGCCAAAGCCTTTTGCAATTGGAAATCGGCTAAAACTCATAAAAAATTTCGTTTACCAACTGAAGCAGAATGGTATAGATTAGTTCAACATACACAAGTAAAAGACGCTACACAATGGGATACCGCTCCAGGTAATATAAACCTTGAGCATTATACTTCTCCTTGTCCTGTAAACACTTTTGCCTTTAATGAATTTTACGATGTTATAGGAAATGTTTGGCAGTGGACAGAAACACCAATTACAGGCTACGCAGGTTTTAAAGTCCACCCGTTATACGACGATTTCTCTACTCCTACTTTTGATGGCAAACACAATCTAATAAAAGGTGGTTCGTGGATTTCTACAGGAAATGAAGCTACTTTACATGCTCGCTACGCCTTTAGAAGACACTTTTATCAGCACGCAGGGTTTCGGTATGTAGAATCTGAACATGAGCCAGAAATACGTGTTGATAGCTATATAACCGATGAAGAAGTTGCTATTTCTTGTGAACAAAACTATGGAAAGGATCACTTGGGTATACAAAAACTACCGCTTCAATTAAGTGAAATATTGAAAAAATACATTTCGAATCCTTCAGATAAAAAACTACTCGATTTAAATTGTGATACAGGCAGACTTGCTTTTGAAGCTTCAAACTTATTTAATGAAGTTACTGCCTTAGATGCATCTGCTCGTTTTATACAACCGGCTATAGAGCTACAAAAAAATGGCTTATTGCGCTATGTAATTAAAGACGAAGGCGAATTACAAATTTTTAAAGACGCTTTACTATCTAATTTAAATTTAAATGAAGATGCTAAAGCAATCACTTTTATGCAAGATGATGCTATGAAACTAAAAGAGCGTTATCGTGATTTTGATGTTATTGTCGCTTTTAATTTATTAGAAGAATTACAAAACCCAGGTGAGTTCCTAAGTAAAATACACCAACGCATCAATAAAAATGGAACTTTAGTTTTAGGCTCGACTTACCAATGGGACAATGCAATTACCAAACAAGAAAACTGGTTAGGTGGTTTCAAAAAAGATGGAGAACCTGTTACTTCAACCGAACGAGTGCAGCAAATTTTAGCTAAACAGTTTAAATTGGTAGAAAAACCTTTCGATATTCAATATTGCACACGGTACTCTAGCAGACACTTCGAAATAAAACATTCAGAAGTAAGCATTTGGCATAAAAAATAAAGTTTAAGAGACTGTTTTTTGAACAAAAGTTAATAAATAGGATTATTTCCTTTTATATGGAAATAATCCTATTTTTGTATTTCAAATTATCATGAAATATGCACTTAGTTTCAAATCAAATTCTTGAAATATTTAAGCCGAAAATTAAAAAGTCAACTAGCTTACCTTTCATAAAAGAAGGAATAAGTGCTGGATTTCCTAGTCCAGCAGACGATTTTTTAGACTTAAGCATCGATTTAAATCAGGAACTAATAAAGCATCCGAGTACTACTTTTTACGGTAGAGTTCGAGGAGATAGTATGATTAATGCAGGTTTAAACGATGGAGATTTACTTATTATAGATAAAAGCTTAGAGCCAACTAACGGAAAAATAGCAGTCTGTTTTATCGATGGTGATTTTACGGTAAAACGTATTAACGTAGAAAAAGATAAAATTTGGCTGGTAGCCGAAAATGAAAAATACAAACCCATATTAGTTACTGAAGATAACGATTTTATGATTTGGGGAATTGTTACCACAGTCATTAAAAATGTAATGTAATGTTTGCCTTAGTAGACTGTAATAATTTTTATGCTTCGTGTGAACGGGTTTTTAATCCAGATCTAAATCATAAGCCCGTAGCCATCTTATCAAATAACGATGGGTGTGTTATTGCTAGAAGTAATGAAGCAAAAGCCTTAGGAATTCCAATGGGAGCGCCAGCTTTTAAATATCAGAAAATATTTGAACAGCAAAAAATACAAGTCTTTTCTTCTAATTATGCTTTGTATGGAGACATGAGTGCACGCGTTATGAATTTGTTAGCTGAATTTACACCCGACGTAGAAATATACAGTATAGATGAAGCATTCTTACAATTTGTAGGTTATGAAACCCATTTCGACTTGCAAAACATAGGCAAAAAAATGAAATCTAGAGTTGAGAAAGGAACGGGTATACCTATTAGTATTGGCATAGCTCCTACCAAAGCCCTAGCTAAAGTAGCTAACCGAATTGCAAAAAAATTTCCTAAACACACACAAGGTATCTACGTAATGCAAACTGAAGAACAGCGTATTAAAGCTCTAAAGTGGTTAAAAATTGATGATGTTTGGGGTATTGGTAGACAACATGCTATACGGCTAAAAAAACATAATATAGATACGGCTTATCATTTTACACAGTTGCACGATGATTGGGTTAGAAAAAACATGACGGTGGTAGGTTTGCGTTTAAAAAAGGAACTAAGTGGGGAAACTTGTTTAAGCTTAGAAGAAGTTGCTACTAAAAAAGCCATTGCT
>CBFIGU010000139.1:0-4958 GCA_965662165.1 Psychroflexus sp.
AAACTTGTTCGTTTTGCTTGCCACCGCCAAAACCAATTCCATTTGCAGTTTTTGCAATACGAGTTACCATTAACATTTCACGGTTAAATAAACTATCAGGGATTTCAAAAAAGTACTTATTATCTAAGGAATGGACGGTAAAAAGTCCGTTGTCTGACTTTGCGTCTTTGGTTATTACTTTAGCATAGGGTTTTACACCCCCTTTTTTACTTCCCTTATTTTGAGATTGAGCTTGTTTTGGGCTGCTTTTTTTAGACTGAAAAACACTACACGAGCTAAGTGATAATGCAACAGTAAAAGCAAAGCATAAATAAAGATACTTTCTTAACATCCTTCTATTTTTGGTTAAACAATAATTTGATTTAGGGTTTTGACTAAAAAATAGAAAAAAGGTTTAATAAGAAGATGAAGCTAGCGTTTATTTACCTTTCTGTTCTTTGAGTAAATCTCTAATCTCTGCTAAGAGTTCGATGTTTTTTGGGGTAGTTTCTATCGGGTTATTTTCGTCTTCTGCCTTGGCCCGAAACTTGTTAAAAACTCGTATTACAAAAAATATAGATAAGCCTACAATAATAAAATCGATTAATGTTTGAATAAAGCTTCCATATTTAATGGTGACCAATTCTAAAGTTTCACCAGTAGATTTTACGCTTGGATTTTGTAAAATGATTTGATAGTTGCTGAAGTTAATTTTTCCCATTAAAAAACCTAATGGCGGCATAATTATATCACTTACTAATGAAGAAACTACCTTACTAAAAGCCGTACCGATAATAATTCCGATAGCCATATCGAACATATTACCTTTAATGGCAAACTCTTTAAATTCCTTAATTAGTTTCATTTTAAAATTAACCTTTTATACTTCAATCACGTTGGTAGCCACTTTAAGTTCTTTGTATGCTGGATTTTCACTCTTATCCTTTATACGTTCAATCATTAAATTTACTGCTTCAATACCAATTTGAGTAGCATTTTGATTGATATAACTCAGTGGTGGATACGTAAGTTTTGAAGTTTTTTCATTGGCAAAACCAATACAAGTTACTTTATCTACTAATTCTGGTTTAAAACTTTTAAGCAAACTTTGAAACATAATTGCTGAATTGTTATCTACTGCTAAGGCTGCATCGAAGCTTTGATTTTTTATGAAGTTTTCGATGGTTCTATGCGCTATATCAATATTGGTGAGATCCAGTTCAAACTTTGGATTGATTGGAATATTATATTGTTGTAGAGCAGAATGGAAACCACTTCTTCGGTCTGTGCTTATATTAAGATTCTCAATATTGCTTAGATAAGCTATTTTAGATTTTCCTTTTTTAATTAGCCACTCTGTAGCATCGAATACTGCTTTTTTATCATCAATACTCACTTTATCAGTTTTGATGTTATTATCTACACGATCGAACATAACAAACTTGATGCGTTCGTTTTTAGCATTTTCAATATGTGAAAAATTATTATTTTGGATAGTTTCTGATGCAGGAGAAATAATAAATCCATCTATTCTACCTTGCTTCAATAATTCAATAGCATTGATTTCTGTACTTGTCGACTCGTTAGAAATACAAACTAAGGTATCATAACCTTTTTCATTAGCTTGTTTTTGTATGCCGTATAATACTTCTGCAAAAAAAGGATTTAATATATCTGGAATAACAATTCCTAGTGTATTAGTAACATTACTTTTTAAACCTAATGCAAGTTTGTTAGGTTTATAGTTGAGTGTTTCTGCTAATTCTTTAACTCGTTTTTTAGTTTCTTCTCCAATATCTTCTGCGTCACTCAGTGCTTTAGAAACTGTTGATACTGAAACGTTAAGAAGTTTAGCAAGTTGTTTAAGTGTAGTCATAAAAAAAGAGTATGCTCAAAAATAATTCAAACATACTCTTTAATCACTACAGTTTAGATTATTTTTTTATTAACTTAATAGTTTTAGTTTGATTAAATTCATTTGAAATTTTTGCAAAATAAATACCAGTAGATAAATCGCTTGCATTTACTGTTGCTTCATTTCCAGTAACATTTACTTCTTTAACTAATCTTCCAACCGTGTTGAAAATTTTCACATTCTGAATATTTTCAGTAGTTTGAATATTCCACACATCATTAGTTGGGTTAGGGAAAGTCTTAAACTCAGCTGTTTCAAAAGTTGCACTGTTTAAAGTTCCACCTGATATGTAGAAGTTATCGTAATACATAACGTTTGCTAAGGTTCCTGCAGTAATAACTATTTCGTCTAAAGCGGTAAAAGCAGAAAGATCTACCGTTAACTCAACTTCTACCCATTCTCCTGTAACAATTGCTGGATTAGTTCCTTCAGTAATTACATTATCTAAAAAGATATCATCTTCTGGTATTGCGTTACCATTAGTCTGGTTTAATTTTAAGCTAATAACAGAACCTAATAAATCAGTGCCTTCTTCAACATAAAAGTCAAAGTTAATTGTAGTCATGTTCGATACATCAGCTGGTTCATTAAGAATAATTCCTTGACAGTTGTTAAATTTATATTGCATAGTGTTATTGCCATCTATCTGAATTTCTTCAGTAGAATCGAAACCACAGAAACCTGCATCAAAATTTGAAGCTCTTTGAGCATAAGCATCGCTGTAAATAGACAACACTTCGTTAGCAGGAATTGTTGGTGGTGTTGGAGCTGGGGTAGGAGGACCTACAAACACATAGGAAACAGTGTAAGTTTCTGTTGTTGTACCATCTTCTGCGGTAACTTGTACAGTTGCATCACCAGGTATTTCAGTTGCTTGAGTAATAACTACATTCGCATTTGAATTGGTTGGCGTTGCCGCAGTAATTTCTGGAACATCTGTTGTTCCTGGTGATACAGAATAGTCATAATTGACAGTACCAGATGAAAAACCTGGAATTGTAGAGCCGTCAACTTGTAAGTCTGATAACGAAGCATCGATAATTGGATCTACCGCCTCTTTGTAAAAATAGATATTATCTAAATAAACATCCCAAGGCGCTGTGTTTGCGCTACCATCTGCGTTAAATTGACCATCAAATTTTAGTTGAAATACTGAATCCCAAGTCATTCCAGTAAATGCAGATTTTGGCAAATCTACAGAATTCCATTCGCCTGGTGTAACTGGTACTTCTACCAAAACTTCACCAATACCTGTTCCATTATTAATAGGGGAAACTTTTAACTGTCTTGAATTTCCTGCTGGCACCCAGACATCAACATGTAAAAATTCCATACTGGCTGCGTTTAAGCTAGTATTTATATCAGTACCTTGATAATTAAAGTTTGGATAAGCTAAAATAAGGTCTCCAGTACCTGGATCAAATTCGGTGTCTACCTGAGTGTGCCCAGATTGACCCCAGTTTGGATCGTAATTAATTCCTGCTACATTCGTGTAGGCGTCTCCGTAAAGAGAGATTACGTCTGAATCTTCTCTATCGGGGGGTGTAGCGGCGTTGTCTGCTGGTTGCGCAAAACTTATAGTTGCAACTAGCATCATAATTAAAGTTGTAATTCTTTTCATAATTTTTATTTTAATGTTTAATAATTTAATTTAAATATAAATGAATATTTATTGTTATTTATAAATATAAGCAATACAAAATACATACAAGTAAGTTTTAAGAAGTTTTACTAAATCGATGTAGGGTGTTAGCTTGTTAACAAAGATGGCTATATTTAATTTTTATTTAATGTATAGTGTTTGTATGGTTCAGTTTACGCACCTATACATCTTAATTAATATTTTATTTTTTCATGTTTGTCCCAAATGCCCCAATAAGCTCCTACTTCGCCTTCATCGCCAACTTTCCATGATTCATCGAAAGATGAAAAATAAAAACTTTCTACTCCTGCTTGGTTACACCAATTCTGCGTATTGATAAAATACTTCATAAAATTGATATCTGAAGGCTCAGCTCCTCCAAGGTTTTCTCCTTTACTTGGCCAACCTGTTTCGGTGATAATCACTTTTTTGCCATGTGCGGCATTTAGGGCTTGACCAAACATTTGTTGCATATGGGTAAGCGAATAATCAATATGACAGCTTTCCCAAAATGGATAACAGTTTGCTAAAATCACATCACATAACTCCGTTAAATCAGGATGAACAGTAAATTCGTAGTAAGCATCAACATATCCAACTGGAATGTGTTTAGGTATGGAAGCTCTAACTTCTTTAATGTGCTCCTTTAATTCGTGTAAAGGAATATCATTACGGTACAAGACTTCGTTTCCAACTGCAGCAATATCTACCATACCTTTATTGGCAAGTTCAATTAAAGCATCGATTTCTTGTCTGTTTTTTTCTGGATCATCACCAATCCAAGCTCCAACTAAGGTTTTAATACCTTGTTCTTTTGCTGCCTGTGGAACAAATTCGTTTCCTTCTATACAAGAAAAAGAACGAACCCATTTTATGTGAGGTTTTAAAATTTTCATTCTTCTTCTAACTTGCTCAAATGTGATATGATCTCCTGGCTCTTGACCATCTTCATACATACTGAAGCAAATACCATGCATTCCATTAGCAAGCAATTTTCTAAAGATGGCTTGTAAATCTTCAAATGAAGCATCTTCTGGTATGAAATCGTGATGCTGAAGCGAAGCTAAAAAAGCTTCTTGTTTAGCTGTTAGTAATTGATCTTTTCTATATGACATAGGTTTATTTAAATTATAAATTTATTTGAATTTTAGTTTTTCATTTTCATTCCAAATTCCCCAACGTTGACCTACGTCTCCTTCATGGTGTATTTTCCATGACTCGTCAAAAGAAGAAAAGTAGAATAATTCTATATTTTCTTGACTTGCCCAGTAATTCACGTTGATAAAATATTTCATTGCATTGTTAGAAGATGGTTTTGCGTCTTCGGTACTTTCTCCATCACTCGGCCATCCGGTCTCTGATATGATGACTGGCTTATTTCCTGCTTGGTCTTTAATAATCTTATACATATGTCTCAAATAT
>CBFIGU010000140.1:0-4958 GCA_965662165.1 Psychroflexus sp.
CTCTCTTGTTTTCTTACCGTTTGGATCTTTATAAGTGATTATAGAGTCTTTAATTCTGCCGATTTCAATAATTTTTTTGATGTCAAAAAAATTAATATACTCAACAATACTATCAACTAACTTCCCTTCGTCCCATAATGTTACCTTTTGTAAAGATTCCTTTCTACCAAATAAAGAATCTGACCCTGTAATTAGACCTTTGTCGTTTACTTTATATTTCCGTTTTAAACTGCCGTCCTCATAGTATTCAAATTTAGTGACTTCGGTCTTATTATAATTACACCCTATAACAAATATGGCGATTAAAGGTAAAATTAGTCTATAATTTAATTTACTCATAATTATTGTTTTAGTTCATAACTACCAAAAATGTACAATGTGTTACCAGATTGGGTGCCATAGTAGACTCGATTATATGAATTATTAGGATATCTTGATGTAGAAAAATCTGCTAAATTAGTTTTTATTCTTTTTTTAGATTCTAAATTAGAGTTTGTATAAATTAAAATAACATCATAATTTATAATCAAGGTCTCTGCGATGGTCTCAATATTTTCAAACACTGGCGTTATCCCAACTCCTGTGCTGAGCATAGCCGAAGCATTGGAACACTTTTGTTGCGGTTTTGGCGATTAGTGCCGTTTACAATTTAATTTTAGAATTTTTAAAAGTCACCATTTTTTTCGAAAAATTCGACTAATTTGAAAAAATTATATGTCCTAATTTTTTTCTTGTTTACAATAAGAAAAACATTTTCGTTAATATCTATCAGATATAATGTTGGCCTTAAATATTGTATGATATATAAATTTTTTAGGTCAATAGATTTTAATAAATCATTATCATCATTATATAAGGTTAAGGTGTTTTTATCAATTCTTAGTGTAAATTGATCTGTATTTATTTTTCTTAAACGCTTATTTAATTTGAAACTTAAAATAGAAATCTTTACAATTTCAACCCCAAAATATCCGGCAAAGAAAATAAAAGAAATATTTCTAGCAATAATTATATATGTAGGATAAAAGTTTATTAACTCCACATAATTCAAGAAACTTGTAGAAAATATAATTATTGATAATAAAATTATGATTTTTTCAAAATCACCAATGAAATTATAAACGAGGAACTTTATATAATCAAATATATAGAGACCTTTACTAAACCCAAAAACAACTTTCACATTTTCTAAAATTTATTTTTCTTATTTCTTTTTATTGATTTATCAGCGAACTTGTGTATATCGTCAAAATCACTATCTATAATTTCTTTCTTATTTATAGTTAGAAAAAATTGATGATTAAAACATGGGATAAAATAAAGTGTACCTTTTATACTAAAATTTTATTTATTGAAGACCAATTAATGTTAAGATATTTCTCATCACTTTGATTCGTAACTAATATCGTTTGTTTATTAAAAAATATATTTACTTCACCTTCATGAAAACTAGTTAAATTGCTTTTTAAAGATTTTTTAAATTTTTGATATTTGATAAAATCTTTGATTAAAAATAAAAGTAAAATCGCCCCATTGGAAATAACCGCAACCTTAAATAAAAAAGGATATAAATCAATATAATTCAATAGATTTAAAATATGACATAACAAGATTGTTATAAATATTAGAAAAATAAACTTCATTTCCTTATTAAATAGCAAATGACGATTTAACTTCATTATGTCTTTTACATAATTACTCTTTGTTTGAAACGCTTTTATTGTCATCAATCTTCTTCTGTTTCATGTAGTATTTCATAGAACAAATATATACCTATTCCAGTGCCTGCAATAACCTGATTTGTTCGCTTGCTATACCTATTGGAGTTCAGAGATTGTATAGGTGGTTTATGTTAGTAAGTTTATGATTTTCATTGCTTACTCTACTTTCCATAGATATTCCAATTCTGGAAAATCTTCTTTGGTATAATAGGGTGGGAAGTATTTAGTTAAACCTCCTGTTAAGCCCTTTAGAAAAAATGAATCCACCGAACGTTGATAATCTTCTATCGGAAGTTGGCTAAGGCTCCCATTTTTAAAGTAGTGCCGGATAGAATCATGAATTTCAAGGTTTAAAAAGCATATATTGTCACTTGGATTTTTAGAATTATAAACTACTATGTAGTTTTTGCCAATTCTTGGGTTTGAGTTGTCAAATGTAGCTAAAGAAATAGCTCCTTTATAAGTTATATTTTTAGCTCGAAACTTATAACTAGCCAATGTAGTTCCTCTACCTGCATTTCCAATATCATATAAAACTCCTATAGTATAAGCTTTATTAGTATAGATGTTCTTGATTTCTGTTTTAGAAATATAGGAATAAATAATATTCATTAAAATTAAAACAAATATTGATATCAATAGGTATTTAAGTACTTTTTTATATTTAATTCTTTTTAGTATCATTACAATTGTTTTTTTACAAGATCACTACCTAAAACACCAAATGCATTACCTGTAAATCTTAACCCATTGTGTCCTAAATAATTTCCTGGTGAGGCCATATTTTTACTTAAACCAGGTATATAGGAAGCGCCCCAATCAGATAACATTCAAATTTAAGCTTTCCTTATGTTCTTTCCCATTATATGTCTGATGCTTATTCTCTATCCCATTCACTACAGTATTATAACCCTTTGTATTGTTAGCATAGTTCGAAATAATAAATTCAGACATTTAGATTATCTACTTTAAATCATCATAGTTTTTAGCCTTTTTTTCAAAAATAAGTTCATTATGATTCGGTGAATTTTTATTATACTTTACATAATAAAAGTCCCCTACTTTTACTTGATTTCCATATATGAAATTCTTGGATTCATAATTCTTATCTTTTACAGTATAAGTGTAGGAACAAGACATACCTCCTTTAGCCCAAAAAATATTTTCAATTTTACCAATTGTATATTTTCCATTTTTATCAAGTTTTGATTCTTTCAAGTTACCGTAAATCAAAGCTATAATTACAATAGTTACAAAAACGGCTGCATTTTTAAGATACTTTTTCTTCATATTATTTATTGTTTATTAACAGACATTGTAGGCTTCCCATAATTAGAACTGTTGATTATTCCAATCTATTTGCAAACTTATTAGTATGACTTATCTCATAAGGTTTTTTTAAAAGCGACTGTGATCTAATGGGTTGTTGTAGGTTTCTCTTGGGAAATTTAAATCGCTTTAAAATGATGTTGTTCGTTTAAGATTTTTGGTAAAATGTACTGTAGGTTTTTAAATGCTTTTTGGCTATCATGCATAACAACAATACTACCATTTCTAACTTGTGACTTGTAAATTTTAAAACATTCTTGAGGTGATTTTCGCATATCGTAGTCTTTTGTAATTACATCCCACATCACGATTTTAAATCCCTTTTGGTGTAAAATTTTCGCTTGTTTAGAAGTGCACTTGCCGTATGGTGGTCTAAATAAGCAAGTTTCTGTACTTAATTGTTTAATGATTTGCTGGCAATTATTTATATCTTCTATATAGTCTTCGGTATTTGTTTTCCAGCCATTGAGGTGATGCATGCTATGATTGCCAATGCTGTGACCATCATCTATAATCTGTTGAAAAATTTCTGGATGCTTTTTAATATTATCACCGATACAGAAAAAAGTTGCTTTGGCTTTAAATTGTTTTAATTGCTTTAAAACCCACGGTGTTACCTCAGGTATTGGTCCGTCATCAAAGCTTAAATAAATATTGTTATCAGTAAAACGCCAAAGTCGTTTTGGGTAAAGCAAATTATAAAACCAACTGCTTTTTAGCATTATTCTAATTGTTGAGTTGCTTCTTCTAAAAGTTCACTTGAGTTAGTTGAATCTACAGCTTGATTAGGCGATGCTTCAAGATCTTCACCTTTAAATAAACCGAATAAGTCTAAGTAACCATTGAAGTTTTCAGCTTCTTGACGAGCAAGATCACTATCTTTAGCAATGATTAAAATATCGACTAAACTTCTGTACTTTTCAATTTCAGTATAAATTTTTTGAGCATATTCATATTGTTTTTCAAAATCTAAACTACTGTAATACTTCAACCAATCTTGGTATTTTTTAGCAACACTTCTCCAAATTTCTCTTGCTTTTTCTGGTTTGCCAATTTCATAATACCCTAAAATATAAGGTTCTAATAAGGTATCAAATCCAAAATATTTTACTGGCATTTTCTCCATTGCCAAGTCAAGTATATCTTCAGCTTTATCGTATTTCTTTTCTTCTAGTAGTTTTTCCAGAAGGCGCGCTAGATTACTGCGGTAAGTAATAGCATTCTTGCGGGTTTCTGGATCGTGGTAAATGTGATCACTTCCTAAATTACCCCAATCCCAATTCATGACTAATTCGTACATTTTGTCACTATCAATTCTACCCATATCAAAGGGATTATTCGGGTTGACAGGTGTTTTTATAGGGGTTAATTTGTAAACAACACCATGCAGTTGGAGATAGTCTTTTAGCCATAAGTAGTCTGAGTCATTATAACTTCCTCCTGTAAAGTAAATTGGTCTTTCCCAATCGTTAGAGGCTAATACATCAAGCATTAATAAGCGATTTTTATAAATAATGTTCTCCTCTAAGTTTAAAATAATCTCATCTACAGCTTTGTCTTTATCTTTAATTGAAAGACTATTACTTTTTATAGCCTGTTGAATATCGACCGGAATTCGTAATTTTTTTGCAGGAAAAGTATTGTAAATTTGGCCATTTTCAAGTTCTTCTTTTGTTGAAGGCTGGTCACTTTTAATATACTTCATCCATTTATCTATGCTTAAAGTGTCTGCAAATCGCTTATCATCACGATAAAACACAGCATCATTAATACTGTAAGCATAGTCATCATGTTCTAAATAAGTTTTAATTGCTTCGCTGTTATAGGCTTTTCTTCGCATTTGGTCAATATACCAATCGGTAGCAAATAAACTTGTGTTAATTGTTCTTACATCACGTCGGTAACCTT
>CBFIGU010000141.1:0-4813 GCA_965662165.1 Psychroflexus sp.
AAATTTACTAATAAGATAATCTCGATGAGCGTTTGTATCTGCTAATAAAAGATCTGCTTTTGTAAATGGAATTTTATCTAAGAAATATTTTACAGGCAATTTCCAAAATTGTCCATAATCTGCTTTAGTAAGGTATTTTGATATTAAAGGATCAAAAATTATAGGTTTATTAGTATGTTTCTTGATATAACTCACATCGGCATGCCGCATAGGTGGAACATAAATAAAATCGACTTCTTTACTTAATTCCTTTAGTTTTTTTAGGTTTTCGTTTTTCCCTTTTTTAATCTTTAATTCAGTTACTTCAACATCTTTAAGCTGCTCTAAACCTGCTTTAATCACTTTTACCCGATTGTAGTCTAATTTTGATTTTCCTGCAAAAAGTATTTTCATATTTCATCTAATTCTACACAAAGGTAATTTTTAAAATTAGCATTTAAACTTGATTTTTAAACTAAAAAAATCAATTTTAGTTCTTCTTGCGCAAGGGATTGTAATGTTAGCCTGCAGCAAAAAACATATAGTTTTGTTGAGATTTTGTAGCGACTTTAGAAGCTAATAAACTACTTATAAAACTTTGTTTTTGCGAAGCCTATTAAATGCAAAGCCCGACCCCTATTTTTTTCGGGGATGCGCCCAAAAAACATTCTAATTTTAGTGCTGTAAGAAAAAGCTAGTTTTTGTATTTTCGTTTAATGAATGCGCAAGATTTACAAGCTCCCATAGAATATTTAAAAGGTGTTGGGCCTGCACGAGCCGATTTGTTGCGTACGGAACTCAACATCCATACTTTTCAGGATTTATTGAGTCTTTTTCCCTACCGATATATAGACCGAACTCAGTTTTATAAAATTGCTTCTCTTCAAAATTCTAATGCAGAAGTGCAGATTATCGGGAAAATTACTTCGGTAAAAATGGTTCCCCAAAAACGTGGAAAACGTATGGTTGCTGTTTTTGAAGATGAAACCGGGATGATGGAGTTGGTTTGGTTTCAAGGCCACAAATGGATTCGAGAAAACATAAAAACCAACACGCCTTATGTAGCTTTTGGCAAGTTAAATTGGTTTGGTAACAAACCCAGTATGCCCCATCCCGAATTAGAATTATTAGAAGATTTTGAGAAAAAGAAGGCGCAACGCATGCAGCCGGTTTATCCTTCTACTGAAAAGTTACAAAAACGTGGTTTGACTAACCGCAAGATGAATAATATGACCTTTAGTCTTTTAAAACAATGTACCAAAGGCTTTACAGAAACACTTCCTGATGCCATCTTAGAAAAGCACAAATTGGTTTCCAAAACTAAGGCTATTTTTGATGTTCATTTTCCAGCTTCGGTTCAAGATTTAGAGAAAGCCAGATTTAGACTGAAGTTTGAAGAGTTTTTCTACGTTCAGCTGCAATTGATTAGAAAAAATTTAATTGCCAAGCATAAAATTAAAGGCTTTCCCTTTCCTGAAGTGGGTGATTATTTTATGGATTTTTATAAAAATCATTTGCCATTTGAATTGACCAATGCTCAAAAACGCGTCTTAAAAGAAATTAGAAAAGACTTACGCAGCAATGCACAAATGAATCGTTTATTGCAAGGTGATGTAGGTTCGGGTAAAACCATTGTTGGCTTTTTAAGCATGCTTATTGCTATTGGTAATCAATACCAAGCTTGCATGATGGCGCCTACTGAAATCTTGGCCATACAACATTACGAAGGAATTTCTGAATTAGCCGAAAAAGTTGGGATCAACGTAAAATTGCTCACGGGTTCTACCAAAACCAAAGACCGTAAAATTTTGCATGAAGAACTAGAATCGGGTGAATTGCATATTTTAATTGGTACGCATGCTTTAATTGAAGACAAAGTAAAATTTAAAAATTTAGGCTTAGCTATTATCGATGAGCAACACCGATTTGGTGTGGCGCAACGCGCCAAATTATGGAAGAAAAACACCTTGCCGCCGCATG
Organism: Psychroflexus sp.; assembly: GCA_965662165.1. Classification (GTDB taxonomy): domain Bacteria; phylum Bacteroidota; class Bacteroidia; order Flavobacteriales; family Flavobacteriaceae; genus Psychroflexus. Next base: position 1,960 of record CBFIGU010000141.1, read on the forward strand.
TTATGGTAATGACGGCCACCCCAATTCCACGTACTTTAGCCATGAGCGTTTATGGCGATTTAGATATTTCGGTAATTGATGAATTGCCTCCAGGAAGAAAACCCATTAAAACCGTACATCGTTACGACGCCAATCGCTTAAAAGTCTTTAAGTTTATAAAAGATGAATTAACCAAAGGAAGACAAGCTTATGTGGTCTATCCCTTAATTGAAGAATCAGACAATTTTGATTATAAAGATTTGATGGATGGCTATGAAAGTATTGTGCGTTATTTTCCGAAACCCAACTATCAAGTTTCGATTGTTCACGGTAAAATGAAGCCAGAAGACAAAGCTTTTGAAATGCAGCGTTTTGTAGAAGGCAAAACCCAAATTATGGTGGCTACAACTGTAATAGAAGTGGGTGTAAATGTTCCGAATGCCAGCATTATGCTAATTGAAAGCGCAGAGCGTTTTGGTTTATCGCAACTGCATCAGTTGCGGGGTAGAGTGGGACGAGGTGCTGAGCAAAGTTATTGTGTTTTGCTTACGGGGCATAAACTGAGTAAAGATGGTAAAACCCGTTTAGAAACCATGACGCAAACCAACGACGGATTTAAAATTGCGGAGGTGGATTTAAAATTACGTGGTCCAGGTGATTTAATGGGAACCCAACAAAGCGGAGTTTTACAACTTAAAATAGCCGATTTAGTGCAAGATGGTTCTATTTTGGCTTTAGCCAGAAAAGAAGCACATCAGTTATTAAAAGAAGACCCCAAAATGATCTTGCCTCAAAACTCCAGAGTTAATTTTGCTTACCAAACCCACATGAAGAAAAAGCAGCTATGGAATTATATTAGTTAGCTGTAATACTGTCTATGCATTCTTCGGATGCAAGAAAGGGAAAAAATATCGTAAACAATGTCTGTTCGAGTGGTTTCAACTTCTGAACAGAAAGTTGAAATTGTATCGAGAACTTCTTATTTACAACTTTACTATTCTACTTCTCGATACAAATTATGCGCATTGCATTTGCATAATTCACTCGAAGAGACAAGGGTGTTTTGGTCTTGAGTCGGTAGTATTTAGCTCGTAGTCTCTAATTTGGTAGTTTGTACTTAATTCTTTGTACTTCGTACTTGCTTTTAAAAAAAAAATAAACACCCATTAATTCAGCTTTGCTCAGCGCAAGTTCCTGCGGTATTTCCACTTCGCCAATACACAGTGCAACGTCGTAAGGGAAAATTTTATGTATATAAAATCATAAAGCAAGTTCAATTCAGTTTTTAGGTCAAATTCGTGAGATTCGGAATCAAGTACGGAATGACAGTTTTGATTAGTGTTTTGTATTACGAAAAACCTACTTCAAAATCATACGTTTGGTAATAATTTCTTCCCCTTGTGCAAAAAGCGAATATAGATACATACCAGCACCATTTAAATCGGCTGCATTGATTTTTATGTTTCCTTCTTGGTCTTTGAGTTCATAGGTTTTTAGCATTCTGCCGTTCAGGTCAAAAACAAGTATAGATGCTTTTGGGTTGTTTTCTGGTAAAGCATATTTTATACTTGTAGCACCACGAAACGGATTAGGCACATTTTGTTCTAGTTGATACGCATTTTTATTGATTTTTTTCAATTCATCTGCTGTAAATTTAGCATTGTACACAATACGTGTTTCCAATTGACTCTCTAAACTTTCTACTTTGGTGTTTAATTCTTGTATGGCTGCGGTAAGCTCAGAAATTAAACCAATGTAATTTAAAGATTTGTATGTGTCTGTTCCTTTAAAATTTTGTTCATCATCATAAATGGGGTAGTTTATTTCATGCACTAACTCGGGATACACTTTTTCAACTTCTTGAGCTATTAATCCGTGTTGTAAACCTTCATCAAAATTCAGGTTATCATTTTCTTTAAAAGTGTAAGTGTAAGCTTTTAACTCAGCGAGTTTCTCCAATACATTTTCAGAAACTTGTAAATCTTGTTTGAGTTTACGGTCAGATGCATTTGTAAAGGTTCCGGTTACGGTAACATCACCATCAAAAAAACCAGCAAAGCCAATACTCGATATACCTTGTATAGCAATATTGTTTGGTGGCGGATTGCCCAAAATAAAGCCACCGGATGCCACGCCTTTAATAGCAACATTACTCTGGTTAAAACTAGAGCTTGCAAAAACGCCAATACCTTCACCACTTGTAAAACCCGATGTGCGTGATTTTATACCATATTTAAAACTAGAATTCTCAACAGAAAATCTGTAATCATTGCGTTGACTAAAAGATAGTGAACCAATTGAAGGTAAAACAAGTTGCCCGATGTTAGTCATTTTGGCTATTAATGTTGAGTTAGTAGAATTAAAATTGTCAGCAAACCTAAACTCTAAATTGCCTGGTTCACTGCTATCATCTATCCATTGTACTCTAGGATTATCATCGTCAACATCTTGATAACCGTAGGTTAAAGCTTTATTAGGGAGTTGGAAGCGTAAACCGTAAACAGTTTGGTCTTGTGAAGTTTGCAACCTACCGATGGAAAACCAACGTGAGTCATCAAATGAAAAAAATGTATCTCCAGGTCCACTTGGTGTAACAAAATCATCAAGTTGTGTAATTAACCCAGGTTTAAACCTAAATATTTCTGGAGCTACTGGGAATGTGGGTTGTGGTGAAACTCCTGTAAATTGTTGACCAGTTGGGTTATTAAAAAATCCTTGAACATTTCCATCAGACTGGTTTTGACCAAAACTTAAAGCAGTAAGCATTAATAAAATTGTAAGTAATTGCAAATGTTTCATGATTAAGTGTTTTTATGATTTAATCATAAATTTATGATTATAACTAATTGATTGTCTGTTAAATGTTTTTTTCTTT
>CBFIGU010000142.1:0-4809 GCA_965662165.1 Psychroflexus sp.
AATTTCAGGCAAACTACTTCGAATAATCTAAATTCAGAGTAAAGGTTTAAATCCTTACATCATTTATGGTGTAAGGATTTTTTTATAAGTAAAGTATAATTTAAAACAGAAATTGGACTCATTATAGGCTTAAAAAAATCAAATTTCTAACCAACAAAGATTTAAGTCAACCAGCCTTTAACTCGTTTTAATAAATCCAATTTATTCTCATAAGGCGGATATCGAAAAGGTAAATCAATCCAAGTTTTGCGATGTAAGACTGCTTTTTGCCTTGTAAAGGTATCAAACGAATGCTTGCCATGATACTGTCCTGTACCTGAATTCCCAACGCCACCAAAAGGAAGCCGATCATTTACAAAATGCACAATCGTATCGTTGATAATGCCCCCACCAAATCTAAGGTGTTTCATCCAATTTTTAGCTTTTTGAGTATCTTCCGAAAAAATGAATAATGAAAGTGGATGCGCGTAATGGCTTATGATTTGCTCAGCTTCTTGAAAATCGGTATAACTTAAAATCGGTAGAATAGGACCAAATATTTCGTCCTGCATGGCTTCACTATCTAAATTAGGTTCATATATTAAAGTAGGTTCAATATATAGTTCACTTTCACTTAATTTGCCGCCATATAGTAGCTTTTCATTAGAAAGCATTTTAGCCAAACGTTGAAAATTTTTTTGATTTACAATTCTTGGATAATCTTCAGATTGTTCTACATTTTTAGTATACGATGTTTCAATTTCTTGAATTAATAACTCAATCAGTTTTTGTTTTATACTATGATGAACTAAAATATAATCTGGAGCAATACAAGTTTGACCAGCATTGATTAATTTTCCCCAAACAATTCGTTTTGCCGCTACCGCTAAGTTTGCTGTTTCATCAACTATACAAGGGTTTTTGCCACCTAATTCTAAGGTAGTAGGCGTTAGGTGTTTGGCGGCTGCTTTGGCAATAATTTTTCCAACAGGTACACTACCTGTAAAGAAAATATAATCCCATTTTTGATCTAGCAAATAAGTAGAGGTTTCAACGCCACCTTGAATTACCTTTCCAATTTCTGGTGGAAAGACCGTATGTACTACTTTTTCTAAAACTTGAGCGGTATGTGGCGTTAATTCCGATGGTTTTAGGATCACCGAATTGCCACAAGCAATAGCTGCTAAAACTGGATTAATCGCTAACTGAAAAGGATAATTCCAAGGAGCAATCACTAAAATTTGTCCCCAAGCTTGATGATAAATATAGTCTGAAGATGGAAAATTAAATAGGGTAGGCATTACCTTTTTGGGTTTGCTCCATTTCTTTAACTTCTTAATAAAAAGATTAATTTCCTTGTAAGTAACTAGTAATTCTGTGGCATAACCTTCAAAATGAGATTTCTTAAAATCGGCATACAACGCATCTAAAATTTCTTGCTCATGTGCTTCGATATAAGCTTTTAGCTTTTTAAGCAATTCAATACGCTCTTGCACAGAATGACTTTCTTTGGAAGCGATAAAGCTTTTTTGTTGATTAAGAATGTTGGAATGGTCCATGTTTTTTGTTTTTATGCTCTTAGAAAAGTAAATATCTTACCAAATACTTTAAAAGTCTTTATGAGAAATTTAAAAATCAATTTACTTTAATATTAATTAAGCACTCCAGTCACTAAATTGACCTTCGGCTTGCTGCATAATTTCCTCTAAGATTTCATTGAGCTTGGATAAACTCACTTTCTTGCGTAATTCTTTTTTAACAGCTAAGCGTATAGCTGCTTTGGCGTTTTCTTTCTTTGTCCAATCCAACTGTAAATTAGACTTTACCGCTTTTACTACTGCCTGTACAATATCCTGAATAGGCCCTTCTTCTTTAATGATTTCTTGTTTAGCCGATAATATATCGTAAAAAGCCAATTCTTCTTCGCTTAGGCCTAATTCATCTTTGCGTTGGTCTTCTTCTTGTAATTCTTTGGCACGTTCTACTAATTCGGCAATTGTGGCGTAACTATCTATCGCATTATTATGATACTTGTCGATTACCTTTTCTAATTCTTCTTTTAGTGAAGTGTATTTTTTAATGTTCTTGGGTAGTCTTAATTTGATTTGGTCTTTCAGGATGTTTTTAATAATTTCTATCTTTAAGGCATGACCATCTTTATTATTTTTAGCACCAAGCAGAAATTCTTCATCTAGAATTGAAATATCAGGTTTTTCTATACCAGCCATAGCATATACATCTACAATAGCGTCTGAATCTATACTTTGCGAAATTAAATCGCGGACTTCTTCTCGCCGGTCGTTTTTGTTCCCTTTGGTTGACTTGGCATTTCTTACTGCTTTGGATACATGCTGAATAAAAATAGTATCAACAGCAAAGTCCTGAATGGCTGGTTGACTTTTTACGATAGACAATAAGCCTGAAAGTTTCTTCTCGGCTAACATGAATTCTTCTGCAGTGTCATTATTCTTTAAAAGATGATTTAATGCCTGATGCACTAAAAGGATTTTATCGGCTTCTCGTAATTGTTTCCAGTCAGAATATTCTATAGCGTCAGGAATCATGACTTTGCAAATTTCCACTTGATTGAAAAACAATTCTAAAGCTTGTTCCATATCTATGGCAGGTTTGCCTTCACCGCCGCTTTGGGTGTATTTATTGGTGGCTGTTTTTAAATTATCACCGATACCTATGTAATCCACAATTACGCCGTTTTCTTTGTCTTTAAATACGCGATTGGTTCGGGTAATGGCTTGCATTAGGCTATGGCCTTTCATAATTTTATCCACATACATGGTATGTACACAAGGCGCATCAAAGCCAGTGAGCCACATGTCTCTAACAATCACAATTTTTAAAGGATCATCTACCTTTCTAAAGCGTTTTTTTAAGCTTTCGTGGGCGTCTTTGGTTCGGATATGTGTATTCCAAGATTCCGGGTCTTTGGAAATATTTCCTGTCATTACCACAGCCACTTCTGGACAATCTCCTTGAGCGGTTAAGGCATCGTACATTTTTACACAATTTCTTCGACTCATACACACCACCATGGCTTTGCCTTCTAAGGTGTCTGTTCGGTTTTTGTAGTGATTTAAAATGTCTTTTGCTATTCTATTAACGCGGTCTTCACTTCCTGCAGCATCTTCGATGGCTGCCCATTTTAAATTTCCTGTATCTTCTTCATCTCCTGTTATTTTATCAACTTCTTGGTCAATATCTTCATTCCATAAATGCAGTTTAGCTAGGCGTGGCTCATAATAAATATTTACCGTTGCGTTATCTTTAACCGCTTGTTTGATATCATAGGTATGAATTACATTTCCAAACACTTCTTCGGTATCGGCATCTTTAGAATCTACAGGAGTTCCCGTAAAACCAATAAACGAAGCTTTTGGCAAAGCTTTTCTAAGGTTAGAAGCAAAACCTTCGAGCAAACCATATTGGGTACGGTGTGCTTCATCGGCCATTACAATAATGTTTTCTCGTTCTGACAATACAGGATGTTCTAGCTCACCTAAACTTTCTTCGGTGGATGTTTTAAGCCGAAATTTTTCTATGGTGGTAAAGATAACACCACCGGCACCCGCTGAAAGCAGTTTTCGCAAATCCTGAGTGCTATCGGCATGATGCACATCACCTACCAAATCTTTCGCTAGGACAAAGTTTTCATAAAGCTGCATATCTAAGTCGCTACGGTCTACTTGAACCACAATGGTGGGATTACGCAAAGCTGGTAAGCTGCGTAAAATACCCGTATACATAGCCATGGAAATACTTTTGCCTGAACCCTGTGTATGCCAGATCACGCCAATACGGCCATCACCAAATGGGCGAACTGATTTTAAGGCAGCTTCTACGGCAAAATTGACCCCAAAGAATTGATGATATTTCGCCCCTTTTTTAATGAGTGTGCCATTGTGGTCTTCGTGAAAAATGAAGTTTTTGATGTAATTGAGCAAACGCGCTTTAGGGAATAAACCATGCAATAAGGTATGCATCTGAAAATCATCTTCATCTACTGTCTGTCTGCCGTTGATGCTTTTCCAAGGCGCAAACCACTCCAAACCACTGCTAAACATACCGTGTTGTGCTTCATTCCCGTCACTAATTACAGTAAGCGCGTTATACTCGAACAAAAGCGGAATGTCTTTTTTGTAATGCTGAATTTGATTATGGGCTTCTTTAATGGTGGTGTTTTCGTTATACCAGTTTTTGAGTTCAAAGACCACAAGCGGTAAACCATTAATGTAAATAATGACATCTGGTCTTCGTCTGTTTTTACCTGTAATACTAAACTGATTAATCGCCCAAAAGCTATTATTTTCTGGATTTTCAAAATCGATAGGATAGAGGTGCACCGCTTTTTCGTTGCCTTGGGCATCTTCAAAATCCAAGTCGATGCCTTTGGTGAGTTTACGATGAAAGCTGCGGTTGCGGTGCGCCAGATCGGCACCTACATTATTGGTAAACTCAGCCACTGCCAAATCCTGCATATCATTAGGCAATTGCGGATAAGCTTTTTGTATAAAGGCTTTGAGCTCGGGTTTCAGCACCACTTCATTAGGACGATGCTCGATATCTGTCCCATACTTATGCGTATAGCCTAAATCTTCTAACCAATCTATGGCGGCTTGTTCTATGCTTGCTTCTGTTGTCATATTCATACTGTCATTGCGAGGCGCTAGCCGAAGCAATCTGTTACTTTTTCTGTTAAATCATCCCATTCGGGATTTATACTTTCAACTAATGCTATTTTTTTGGCTCTACTTCCTGCTTTTATTTGTTTTTCTCTTGCTATTGCATCACCAATCATTTGATAGGCTTCGAAAT
>CBFIGU010000143.1:0-4734 GCA_965662165.1 Psychroflexus sp.
AACGTTTATTATAAAAAACGAATACGAATTATTTTATAATTTTATTTTAATTAGATTTGGATTATGCAATTGATTGAAAACCATATCGAAAATTTAAAAAATCTATGTGATAAATATCACGTGGACAAAATGTATCTATTTGGTTCTGCATTAAATTCCAATTTTAACTCTAAAAGCGATATTGATTTCTTAGTTAAATTTAAACCCATCGATCTCCCGCTCTTCGAAGTTTGTAACTTCGAAGCTTTTTACAATGTTCCTAAAGAAGTAAAAAACACAATAGTAGTTTATAACCCCGATAAAGCGGATTTGAAATCCGTGCCATCCGCTCTTCGAAGTCTATGACTTCGAAACTTTTTCCAATCTTACTAAAGAAGAGAAAACACAATAGTAGTTTTTAACTACTTGATGCAACAGTTAAGCATTAACGCAGATTTGTAATCTGTGCCATTTTATATAACAATAAAAAAAAATAAAGAATGTTTTGGACCAACTATTGTAATTTCAAAATCAATAAACTGAACTTCAAAACAAAATCAACTTCCACAAAAAACTGAAAATTTATAAGCTTTACTTAACCTTGATTATTTCATTTTCTTTTAAGTTTGGATAAATTTTAGAAAAATCATGAACAGAAGGAAGTTTTTTAAAAATGGAGCCTTAGCTACCGCAGGAGTCGGTTTATTAGGCGCATGCAATCAAACTGCACAAATTACAAAATCTGGCAACTCTTCAACTAAAAAAGCCAAAAACATCATTTTTTTAGTAAGTGATGGCATGAGTCAAGGAACCTTAACCTTAGCCGATATGCTTAAAAATAACCAATACGGCAAACCTTCTGTTTGGATGGATTTATACCGAAATAACAAGGTTTCGCGTGCTTTAATGGATATGGCTTCAGCAAGTTCTATGGTAACCGATTCGGCTGCCGCTTCTTCATCTTGGGGTGGTGGTCATCGCATTCCTAATGGTGGTGTAAATGTTGGTCGTGGTGGAGTTGAGCATAAACCCATTTGGCAAAAATTCATAAAAGCAGGCAAAAAAGCGGGCATTGTAACCAGTGTTCCCGTAACTCACGCTACACCTGCTGGTTTTTGTACCAATAGTAGAAGCAGAAACGACCAAGCAGGCATTGCAGAAAAATATATTGACATTGGTTTAAGTGTAATTTTAGGTGGTGGTCAACAATATTTTGATCCTTCATTACGAAAAGACGGAAAGGACATTTTTCAAGCATTTGCAGCTAAAAATTATAGCATTGCCAAAACTCGAGACGAACTTCTTCAAACCAACAGCGACAAAATTATTGGAACTTTCGACAAAAATGGATTGGCTTACACTGTTGACCGAAATAATGATAAAGCTATAGCAAAACAAACGCCTACTTTGGCTGAAATGACTCAAAAAGCTATAGATGTAATGAAAAATTCTCCTGAAGGATTTGTTTTGCAAGTAGAAGGCGGAAAAGTAGACTGGGCTGCACACGCTAATGATGCTGGAGCTTTAATTTACGATCAAGTAGCTTTTGATGATGCTATAGAAGTAGCGATGAAATTTGCTGAAGCCGACGAGGAAACCTTGGTCATTATAACTACCGACCATGGCAATGCAAATCCAGGTTTGATGTATGGCAAAGATGTAAATGAAAACTTTAATCGTTTACAAAGCTTCAAACATTCTAACGACTGGATTCTTCAAGAAATAACCAAAGATGATACGGTTTCTCAGGTACGTGAACGTATAGAATATGCCAATAACTACGGAATTCGCAAAGACCAAGCTCAATCTATTCTCAATTATTATAAGGGCTTAGAAAAGCCAGAAGAAGGTTTATATAACTACAGAAATCTTCCGTTTAGACTTTTAGCTGAAATACAACAAGAGTATCATTCCGTTGGTTGGATTAGTACAGGTCATTCTGGAGATTATGTAGAATTAGCCATGTATGGTCCGCACAGTGAGAATTTGAAGCCTTTTGTTAGAAACACAGAATTGCACAATTTTATGCTAGAAGCCGCAGAAGTAGCCGATTTAGTTTAAAATCAAATCGTTAAAGTAAAGTTTATTGATTTTATTTTAAGAATACTCAAAGGATTTCGTGCTAATTTTAAACAAAAAAGCTATGAAATTATCTGCCATTTCCTATCTGATTATTACCACCTTTATTTTAATTTCTGTGAGCATCATGGCTGCATTAGACCTAAGTTTTTCTTGGGTGTTTTTTGCAACTATGATTGGTCAAATACTATTAGTCTATTCTGTTTACAGAGTGCTAACCGATAAATACAAAACCGAAAAAACTTTCGATGATTGGTATGAAGATAAACCCATCGAGAAAGAGTAGTTTTCTGATGGCTAAGTTGCCACTAATGCACTAATTTTATTTGTTAATCACTGTTAGTGATTAGGTTTTTTTTAAGCGCATATCTCGCAATCGTAGCTGAAGATTTACTTGATTATTCCATTCGTTTTCTTCGATACTGTAAATAGCTTCAAAAGGTACTTTTTGTTGAATAGCTTTAGCTTGTTTCCCTAAGCCAAAACCAATTGCTGAAATTCGATTGGCTTTATTATTTTGGTAAATACTGCATTTTAAATGAGCTTCTTCTTTACCTACACCTTTGGCGTAGCCCGTGTCTTTTAAGTTTTTACTATAAAACAAAGGACTCATATTCCCTGGTCCAAAAGGAGCAAATTGCTTTAAAATACGATAAAATTTAGGAGTAATGTCACCGATATTTAGCTTTAAATCGTATTTGAGTTCAGGTTGCCTTAAAGAATTTGGCATTGTTTCTTTTACTACTTCTTCAAACTTAGCTTTGAAATCAGGGTATTTTTCTTCTTCAAGGGTGAGTCCAGCTGCATATTTATGACCACCAAATTGCTCTATCAATTCACTACATTTTTCTAAAGCATTATACACATCAAAGCCTTTTACAGAACGAGCCGAAGCAGCTAGTTTGTTTCCACTTTTAGTAAAAACTAAAGTAGGTCTGTAGTAGGTTTCAATAAGTCGGCTTGCCACAATTCCAATAACGCCTTTGTGCCAATTTTCTTGATAAACTACAGATGTAAAATTTTCTTGTTCGTTGTGTTCTTCAATTAGACTTAAAGCTTCAGCGGTTATATTTTGGTCGGTTTCTCTTCGATCTGTGTTATTTTTTTCAATTTCACTAGCAAAAGCTACAGCTTGTTCCAAATTCTCTTCAATAAGCAATTCTACTGCATGTGAGCCATGTTTCATTCTTCCTGCTGCATTAATTCGAGGGCCAATGATAAAAACCACGTCTGTAATGCTGAGTTCCTTCTTTTTTGTTAACTGAATAATAGCCTTAAAACCAGGTCTTGGATTGTGATTAATTTGCTTTAAACCATGGTAGGCTAAAATTCGATTTTCTCCAGTAATAGGCACAATATCCGAACCGATGGCCGTGGCTACTAAATCTAAATACACTAATAATTCTTCAAAATTTCCTTCTGTTTTTTCATGAAAAGCTTGTACCAATTTGAAGCCTACACCACAACCACAAAGCTCTTTGTAAGGATACTCACAATCTTCTTGTTTTGGGTCTAAAACGGCAACTGCATCGGGAATTTCTGCTCCTGGCCGGTGGTGATCGCAAATAATAAAATCAATTCCTTTTTCTTTGGCATAAGCCACTTTATCGATGGCTTTTATCCCACAATCTAAGGCAATAATCAAAGAAATATCGTTGTCTGAAGCAAAATCGATTCCTTGGTAAGAAACGCCATAACCTTCTTCATACCGATCGGGAATATATGGCGAAATATCTGGATATATTTTACTAAAATAAGCGTACAACAGCGCCACACTTGTAGTTCCATCTACATCATAATCGCCATAAATTAAGATACGTTCTTGCTTACTGATGGCTTGTTGAATTCTATGTACTGCTTGTTGCATCCCTTTCATTAACCAAGGAGAATGCAGTTGATTTAGTTTTGGTCTAAAGAAGTTTTTGGCTTCATTAAAAGTTGAAATATTTCGTTGAGCTAATAAATAAGCAATATTATAATCTACCTGAAGTTCTTTTTGAAGATGTGCCACAACTTCTAAATTCGGTGGTGTTTTTTCAGTCCATTTCATAGTTTAGATTTTAAACTTCTTTTTCAGAAAAAGGAATTTCAGGATTAAGAATCTCTAGAATTAATTCTTTTAAATGCGTTGTATATTCTTGCAAAATTTCAGCGGTAATTTGGTGTTCCTTATTTCGACTTTTAGGGATTTTCTTTCCAAATTTAAGAAATCCTGCATTTAGATTTTTAAATGAAATAATTCCGCTTTCCATGGTTTTTTGCTGAGCTTCATTTTTAAACAATAAAGCATAAAATAAAACCTGGAAAGCTTTGCTAAACTTGTAATCTTCGGTAAATTGATCCCATTCGCTTTCTACAATTAAATCCTTTGCTTCAACTTTACCCGTTTTGTAATCTATAATTCTAAAAATACCGTCTAAGATATCAACTCGGTCTGCTTTTCCTTTTAAATAGATTGGAAAATCTATATTTTCAACTGTAATTTTAATTTTTCGAGCTTCTTCGATACTTATAATTTGAAGCTGATTTTCTTCAACTAATTTCAACTCTTGTTGTAAAAAACGTTCACATTGTTGTTTAGCAATTTCAAAAGCGATTAAATTTTTTCCTTTTTTGATAGCGTCTATGTTAAAATGCAAATTAAATTGACGTAATAATTCAGATTCATATTCCTTC
>CBFIGU010000144.1:0-4684 GCA_965662165.1 Psychroflexus sp.
ATTCATACTTGTTACACTAGACAAATCCCAATTATTTAAAGCTTGATTAAATTGTGATGCAAAAACAAACATCCCAGACATAATTGTTACTCCAGAAACATCCCAGTCATTTAAAGCTTGGTTAAAAGAAGAAGCACTTTGAAACATACTATCCATATTCGTTACTCCAGAAACGTCCCAGTTATTTAAAGCTTTATTAAAAGAAGAAGCACCTGCAAACATCATAAACATATTTGTTACCCCCGAAACATCCCAGTCATTTAAAGCTTGGCTAAAATTAGAAGCACTTGCAAACATCCCAGACATATTCGTTACACTAGACACATCCCAATAAGAAATATCTTGGTTAAAAGTATTTTTCCCAATTAAAAGATCATGCATATCTGTTATACCACTTGTACAGGTTAAGGCAATTTGTGGGTCAGCTTGGTCAGCATTTATCAAGCTAAGCAGTTGTGTTCTGTTTCTTTTGGTAAAGACTTTATTTACACCATCTATGGTAAGCAATCCCGATTCTCCATTTGCAGCATCTGGACATAAACAAGTTACGCCGTTTGCGGCTAGAGTAAAGTTTGGGTTTGCACCAACTACCTGTACTTCTATTTCTACTCGTGCACTTTCGCACCCGTTGGTATTTACACTAGCCACCCAATAAGATGTTGTACCCGATGTAGATGTATCTGGTGTAGGTGCTGAAGATAAAGCTGTACCGCCAGTTTCATTTTCATACCAATTTAAACTATCAGCACCCGTTGTAGCAGTTAAAGCGCTAGCAGTGTCATCTTGAATGAGTGTAACTGGCGTAGTAACTGTTGGGGTTGTTACAGCGTCTGGCTGGGTTAAGGAAAATATTTCTAATTGATTAAAATTGCCACCAATAAAACAGCCATTAGCATCTGTAATTTGGTTTAAAGCATAACTACCAGCACCTAAATTACTGATTGAATTGGTTGTAGCTCCATTGCTCCAAGCATAGGTGTAGGGAGCCTGACCACCAGAAGCATTTATGGTTATGCTAGCATCAGATTCACCATTGCAAGAAACTTGTGTTACACTAGAGGTATAGGTAATACTACCTAAACCAGAATTGCTAGTGTTAATCCAATTGGACGTATTTCCTGATAAGGCAAAATTATTTAAAGTTCCATGGTTAGTTTGATTAGTAGCAGGTGATTCACTAATGTCTGTCAATTGAGTTTCAGAAGTATTGACTCCAGCTGCTGTACCTTGATTAAAGGTGTAATAGCCCATTAAACCAGTTCCTTGAGGTATAGATAGACCGCAATTGAGGTTATCGTTAATTTGAGTTGAACTTCTAGCTAAACTCCAAATTTTAAGTTCATCTATATTTCCATTGTAAAAACGGCCGGTTTGTTCTAAGTTTTCACCGATACATACGGCAAAAGCAGAATTATTAATATTTCCTAATGCATTTACAGAATTTTCTTCTGTTCCATCAATGTAAATTTTAGCGACTGAACCATTGTATGTTACTGCTACATGATGCCAATTTCCATCAGTAACTACCGTTGTGGAAAAAAAATCTGAAAATACTGATGTTCCTGCAAAACCAACTTGTCCAGTCGAGTTTAGTGCTATTCGCCAACTATCATCGCCTTTGGTTACTAAAGCATCCCATTGTTGTGGTGTTGCACTAGATTTCATCCAAAACTCAACAGTCATCCCATTAGTGAAATCAAAGTTTGATTCATTGTCTAAAACAATGTGGTCGTCGACACCATCAAAATTAAGATGAGTGGCTGTTTGTGCTTGTGAAGTTAAATTGATAATTAATAAACCAACTAAAATGTAAAAAGATCTCATAGCAATCGTATTTAATGATTACTAACAAATTTTTAACTTTAAAGCTTAACTAACAAATAAATGGGATGAACTGCAATTTAATGTATACGAACGTTAATTATAGATTTCTATTATATGTTCTACCTATAGGAATTTTGATATTTGTGATATGAAGTGTTTGGCTTGAATAGCTAGTAACAACATTCATATTAACCAAATAAGACTTATGCACGCGTTTAAATCTATTAGATGTGAGCTTTTCTAAAGATTTTAAAGTCATTCTAATTGTATATCTTGATCTTTTTGTAAAGACTTCTACGTAATTTTTTTCTGCCTTAAAATATAAAATATCATCTTGGTTAAAATTTATTGTTTGGTGTCCATCTTTCACTCTCAATATGTTATTTTCTATCCTTTCTTTTAGAATTTGAATAGCAGCTACTACGTCTATTTTTTTAATAGGTTTAGTAAGATAAGTCTCTGGCTTAGTAGCAATAGCTTCTGTTACTAATTTTTGATCTTGTTGACTAGTAATGAAAATTATTTTACAATGATTAGTAAATTTTTTAGCAAGCTCAATACCATCATTTTTCCCATTTAAGTTAATATCTAATAGAATAAGATCGGGCACAAATCCTTCAATTTTTTCAATAGCTTCATTGGTATTATGAGCCATTTCTAGATCTTTAAAATTTTCTTCAGCCAAGATATCTTTTATGTATTCGGCTATAATAATTTCATCTTCAACAATTAATATTTTCATATTTACTTATCTTCTAAAATAGTGGTAAACGAAAATTTAAATCCATTCTCAATATTAATGGTATAATTTACTTTTAGTTGGCGACAAATTTTGTCAATAAGTTTAGGTTTTATTTCATTATTAATATCTCCGTTACCATTGTCTTGATAATTCAATTCTAAGCAATTATTATTATTTTTTACTTCAAATTTAATTATTTTGTTGGTTTGATGATTAAAGGCGTGCTTTATTGAATTAATGCAGAGCTCAGTAAGCAATAAGCCTAAATACATAGCAAAATCAGTAGGCAACTTAAAGGCTTCAACCCTTTGTTTAATTTTAATATTATTGGCTGTAAACGTCGTATCAAAATTTATGATAATTTCATCGAGGTATTTATTTATTTCAATGAGTCTTTTATCTTCATTTTTGTACAAATGCCTGTGTAATGTAGAAATAGATTCTACTTTAGACAAAATAGATTTTATATTTTGTTGATCTTTTCTACTATACTTTTTTAGCTGATCTGAAATCAATATTACAACAAGTTGTAGATTGTTGTTGATGCGATGATTTGCTTCACTTAAGAGAAAAATATTTTCTTCATATAACTTAGTAAGTTTAGTGTTTTTTTTGATAATTTTTTTGTTGTAAAATAAAATTCCAATCAATACAACCGCTAATAAGAATAAAATTGTACTCACTAAATATAAGTTAATTCGCGCATTGCTAATTTGCTTTTCTTTAAGGCTTAACAGTTCATCTTTGTTTTTAATCCTAATCTTGTATTCTGCATCTTCAATGAGTTTTGAAGTGTTTAAATTATTATACTTTTCGGTGTTTAATAATTCTTCAGATTTATAATTATAGGCTTTTTCGAATTCTCCATTGTTGTAATATGCTCTAGACAGGTAATTACTGATTTGTTTACTTTGCCAAAGCATGTTTTTTTTGTTAGCTATGCTATACAATTCTTCTAACACTTCTATTGCTTCAACTAATTGTTCACTTCTTTCATAAAAGCTAGCAAGGTTAATACCTATATCTATTTGAGCTTCAAATAAATCATTTTTTTTAGAATACTTAAAGGCTTCATCAAAATACTTATATCCTTTATCTTTATTGATATAGTAATAATGAAGTTGTGCTTTTTCATTTAGGGTATAGGCAATAATGGATTTGTCATTAATACTGTCCTTCAAAGACAAAATTTCATCTGTTAGTCCTAAGGCTAGTTGTATGGTATCTTGATTGGCAAAGTGATACTGGCTAAAAACGGCTAATTTTCTATTTAAATAATATGCGAGAATATTTTTATCAAAAATATTCATCGAGTTTTTGGCCATAAAATCTTCAGCCTTTGCTGTATTTTGGTCCGTCAAGTATCTTTGATTATCAAATCTAGCCAACTCAATATTCAAGGTGTGATATAATAAGATGCTATCTTTATTTCTTCTTTGGAATATTTTGCTTTTTGCTTGTTCTAAGAAATAATAACTGCTGTCTATTTTTCCTTTTTCTTTTAAACTTTTTACACGCTTGATTAATTGCTTTGAAGAAGATGAATTATCTATTTGTTGCGCAATACTAAATGCTACAATAAAACATAATAGTAGGCACCAATATTTAGTCATTTTAACAAAATAGTTCTAAAAATTAATATACTTGTAAATATATACAAAACTGAGGATGTGAAGTTAATTTATAAAATTAGGTATTTAAGTTTTGTCAACTAAGTATAATACCAATTTTACGAAAGTATATTTATTAAAAAGGCGATACTCAAATTTGAGTACCGCCTTTTTAATAAGAATAAGATAATCTATCTTACTTTTTGAGTTCCTTTATGCCAAAATATCCACCTATAGCTAAAGCAACAGGGATTAATAAATGGATAGGAGCTTCGGGCACATCATTCACGGTTTCGCTGAAGCCTAAGGCATCTTCTAAACTTTGTGCATTAGCGTGAAAGCTTAATAGAAAGATTGCAACTAAACTCAAAGTAACTTTTTTTATGTTGAATGTTCTTTTTTTCATGGCTTTACTTTTTAATGATTTTTTGCGTGAAGTTAATTTCTTCGCTTTCTACTTTTACGAGGTAAACCCCAGCTTCCAATTGGTTTAAATCAATCGCTTCTT
>CBFIGU010000145.1:0-4654 GCA_965662165.1 Psychroflexus sp.
TCTTTTAATTCTTTTTATTCTTTTGATAAATCAACATACCGTTTTTGATCGCTAATTATTTCAGGTTGAATAATTAGATCGTTTACTTCGTCGAAACGTTGTTTTACAATATTGAGTTTGTCTAACATGAAATTTATTTAATGCACAAATTTAAGGAATAAAACGCACACGCTTGCAAAAGCCTTTACAATTCAATTAAAATTCCAACACCTAGTTGTTGTTTCCATTGTATTTTTGGTCCTTCATCTCTTTCAAGACCACCTTCGTCTGTACTAGTTGTTCTAATATCGTCATCATACCTAAGATGAGAACCAATTCGGGCTTTAATGTAATCGTTTACTTTAAAATCTAAAATAAGTTCCCAATCTACATCTATATTACCAAAATTTTTAAAGTAGTCTGTAAATAAACTAATTCTACTAAAAACAATTACTTCGTCTATTATTTCTTCTCTAAACTCGCTTTTAACCAAAATACCCGTTTCATTTCTAATTAGGCTTCCGTTTTCTATAATGTTGCCTTCAGCATCTCTAACAGCTTCTCTAACTCCAAAAGCACCTTGGTCTGCAAGTCGCTGATTTAGTACAAATGTTGTTTTTTGGGTTAATGGCGAAATATAAAAAATGAGTTCTTTTTTGGGTTCAGAATATTCTGCTCCTGCACCTAAAAAGAAATAACCTGGTGCCATAATTTGAGAAATACTCACTTCGCGATTAGGGTAGTTGTACCCGGGAGTAAGCTGAGTTTTAAAACTAGACCTTGCTGTATAAAACCATTTAGAAGTTTTACTGAATTTATAACCAAAAGTAGATACTACTTCAAAATCATCATCTGTTTTTCTCCAATTTTGATTGGCTTGTTTGTTTAACCCATACCTAATAATCATTTCGTTATTCCAACGTATGAAGCCTTTTTCATAAGTTCTCCTAAAACGAATGTCTGATAATCCTGCAATTGAACTTACACCACCAGCATTCCAATTAGAAAATGAAACCTGTGTAAAATCGAATGAAAATCGATTAATCTTTTTCCAAAATGTTTCAGGCGCTTGTATGGGTAAAAGAATAGTAGCGTTATCTACTTTATAATTTAAATCTGTATAATCTTTTACAAAATGAACAATTTTAGCTTTTCGGATAAACACATTAAGAGGACGCTCTTTAAAAAAAAGCGGATTTCTTTGCGACTGTGCAGAGAAAGTGCACAATAACAAAAATAAAATAATATAAATTCTATTCATAAATGGGCTAACTTACTAGTAGCTAAAACTTCCGTGAGCCGATTTTATTGTTAGTTTTTTAGAATCTGACGCTTCAATGTGACCAATAATTTGTGCATCTACATTGAATGATTTTGAAATTTCAATAATTTTTGAAGCTTTTTCTTCACTAACATAGAGTTCCATTCTATGGCCCATATTAAAAACTTGATACATTTCTCTCCAATCTGTATTACTTTCTTTTTGAATTAATTCAAATAAGGGTGGAGTAGGGAATAAGTTGTCTTTAATTACGTGAACTTGGTTAACAAAATGAAGCACTTTAGTTTGAGCACCGCCAGAACAATGCACCATTCCGTGAATTTCCTTTTTATCAACTTTACGTAATACTTCTGAAATAATTGGGGCGTAAGTACGGGTTGGCGATAAAATTAATTTTCCTACATCTAAACTAACATCATCAATTTTGTCGGTTAGATGCTTGCTTCCCGAATAGGTTAATTCTTCTGGGATAGCGTGGTCATAACTTTCGGGGTATTTTTCTTTTAAAATTTTGTGTAGCACATCAGGTCTAGCAGAATTAAGTCCATTACTTCCCATGCCGCCGTTATATTCATTTTCATAACTAGCTTGGCCAAAAGAAGATAAGCCAACAATAACATCTCCAGCTTTTATATTTGCATTATCAATTACATCATCCCTTTTCATTCGGGCAGTAACTGTTGAGTCTACAATAATGGTTCTTACCAAATCACCAACATCTGCAGTTTCTCCTCCAGTTGAATGAATTTCAACTCCATATTTTTTTAAGTCGGTAATTAATTCTTCCGTACCATTAATAATAGCTGAAATCACTTCGCCAGGAATCAGGTTTTTATTTCTGCCAATAGTAGAAGATAGCAAAATAGATTGTGTAGCACCAACACACAATAAATCGTCTATGTTCATAATTAACGCATCTTGTGCAATGCCTTTCCAAACTGAAATGTCTCCTGTTTCTTTCCAGTACATGTAAGCTAACGAAGACTTTGTACCTGCGCCATCAGCATGCATAACGATACAATGCTCATTACTTTGTGTAAGGTAATCGGGAACGATTTTACAAAAGGCTTTCGGAAATAAACCTTTGTCAATTTTTTTTATGGCTTGATGTACATCTTGTTTTTGTGCAGATACACCACGTTGGGCATAACGTTCTTTTGGGTCTTGACTCATGATGCAAATTTTCGTTGCAAAAGTACACTTTGCCAGATAAACTAGATATAATTAGCTTAATTATATTGAACTATTATTCATAAAAGCTAACCGTAGTGCTTATGTCTTTCATTAAAATAGGATATTTTTCAGGTTGAATATCAATTTTAATTTCAGTGATTTGCCTAAAAGTTTCAAAATCTAAACTGCCTTTATAAACAGGTTCAAATCCATTCATCCCAGGACACCTACAGCTTCTTCCATAAATTACTTTAGCTCGGTCTAGTGCTTTATTATTCAGTTTTCTGAACGTTTTACTTTTTTCTATTTCAAAATAGATTACTTCTTGATATTCATTATCAGCTATAGTTTTGTCAGCTTCTTTAGTATATGTTATTTTGTATAAGTGATGTGTGTTCGATTTTCTAATTTTTGGATATAAAACTCCTGTTCCGTCTTCTTCAAGACTAATTTGTGAATTTTTTATTTGTTCAACATTACAATTGCCACCATCTGGACAGCCTTTAAATTTAATGATGCCATTTTCAAATTCAGACACTTTTTTGGCAGTACAGGAGGTAAGAATCAGCATCATTAGACTGATGATCTGTAAAAATTTCATAATGTGTTTTTTGATAATCTTTTCACAAACAAGTATAGTGTATTTTTAAAATACTAAGAAAACTAATCTGTAAATTTAAATCTACACAAAACTCTGTAATGCAAGCGCATAACTTTGTAAGCCAAAACCAGAAATTACACCTAAAGCATGTGGTGCAATATAAGAGTGTTTTCTGAATTCTTCTCTAGCATGCACATTAGAAATGTGCACTTCAACCACAGGAATATCGAGTATTTTTACGGCATCTGCTATGGCAATAGAAGTATGTGTATAAGCTGCCGCATTTAAAATAATACCATCTACATTATTATTTGCTTCATGAATCTCAGAAATCAATTCACCTTCAATATTACTATGAAAATAAGAGAGTTCAACATCTTTAAATTGCTCTTGTAATTCAGAGAAATACTCAGTAAAAGATGTCTTACCATAAATTTCTGGTTCTCTAATTCCCAACATATTTAAGTTAGGACCATTAATAATATGTATTTTCATACCTAGCTAGCTTTATAATTCATAAAAATAGAAAATATTTTAATACGAATATGTTACTTTGCTTTTATATTCTTAGAAATGAATTGGATTCAGGCACAGAAAGAGTTTCAAAATTATTTACGAATTGAACGTGGTCTTGCAGAGAATACGGTTCAAAATTATGGTCTCGACTTGCAAAAGTTGATTCATTTTTTGAATGATTATCAAATTGAAACATCTCCATTACGTATTCAGTCAAAAGAAATTCAAGCTTTTATCTTTGCTATTTCTAAAGCTGTTAATGCACGTAGCCAAGCTAGAATTATTTCGGGTATTAAAAGTTTTTTTGAATACTTACTAATTGAAGATTACAGAAAAGACAATCCAGCTGAGCTTATTGAAACTCCAAAAATTGGAAGAAAACTCCCTGATACTTTATCTACTGAAGAAATAGACAGCTTAATTTCTAGTATTGATTTGAGCCGACCCCTAGCTGAACGTAATCGAGCCATTATTGAAACCTTGTACGGTTGTGGTTTACGGGTAAGTGAATTAATTAACCTGAAATTATCTGATTTATATTTTGAAGAAGGTTTTATAAGTGTAAGCGGTAAAGGAAATAAACAACGATTAGTGCCTATAGGTGACTATACCATTAAACTGATTAATATCTATAAAAATGAAATTCGTGTTCATGAACCCATAGATAAAAGTGCAAGCGATATTTTATTTCTCAATAGGCGAGGAAAACCTTTAACACGCGTAATGATTTTTACCATTGTAAAAAACTTAGCCAAAGCGGCCAATATCAAAAAGAAAATTAGTCCGCACACTTTCAGACATTCTTTTGCTACACATTTATTAGAAAATGGAGCCGACTTACGCGCCATCCAGCAAATGCTAGGACACGAAAGCATCACTACAACCGAAATTTACATGCATTTAGATACTTCACATTTAAAGCAAACGGTGTTGAAATATCATCCGAGGGCTTGATATGGCTGTTTTTTTTAGAATCCAATAATAATCCTTCAAGGGTTTAAAACCCTTGAAGGATTATTAAAGTAATTAAGTTTTAAAAAAAATATCATAGTAAAAAACCCATTAAAGTTAAGCAAAACTTTAATGGGTCAATATACTTTGTA